>VGZH01000049.1:20000-43163 GCA_016872645.1 Planctomycetota bacterium | reverse complement strand
TTGGTCATTGGTCATTGGTCATTGGTCATTGGTCATTGAAATTCAAGATGATCAATGACCGATGACCCATCGCCAATGACCAATTGCTTCCCGCGTCACGGGACCATGTGAACCATCATCAAATCGTGCCCTTCGTCCGACCAGTTGGTGGCAGCAATCAGAATGATGCGGCCGCCCGATTGGACAATTCCTTGGCGTTTGCCCCAATCGACAACGAATCGCAGCAGTGGCTCGGCGTTGCCGACGGTGCGGGTGTCGGTCAGTACCGGAGTCACTCCCCAGAATAAACTCATGCGGCGCGAACTTTCCGGGCGGTCGGTGACCGCGATGATCGGCACAGAAATGCGTTGGTTGGACAGCGCCATCGCCGTCAGTCCCGTCCGCGAGGCGACTGCAATCACGCTCGCACGGAGGTATTCTGCAGCGGCTCCGGCTCCTCGCGTGACCGCTTCCGTGACTAATAAGGCTTGAGCTCTCATTGGAGCGGACCGCGTTCGAAATTGTGAGGGCTCAACCAATGGCTCCGCTTCGCAGGCAACGCGGTTCATCATGCGCACCGCCTCGATGGGATATTCGCCGACAGCGGTTTCTCCGGAGAGCATGACGGCATCGCTGCCGTCGATCACGGCATTCGCGACATCGGTGACTTCAGCGCGCGTCGGCAACTCGTTGTGCTGCATGCTGTCGAGCATCTGCGTGGCGGTGATCACCGGGATGCGTTGTTGGTTGCAGGCCTTGATGATTTTCTTTTGGAGCACCGGCACGCGCGCGATGTCGACTTCGACACCCAGGTCGCCGCGTGCGACCATCACGGCGTCAGTCTCCGCCAGAATCCCGTCGAGGTCGTTGATGGCTTCCAGCTTCTCAATCTTTGAGACAATCAGTGGCATGAACTTCGGCTTAGCCGCTTTGATCACTCCGCGTAGCAATCTCACGTCGGCGGCACAGCGGACGAAGCTCAGGCCGATGAAGTCCAATTCGCGTTCCAAGGCCCATGTGAGATCTTCGCGATCCTTGTCGGTGAGACTCGGCGTGCTGAGTGTGACTCCCGGCAAGTTGACTCCCTGTCGACTTCGAATCTCGCCATTACCATCGACGACGCAGCGGACCCATCCGGCAGCGGCATTAGCCTCGACAACTTTCAGCGACACGGTACCGTCCGCCATCAAGATCCGGTCACCGGCACGGACGTCGTCAATGAGTTCCTCGTAGGTACAGGTCAGTCGGCCGGGAGTCTCGCTCTGCTCGCCACGCACGAATTCGACCGTCGCACCGAGTTCGCAAACAAAGCTGCCGCCGGGGAGAACACCGAGACGAATTTTCGGCCCCGACAGATCACCCAGAATGCCAATCGGCCGCTGGACTTCAGCCGAAATCGACCGAATTAGCCCAACCAGCCCATGCAACCACTCGTGTTTCCCGTGAGCGAAATTCAAACGAAAGATGTCGACCCCGGCGTCAACCAACGCTTTGAGCTTCTCGCGAGTTTCACACGCGGGCCCGATCGTGGCGATGATTTTGGTTTTGGAAAATCCGGAATCCGGAGAGAGCCGTGACATGATCTCATCCAAGACAAAGCATTTGGCGAGAACACTCGCGTCAGATACGGGTCAGCGTCAGACAAGGGTTTTAGCCGGAAGGTCTCCGCAGGAATAGCTTCCTGAATCGATCTGGCGGAGCCGATCAAATTCCCCAGGTTCGTCTCGACAGACTTTCCGGAGTAGGTCTATAACCCGGCCCCTTCGAAACTCCTATCCGGCGAATTCTCGCCTTACACCCCTCCCCTTTCCTTGCGGATTTCACCGTCTGACCCTCTGCGGCGCGACGGAGATTCTGCCACGATTTGATCCACCAGGATGGTTGATCGATGAACAAATCCACGTTTCGCCTGGCGTTCATAGCGGTCTTGGCAGGCTCGTTGAGCGGTTGTGCGTCGTCGCCCATGCGAATGTTTGGGAAGAAGCAACAACCGTTTGATGAATACGTCGCTCAGCGCGAAGCCGAGCAGGCTCCTGTTGCGGGCAGCCACACCACCTCCAGCAAGTCGGCTGAGGTCTCGGAACTACTCCACCAAGGGCACACCGCATTCCTACAGGACAATCTGCAGGAGGCGCAAACAAAGTACTCCGCCGTCGTACAACGACAGCCGGATCATCCGGTCGCGAATCATCGGCTGGGAGTGATTGCCGATCGCCAACAGGACTACATGACGGCTCAGCGCTATTACTTCGCCGCGCTAAACGCTTCGCCGAACGATCCGAATTTGCTCAACGATATTGGCTATTCGTTCTTGTTACAGTCGCGATATGCGGAAGCAGAAAACTATCTGCAAGGGGCGTTGCAAAAGAACCCGAAGCAGTCCAATGCAATCAATAACCTCGGACTCTTGTACGCCAAACAGGGCCAACCGGATCGCGCGCTGGCCATGTTCCGCATGACCAATAGCGAGGCGGAAGCACAGGCCAAATTGACTCGGTTGATTCCCAGCGGACTCATCGCCGCAACGCCAGCGGCAACGATGATGACCAACCAAGGCTGGCCGCCACAGAACCCGGTGACGATGAATGGGGCTCTGTACAACACGCCTCAAAACAACGTAGTCCCGACAAAACCTGAATTGGAATTCCAGAGCGCACAAGCCGTCGGGAACTCGATGGGCAATGCACGCGGCGGATTCACTCCGCCTCCATCGTCGTCGCCACCTCTTGGAAAGGACGGCTGGGCGGCTCCCGATCTGCCACCGCCTAACAACTCATCATCAATCGCACAAATAGGTGCCGTCAGCGATCCAAATCAGCCGGAGTCGACCCGGCAGATCAAGGAACAGATGGAAATCCTTCGGATGCAGACCATCACTGACCGGCAGAGCAAAGACAACGCCGAACGCCAACGCCAGGAAATCGCGAAACGGCAATTGCGCGACGAAGAACCTGACCGAGCCAACATCGCTAATCCGGCCTACTCGCAATCCAACGCCGCGAACCGCCGGAATGGTGCGCCGACATCGGCACCGGCAGATCCCAACGCGCCGCTGATCCTCGGCCCGCCTCCGAGCGCGAACCTTTCCAGTCAAACGCCGTGGCAATCAATGCCAGACGGACGCAGGCCGGCTAACGGCACAATTGGACAACTGCCGAACGGCCAATCCAATGAAATGCCAGAGGCGGTCTCGAATCTATTGCCGGAACCAATGCTCAACGCAGGGCCAAATCCAACGCCGGCGCCGATGCCGAACACGTTGCGCGGTTCGCTACCATCGGCCGGAACAGGTTCGCCGTTGGACACCATGCCAACGTGGCCACCAGCCGGTTCGTTGCCGGCGATCTCTCCGAATAACACGACGGCTGCTTCCCAACCCACGCAGTCGGTACAAAACAGCAGTGTGCGGCCGAATGGTTTTCCGCCGAGTGTGACCGATGATCCGGCACGCGCGGCCGCTCGCTTGGGAATGAATGCGGGATCGGGTAACCCATTCCCGATCACGCCGGGACAGAGTTCTGGCGCAACACAACCGTCGAACTGGGTCAACTCACCAGATACGCTCAACAACGTCACTGCTGCTAACGGAGTTTCACCCACGACACCTCCCCACTCGCCGGCCAATTCGAATCCGCCCAATTACGGCCAACCCGCCGGAGAACCTCCAGCCGGTACGTTCAAATCCAATCCATTCAGCACGCCAGCCAAGTCGCAAGCTCAATTGCCACAGTCGCAGACTCAGATCACATCTCAGGATCAGTTGCCACCATCGGAGCAGTATCAGACGCCGAACCGCTTCGGATACTTGCCGGCCGGAGTAGCGCCGACCCAGCCATCCAGCTTTGGAAACGCTCGCGAAACGGCTGCACAACTATTCGGGCGGCAGAGTCCTGCAACTCCCGAACGGAATCAAGCGCACAATTCTCAGCGCCGGGCCAACACTCGCACGACAGTCACCGACCGCTTTGACGCCCTACTGGATCGTCGGGAAAACGATGCCGTTCCTGGCACTCAAAGCGTGCAGGCATCAACTCCGAAGACAAAAGGCCACCTCGCCACCTCGGTTGACGACAACTCGCAGCTCGAATACGAACGCATGATTCAACAGCTCAATGAAGAGACGAATCAGATTCGCCAACAGATCGATGAGCAGCGTCAACTACCTGGATCAGAGAATTTCCGCCGCAGCCGCACTCAACCGCAATCCGGAACAACCAATGGCTCTAATCCTCGACAATAGCCCGAGGGCAAATCAGAGCGAATCTTCCGAGACGTACGGTTGAGCCAACGGCAACGCAACCGTGTGTTGAAATCGACTGGTGGAAATACTCACTGGCCGCGCGTACCACCCGCCAGTGTCGACGGGTGGTAAAAAGTCGATCGTGATACGCACTGCGTTCGGAATGCTGTTTGAGGTGGCGCTGTCCCAAGTCGCGGTCCAACTCACACCGTCGAAGTACTCGAATGAAATCGACGCGACTTCGGGCGCCAGCAACTTCACGCCAGCGGCCATCGACGACAGATCACCCGATTCGTCGGCCGCTTGCATAGCCATACGCCCCCCTTGCAGGCGAGCTAAACCGGTCGATTGTGCTAACCGGCTGGACAACGAGCCCGAAAACTGCTGAGCGAGCGTCGAACCCGACCCCGCCAGAAAATAAGCCACGGATTGCATGTCGCTACTGACGTCTTCGGCAGACACACCATTTGTATTGTCGTTGGTGGCAACACCTATGCGGGTTGCTCGACTTGGCAAGCTGCAGTGCACAACGATCATCTGCGAGTCGCCAAACACTCCGGTCTTCTGCGTGGAATAATTCTCGGTCGTGGTGGCTGAGGAGCTGGTGGATCCGCTGCTTCCGCTCGCTGTCGCACTGCCGCTGTTCGAAGAGTTGTCGGAAGCCCCTGACGACGAGTCTGTCCCACTGGTCGTGCTGCCGGAGCTTGATGACGAAGCGGTATCGGTGGACGAAGTGAGCGGCGTGTCGCGAAAAACGACTGCTCGCAGATCGGTCTCGATTCGGCGAAACAACGCGCGAGCCACTTGCGTGCGTTCCATCTCCACTTGGCCGAGGGCCGACGACGACCAGTGCATTTGCAAGGCCGTGTACAACGCCGCCAACAACAAGCTCGCTAATCCGAGGGCCAGCACGATCTCCAGCAACGTAAAGCCGCGGCTCGGATGTGGAGAGTGGGAAGCGGAGAGTGGAGAGTTTCGCTCCAAACTTCTCATGGCGTCGTCCCCTCCAACGTCGCCTGCTGCGCGGCGGTCCAGACCTGCGGATCTCGAATCACACGTCGGAGTTGATGTTGGCTTGCCGACAGCCCGCTTTGGCCGGGATGAGAGGCGGTCACCGTCAGCAGCAACAGATCTGCGTGCGGGCCAGCCTCGATTTGCAAGCTCCAAGTCCAACTGGCGTCATCGTCGAAGGGAGTCTCACTGGCCAATGTCAGCGGAACCGCACCGGCCACGACTTCGTTCAACTTCGACTCGCACCGCAAAATCGCCTGTGTCGACAACCGCGCCTGTACAGCGGCTCGCACGCCGCCGTACCACAACTGGCTCAACGCGGCCAAGGCTCCCAGAAACAGACCCAACGACAGCAGCACCTCCAACAGCGTCAGCCCCCGGCGCCTTGTGTCGCGAACCCGTGCTTGAACGCGATTTTGCATCACTACCGCCTCTTCATTTCGATGGGAGAGACAGTCACGCCACCCGTGAAACCACGTACGTTCAAGCGGATTTGTCGATTGGTTGCGTCGATGACTGCCAGTTCCGAATCCACTGCCGAGCCGTCTGGCTGAAACGTTACAGGAGCGCTCCAACCAACCTGGGACAACTGATAGGCGTTGGCCATCCCCGCGACTACCTCTTGAGGCAACCGTTCGACCGTCAGCGGCACACCTTTGATGTCACTGCTGAATTGGATTCCTTTGGGCAGTTCGCCAGAAGTCGGTCCAACAACAGCGTTCGCGGCAGACGTCGCCGCGGCCGGGCTCGTGGACGTAGAAGTGCGATCCATTGGCATCCAGAGATATCGCCGCCCGCCAGGCTCAAATCGAAGCTGCCACGCGGCACTGGAATCGAGTGCCTTCAGCCGAACCGTCGCCAATTGCACGCGAGCACGCTCCGCGGCTTCTTTCAGTGGCTGATCGGCCATCATTCGCAACACGGGTGGGAAGGCCACGCCAGTGATGATCAACAGGATCGCCAACACTAACAGCATCTCGGCAAACGTGAAGCCGTCACGAACCTGACTTCGCCGTCGATGAAAGCGGTCACGACACATGACTCATCGCCGCTAGTTCTGCGACCAATTGTTGATGTCGTCGGCAGTATCGTCCTGCCGATCCGCGCCGGCTGACCAAATCGCGGGCTTGCCAGTCGTCGATTGGTGATTGCCCGAAGCCGGGTACTCGTACCGCAATGGATTCTTCCAAGCATCCATCGGAATCTTCTCCAGATACGGGGATCGTGGCTTCGCGGAGTCGTCCGTCTGTTCAGGAGTCATCAGCATTTGAATCACCGAGTCGCCATTCCCTTCGGGAAACTGTCCATCGTGCTCGGCCGCGTATTGCTTCACGGCATTCTCGAAGCCGGCGATGCTGATCCGTGACGCTCGACGATTTGCTTCGTCCTGCCGACCAAGCAGATTTGGCACGACCATCGCCGCGATGACACCCAAAATCGCGAGCACCAACAACACTTCGATCAACGTGAACCCCGAACGGACTGGACGGCGAAGAGCAAAACGACGAGAGGCTTGCATGGCGAATTCCTTGCGGGTGAATTTCTGGTGGGAGAGTTCTGGTCCACAAAACCCAACACCAGCGGTACCGGTTTGAAAATGTGACATCAGGGTACTGAAAGGCACACCCACTGAAAATGGGGGACGACTGGAATCGTAATCGACCAATGGGACAGTCACCCAATCTCAGTGAACCCCGCCACCAAAAATGGGAATGAATTGTCAAAACTTGACCGCCTGACCGGATTGTTCCGCTGAATCGCGGCCTGCCCGCAACTCACAAGTCGCGTGTCTGAAGGAACAACGCCTTCTTTTCCCCCGGCAAGGTGAAGTCAAAGCCGCACTGTTTGAAGAACTCATCGTTCGACGTGATCGCCATGACCTCCAGAACCTGAAGATCGCAGGCACGTTCGACGCAACGCTGCACCAATTGCTTACCGATGCCGACACCACGGAAGTCCGGTGCGACAGCGAGGCTCCGAATCTCGCTCATTTTGGGCGAGTAGATCTCCAGCGCCGCAAAGCCGACAATTCGCCCATCGGACTCGGCCACGAAACCATTCGGCACGAGGTCTTCCAGCTCCTGCGTGGTTCGCGGCAGCAGTTTTCCGATGGCTACAAATGGCTCAATGAACGTCGCGATGGCCGACAAGTCCTCGGATCGGACGGAGCGAATCGTGACGACAGGAGTCGCGTCTGTCATAAAATTCTCACGAAAGGATTTCCAAGCCGCAGAACTATAGCCACGAACGAGAAAGATCGGCAGTTTGAGGGGCCTCAACTTCGACGTCGCTCGTGAGCACTGAGTTCTGGCACGGTTAGAAAGCCCCACTGCAGCGCCTCGTCTTGCCGGTACTGTTTGCCAAGCGTCAGCGCCGTGGTGGCTTTGGCTAATTCGTAACCGAGATAAAACGAGTGAGCTGAATCAATCGGCATCGTACGCGTAATCTCGTCGAAAAGTTCGAAGGGATCAGCGCCGTGCCAATGTCCATCGCGATTGAGCAAATGCAGTTCACCACGTTCCACAAAGATGCGGAAGTTTGCGTCCCGAATCTGTCCGGCCAATCGACACAGTCCGGATTCGCCCAGTTCATGGACTTTCACGTCACGCAGCATGACAAGCTGCGAGTTCACATGCTTCGGGAGTACGCGGTTCGCCACCGCATGCCGCATTACCCGGCGCGCCAGATCAAACTCTTTGACCGCCGAACGGCACCATTGAACGACCTCGGTCGTCAGCACACTGCGGATGCCGAGTTCCTGACAGATCGCGGCGAATAAGAAATTGAGGCCGGCACTGTCGACTTCAGAAAGTTCTGTCAGGTTCCCGATACCCATCATCATCGCCACGTCGGGCCAACGGCGGCGGGCCTCGAAGAATCGAGCCAGCGATGCTGCGAAGCCGAACCCGATCGGTTCCAGAATTGGATCGACACGAAATGCCCGCCCATCCGCAGTCAGTTCCTGGATCGTTCGCTGCAACGAAGCCAAGTCTTGCGGCTGATCGGGGATGACGACCAACTCCGCGTCCATCGCAGACAACCAACTCGCATTTGAGCTGTTGCAACTCAAAACCAACTCCGCACCGGCTTCAACAGCCGACTCGACTTCATTGCGGTCGAAGCTGTCGATCGAGACGCGAAAGCCTTCGGAACGCAGCAGGCGTGTCGCCTCACCAATTCGCTGCCAGGGTTCATCCGGAATGCCGCCCAAGTCGATGATATCCGCCCCGTCTCGCCGGTACTTTTCGGCTTTTGCGAGCAATTCTTGCCCGCTCAATCGCGGAGCGTGATTGATCTCAGCCAGAATTTCGATGTCGTACTGGCTTAGGTCGGGCGGTGATTTCGCTCGACCACCGAAATATTCTGGCAAATCGAACATGTCCTTCGGACCTCGCTCAAACCGGCTGCCGAACCTCTGTGTCAGCACATCTAAATCACCGCCACACCATCCCGGCAACAGAACCCGATCGATGGCTTGGGGCGCGTCTAATTTACGGGCGACGAAGTCCACCGACATCAACGCCGCCACACTGATACCCAATACGGCTACGTCGTATTCAAAGCCGAATCTTGGGGCGAGCGTCGCGAGTAACTCGCGCAACGATACTTCCGCCAGTCGCCCCGTCACGAACAGTATTCTCTCCGCTGGCATGAGATCACCGTTCCGCGCCACCGTTGACGTTGATGATCTGACCGGTGATGTAACTCGCCTGACGACTGACGAGGAATCTCGCGACGGCTGCGATATCTTCGGGAGTCCCCCAACGTTTCAGCGGCGTCTCGCGCAGGACACGCTCTTGCCACAGTTCGCTGGCTCCCTCGCCCCATTTCGTCCGAATCCAGCCAGGGGCAATGCAATTGACTCGAACGGTCGGCGCGAGGCTGACCGCCAGCGAACGAGTGAATCCCATGATCGCGTTCTTCGCGGCCGCGAAAAGTTCGCCACTGTCCCCTTCCATGCCACGTTCCGCTTGATCCCAACCAATATTCAGAATCGTTCCACCACCCGCCGTCAGCATCTGCTTTCCAATCAACCGACTGAGAAGCAAAGTACTTCGCACATCGACCTCGTAGAGATTCTGCAGCTTGTCGGCAAAATTCAGCTTCGCAGCTTCTCCCGTGAGCAAGTCGGCACCCGCGTTGTTCACCCAGATGTCGACACCTCCCAGCGTCGCCCAGCAACGATCAACGAAGGTCGCGAGGGACTTTTCATCACGGAAGTCCGCCAGGACAACCTCTGCGCGCCGACCGAGCAAACGCAATTCTGTTGCCAGCACATCTGCTGGGGCGGCATTGCGAACTCCATGAATGACGACATCCGCACCCGCGAGAGCAAACTCGGCGGCGATCGCTCGGCCAATCCCGGAGGTCGATCCGGTCACAACCGCCCGCAGGCCTGACAAGCTGCTGAATTCGACGACTTTCACAGAAACCCCACGAATTCTCGGAGAAGCACCATCGTTGACGACGGATCAGTGAGCCGAAATAATCCGTGCCGTTCAGCAATTGGTGACGGATTGAATCTGCCTGTCTAACTTTGAGTTGCTCATTTTCCGGCGATTCCGCCAGTTCTCAGCCCTCAATTCGAGGGCAATCATCGTATTCCCATATTCCAGTCTTCAACCATTCTCGATTGACCACAAGCCCATTCGCATGCGGTGAGGCAGAAATTGCTTCGTCGCTGTTCCCTCGTTTCGCGAGTCATCTCAATTGAAGGCTCGCTAACAGAGAACGCAACGCCAATGGATTTCAGGATCGCCAATTGGCTGACCATTCTCAACCTGACCTTTCGCGAGAGACGCCCGCTCCGGCGATCTCGTCGAATCCGACTTCCGAACTTACTGAGGAACAAATGCTCGAACTTGCTAAGTCTCCGGTCCACCAGAAAAAGACGCATTCCGGACAGAACCAACTTCCCGACCAATTCCAACGCGAGTTGGTCCAGATGTTCAAATTGCTCTCCGATGAAACACGGTTGCGTGTGCTGATGTATTTGTACCGCGAAACCGAACTGCATGTCTCGGCGTTGTGCGAGCGATTGCAACAAAGCCAACCAGCCGTAAGTCACCACTTGGCTTTGTTGCGCGAAGCCGGCTTGATCGGTTGTCGCCGTGATGGCAAGCACAACTTCTATTCGATCCGTCAGACGCACTTCCACCACGTCGCCTCGCAACTCTTTCAAAACATCGCCGACCCCGGAAAATTAGAGTTTCGTTTCGAGGACTTCACCGTTACTCCTCGACGGAAAAGCGGAGTCTGATCGGTCAAACGTCGGGCGATCTTTTTGAGTCAGCGGAGCCGTGCGAAAGCCGGCTCTTTTTTGTGGTACGTGCGACTCCGCTGTCTCCAATTCCGCCGTTTCATGCAGTCGGACCGCGGGCACCACCAGAACTCGCCATTTCTGCCGATCAACCCCAAATCAGAAGCCTCGACCTACCCTACAACCGGCACATCCGAAAACTCTTGCCAAAGCTACGGCGAACACCCAACCGATACTGATGCAGGCGATTGGGGGGAACTTGACCGCCTGGAAGGGTGTTTCCATGCCATTGCGAATTGTCTGGCGACCGTGGAAGTGGGCCAACGTGGTCCTGTGCGGCAGCCTACTCATCGGCTGCTCGACTTCTGAAAAGAAGCTGAGCTACGTCGGCGACACAGACTTACAACACTACAAAGATGTCGTCATCTCGATCGACTACCCAACGGTGAACCAAGAGACCCCTGACACCGTCAGCTACTCCGACGAACCGCGCCGCATTCGCAATCCACGCAAAGATGAGATTTGGAATCTCGGTCTTGAAGAAGCGCTGCACACCGCGCTCGCTAACAACGAAATCATCCGGGACAACGGCCAATTCCTTTCGCCGGGGAACCGTCTGCTGACGAACCCTGATTTCGTCCAGTCGGTTTACGATCCCGCTCTGCAAGACACGAGCACTCTGTTTGGCCAAAACGGCGTCGAAGCCGCGCTGTCTGAATTTGACGCGCAGTTCACAGCGAACATGCTCTACGGACGCAGCGAAAACATCGCCGAAAATAACAGCTTCGGTGGCATCTCGAACGGCGACACTCTCGGTAACCAGGCCGGAGACTTCCGCGCAGCGCTGTCGAAAATCTTTGCGAATGGTGCTCAAGCCTCGATTCAGCACAATGTGCTGTATCAAGATTTCAATCAGAATACCGGCGGGAATCCACGACTCTTTCAATCGTATTTTACGAACAATCCCAGCGCGACTCAGAATGCCGGACTGCCAGGCCTCGAATTTAACTACCGTCAACCTTTGTGGGCCGGCGGCGGTACTCGGTTTACGCGCATTGCCGGCCCCATCAGCCGTCGCCCGACGCTGCAAAACGTGCCACAGGTCAACCAGGGCGTGGTCATCTCGCGAATTCGCACCGACATCGCGCTCGCGGACTTTGAACAGGCCACGATCGGCTTGGTCAAAGACGTTGAAGATGTTTACTGGGAGCTGTATCTCGCCTATCGGACTTACGACACGGACATCACGGCTCGGAACAGCTTCCTGCACACTTGGCGCGAAGTGAAAGCCAAGACCGATCAAGGCCTGGAAGGTGGCAGTGCGGCCGACGAAGCGCAAGCTCGCGACAGCTACTTCGACGCGCGGGCGGCCTCGGAAAACTCGCTTTCAAACGTTTACAACACCGAGGGCCGTTTTCGGCGCTTGCTCGGACTGCCAGTCAACGACGGCCGGATCATCCGACCGGCCGATGAACCGACCACGGCTGAATTCCTCCCGGACTGGCGAACCAGTCTGGTCGAGGCATTGACGCGCCGAGTCGAACTTCGCAAACAGAAGTGGAACATCAAGAGCCTGGAGTTTCAGCTGGAGGCCTCCAAGAGCCTCACCAAACCTCGGCTCGACCTGGTCTCGCGCTATCAGATCAACGGCTTCGGCGACCAACTCTTTGGAAAGTCGGACAGCGATCCCCAGGGGATTGCGGCTCCATTTCCCGTGCAAACCACGGCGAGCTTCTACGACAATCTGCTCAACGCTAATCAAACTGGTTGGGGTGTCGGATTCGAATTCAGCATGCCGATCGGTTTTCGAGCGGCTCATTCGCAGGTCCGCAACTTGGAACTCAGGCTGGCAAAAGCCCGCGCCGCGCTGGGGTCGCAAGAATTCGAAATCAGTCACGAGTTGGCCAATTCTTTTCGACAGGCGGACACGACTTTTCAAACCGCTCAGACATTTTTCAACCGCCGCCGCGCGGCTGAGCGTCGCGTGCAAGCCAACGATGCTCAATATCGAGCAGGCAAAGGCAGCGTTGATCTGTTGCTCCGAGCACAGGTCAGTCTCGCGACTGCCGAGAAGGCGTACTACCAAAGCCTGGTCGGCTACAACCGCGCCATCTTGGACATGAAATTTCGCAAGGGGACGTTGATGGAAGACAACAGCATCTTCCTTTCTGAGAGCCTGTCGCATCCGGAGGCGTACGCGCAAGCCGTGCGTCATGCTTGGGCACGCAGCCATGCCATCGATGCCAATGACGCGCTCGAAACACAACCGGAAGAATTCGTTTCCGACGAATCCGATCCGGTGGAACTCGGCACTTCGGTCTATTCCAGCTCACCTGAATCAAGCCTCACGCAACCTCCGGTGCCGGAGCCCGCCCCCGCGGCTGAACTCCCGGTCACTGAACCAAAGCCGTTGCCAAAGCCTGAATTGCCTGCCAAACCAGCTCCGCCCGCGAAAGAGGAATCGCCTGATTCTGGTGCCGCTCCTTCGCACAAACCGAGTCCGGTGCAGCCTGCAACAAACGAAAGCCCGTCAGCACCGGATTCCGAAACTGCAACGGAGCAGATTGGATTCCAACGGAAACCGTCAACCCAACAGCCCGCAAATCCAACACCACTTTCGACGGACGATACTCTTCAAAAATCCGTCAGCAACTCGCGATCAGGCGAGCCAAAGGAACTCGACAACGAGGCAGAAGACGAAAACGATGAGGCGAATGCGTTTGAAACAGCCCCCTTCGAGCAAACATTTCTTCGGTGACTCAAATCGATTCCTGAGATTTGGAACCTGAAACCTTCAAAGAATTTGTTGGCGACACGGCGCCGATCGCAAGCGCCGCCTCGCTTGGGTCCACTTCGGGAACCTCAAGTGAGGCGGCGTTTTTGTGACGCGTCCACGACACCCCAACGTCGCTAGGTGTGTTTCGCTTCGAACTCCTGCATTACAGCAATCAGCGCATCGACTCCCTCGATCGGAAACGCGTTGTAGATGCTGGCCCGCATGCCGCCGACACTGCGATGACCTTTGAGTCCATCCAGCCCTGCTGCCGTCGCGACCTTCACGAACTGGCTGTCAAGTTCGTCGTTGCCGGTCACGAAGGTGACGTTCATCAGCGAGCGGCTGTCTCTGTCGGCCGTCGGCTTGAAGAGTCGGCTCTGGTCCAGATACGCGTACAACCGATCCGCTTTGGTGCGGTTGCGTTGCTCCATGCCGACGAGGCCGCCGTTTGACTTGATCCACTTAAAAACCAGGCCCATCAGGTAAATCCCGAACGTCGGCGGAGTGTTGTACATCGAGTCATTCTTGCTGTGCGTCCGGTACTGCAACATCGTCGGCAGGTCGGTTCGTCCGCGCTCGATCAGATCGTTTCGGATGATGACCAGTGTCACACCGGACGGTCCGAGGTTCTTCTGCGCTCCGGCGTAGATCAGACCATACTTCGCCACATCGACTGGTCGGCAGAAGATGTCGCTACTGGCATCGCAGATCACAGCCGAATTGGCCGGCACCTCGGGAAAGCGATGCCATTGCGTGCCGAAGATTGTGTTGTTCGACGTGTAATGCACATAGGCTGCGCCGCTGCTGCACTGAACCGTCGCAGGGATGTAGCAGTAGTTGCGATCCTTGCTGCTGCACGCGGTATGCGTCTTACCAAAACGAACCGCTTCCTCCTGAGCTTTCTCAGACCACGCTCCGGTCAGCAGATAGTCGGCGTGAGCATCACTCGACAAGAAATTCATCGGGATCATACCGAACTGGAATGACGCTCCCCCTTGCAAGAACAACACTTTGTAGTCCGACGAAATACCGCCAACTTCGCGGCAAACGGCTTCGCATTCTTCGTACACGGCCAGAAATGCTTTGCCGCGGTGTGAATGTTCGCAGACACCGATGCCGGTGTTGCCTAACGAGAGGAGATTCTCGCGAGCCTCTTCTAATACTGGAACCGGCAGTACCGCGGGGCCTGCAGAGAAATTAAAAATGCGATCCGTCATCATTCGTAATCCTGATTTGAAAATGTCCGCACGGGGCCAGAGCGATCGAAGCGTCGTCATTGAAAAAGCTTCAACCGGAGCGGGATTAAAGGAGTACTTGAGAGGGCATACAAGGGTCTCTTCGCGGCTTTAACACCGCCGCAAGGCACAATCCTTTCGTCTCGACACAGTGGCCGATACCGTTCCACTGTCTCGACATTTCCGATGGAGAATGGCTGTGGCTGTTGATGCCAGTTCGGTGCATGTGAATCTGGGCGAGCGGAGCTACGAAATCCGCATTGTCAGCGGTGGTCTGTCGGAGTTGCCCACACTGCTGCCGACTTGGATGGATCGTAGCGTGTATCAAGCCGGAAGTTCGCGGCAGGCGCACGTTGTCACCGATCGTAACGTGCGGCCGCACGCGGATGTCGTTCGCGAGGGGCTGACTCTCACCGGTTGGAGTTGCGGCTTGACCGAACTGGAACCCGGCGAAAAAACGAAATCGATCGCCAGTCTTTCGGCCGTCTGGGATGATTTGATCGCCGTGAAAGCTGACCGTCGCACCGTCTTGATTGCCGTCGGTGGCGGAGTCGTCGGCGACTTGGCGGGCTTTGCCGCAGCATCATTCGTGCGGGGCTTGCCATTCGTGCAAATCCCGACCTCACTGCTGGCGGATGTCGATAGCTCCGTCGGAGGCAAGACGGGCATCAATCATCCCGTCGCGAAGAACATGCTCGGAGCGTTTCATCAGCCGATCGGAGTGCTGATCGATACGGAAATGCTCGTGACCTTACCCGCTCGCGAATTCGCGGCCGGCCTGGCTGAAGTTGTGAAGTACGGAGTGATTTTGGACTCTGACTACTTCGCTTTTCTCGAACTGCGTGCGGAGGCGATCTTTCGACGCGACCCCGGCATTTTGCGGCAAGTTGTCGCACGCTGCTGCCGGCTGAAGGCGGACGTTGTCGAGAAAGACGAATTCGAGCGCACTGGGCTCCGCGCAGTTTTGAACTATGGTCACACGTTTGGGCATGCTTTCGAGGCACTTGCCGGATTCGGCGAATTGCTGCATGGCGAGGCAGTAGCGATTGGCATGATGTACGCCAGCCGACTGGCGGAACGACTCGGCTTGATAAATTCCACGGTGACCGTTCGACAAGAGGCGTTGTTGAACCGCTTCGGATTGCCGACTCGTTTGCCGGCCGGTTGGCCACACTCCGTCGACGCCGTGGTCGAACGAATGAAACTTGACAAGAAGACTCTCGGGGGCCACTTGCGATTCGTGCTTCCCAAACGTTTGGGGCTCGTTGAAATCGTCAACGATGTTTCTGAAGCGGATGTCCGAGCCGTGCTGCAATGCGAGTAACGCTTGCCGCTCGCGTGCGCAACAAAAAAGGCCGATCGCGGAATCGCGGTCGGCCTTCGTGGTTCAGAAATCGACTCGACTCTCCAAGGAATGAGGACCGAGCAGATCTCTGAGAACTATCGAGGAAGAAGTTCTAAGGTTGATAATCGGAGTTACCTCCGAAAGAGAAGTTCGAATTGTCGGTCCCCGCGTGTGAGGTGTCCGGGGGAAGGCACGTTCCCCCGGACGATCACTCACGTTTACGGAGCCAGAGAAGTGGGATGGATTAATTCGCAGTGCGAGTTAGGTCATCCCACGTGGTTGACATTACTTCGAGCAGCCAGCCGGAGCAGCACAGCTCGGAGCACACGCAGCCGGAGCGGCGCAGCTTGGAGCACACGCAGCCGGAGCGGCGCAGCTCGGAGCACAGGTGTGTCCGCAGCCGTTGTTGGAGCAGCTCAGCTTGGGCAGGTGAATCTTCGGCAAGCAAATTTTCGGCAACTTGAGCTTGGGCAGCTTCCAGCAGCTGTTGTTGCAGCCGTTGTTGCAGCAGCTGTTGCTGTTGCCGCAGGTAGGAGCACAAGCAGCTGGCGCGGCACAAGTCGGCGCACAAGCAGCCGGAGCAGCGCATTTCGGAGCGCACGCTGCGGGAGCAGCACACGCTGGCGCACTGGCCGCGGGAGCGGCGCAGGTCGGAGCACACGCAGCCGGGGCCGCGCAGCTCGGAGCACACGCCTTCGCGGGAGCGGCGCAGTTCGGAGCGCACGCAGCCGGGGCCGCGCAGCTCGGAGCACACGCCTTCGCGCACGGGGCCGCGCAGCTGGGCGCGGGCGTGCAACAGTGATTGTCGAACAGCCTAGCGTTCGCCGTGCCAGCGACGCCAAGCAACATGGCGAGAGACAAAATCCACTTCATTCCGGCATCTCCTCAAGAAACGTGTCTGACAGTCGTGAGCTCTTTTTGCCGTACGGGCCACTCACCCGACGAAGCAACGCAGTTGAAGGCTCACTGGGACTCGGTGGTCACTAGGCTCCAAAATCGGCAACTCGGTTCAGGGAACTCACACGACATCTACTGCGATCACTTGGGTTCGCAGGAACCGCCGGACAAAATGTCGAACGTGCGGACAGTACCGACTAACCCCGCAGTGAATCGGATCCAACCATGACGGATGTGCTTGTCCCAGCGATCTTGACTTTGGCCGTCGTTGGCGGCTGGATCGGTGTCGCTCGCCTGACCCGCAGCGTCCACCACACGTCCCTGACCTCCGCAGCCGCGTGGGCCATTTGGTTTCAAGCGACTTTGACGGCCACAACGTCTGTAACGCTCGCGAAGAATCAAGTGCCTCGTGGCATCCTCGATCAACTTTGGTACCTGACGGCAGTGAGTGCTCTGTGCCCATTCGTCGCTGTCCTCGGCGCACGTCGCGGCCGACTGCTGGAATGGAGCCTCTTCATCGTTATGCCGCTGATCGTCGTCCTCGAATGGCCGGCGCTCGCCCAACTGACTCGCTGCTGGCATGGCCAACGGCTGGAACTCGAAGCACCAGCACTGATTGGCTTCGCACTAGTGCTTGTGATGGCACTCGGGCAGTTTTTCGGTACCCGCTACCCAATCTCGATCCTCACCTGGATGGCCACCTGGGGAATCGTCGGTTGGTCGCTTCGCAGTTCAACCGCAGCGTCATTAGCTGACCGAAATGCGGACCAACGCATCGCGGTTTTTTTTCTCGTGCAATTCTGGTTGGCGGCAGCCTTTGAAACACGCACTCGACCAGTCGTGTTATTCGGATGGAATCGTGTTTGGAATGACTACCGCAATTTCTTCGGCAACCTTTGGGCGTTGCGGTTGATGGCCCGCGTCAATGAAATCGCACGGCGAGACAACTGGCCCTGGACTCTGACGGAAAATGGACTGAGTCCAGTTGATCCGAAGAATGCGATCGCCAGCGATCCCGACAGTGACCCGCGCGTCGATCACACTTTCCGCTGGCTGATGAAACCGTTCGTCGATCCCGAATGGATCGACAAGCGGCTCACAGCTTCCAGGGATCGCGCATCGGGCGGCTGAGCAGCTTGTTGGCCTCGTCGTCGTTAACGAAGCGTTCCTTCACCGGATCCCAATTCAGCGGACGGCGAAGGTCGTAGCCGATCTGGCCGAGCTCACAGACCGTCGCGGAACGGTGGCCGATCTCGACGTCGCAGATTGGCTTCTTGCGAGAGCGAATCGCGTCGATCCAATTGCGGTGATGATTGTCGGACGGCTCGACGTGAAAAGCATTCTCGCCGAGCTTCGCTTCCAGAATGCTGGCGGGATCCGCCTCGATTTTTCCCCGATCGACGTAGAGCGTCCCTTTTGTCCCCACGAACCTGCAGCCGCTGGGCCCGCCGTGAGTCATAACCACGCCGTTTGCGTAGGTGAACTTCAGGCCGGTCGTGGCTTTGTCCTCCGGCGGTTCGATCTTCACCGGGCCGGAATTGTCCATGCCGAGCGCCCATTGCGCAATATCGAAATGGTGCGCACCCATGTCGGCCAAACCGCCGCCGGCGAACTCACGGTACTGGCGAAACGCCGGGAAATGGTTGTGAATTCCCTTGGGGCAGAGGATTTGGTTGTAGCCACGCTCCGCCGACGGGCCGTTCCAGAAGTTCCAGTCGGTACCGGTCGGACATTCCTCGGTCGGCAGATCGCACGTCACGGCAGGGCCACCGACGCCGACAGAGACCGTTTTGATCTCGCCGAGGTACCCGTTGCGAATCAGCTCGACCGCACGACGGAACAAGCCGCCAAACTCGCTGCGCTGTTGGCTCCCCGTTTGAAACACTCGGTCGTGCTTGCGGGCCGCTTCGACCATCGCTCGTCCCTCGGAGATCGTCAGCGACAGCGGCTTCTCGCAGTACACGTCCTTGCCCGCTCGACAGGCCATGACCGACGGGATCGCGTGCCAGTGATCTGGTGTGCCGATCACCACCGCGTCGATGTCGTCGCGAGCCAGCAGCTCCCGGAAATCGACGTACGCCGCGCAACCTTTGTACGACGCCATTTGCTTCTGTTTAGCATAGCCCTCTTCGACGATCCGTTTCGAGTCCTCGCGCCGCTCGATCACAACATCACAAACCGCGATGACCTGCGTGTCGCTCGTCCCGACAAACCGCCGCAGGTGCCCGCGCGATTGAATCCCGATGCCGATGAAGCCCAACCGAATCCGTTCGCTGGGAGCCGCTAACCCGCGTGACGGCGATGCAAGAATCATCGGCCCAGCCGCAGCGACAGCAGTCGTACCCAAAAACTGACGACGAGTGATTCGCGACATGCAACGCTCCTTTTCGTAGATGGATTACTTCTTCGCGGCCGGAGCTGGCTTGAGGTACTTGTTCAATCCAGTGGTTGTCAGCGCAACGGGAGCCCCGGACTTCGGGATTTCGACCCCCGCCGACCAGAGGATGCCGTTGACCAGAAATCGTCGATAGCCCTCTTCGGCCAGGCTGGCGTGCAAGTGCGTACCGGTAAAGTTGAACGATCGCCCTCCGTTGGATCGCTCGAAGAGCCAGGAGACAATCGCCTCGTCTGTCAGCTCTTGGCTGGCTGCTTTCGGCGAGACCGTCCGCAGCAACGGAGTCACACCTTTCATCTCCGGGACGAATCGCAATTTGAAGAGCCATCCATCGTCGATCTCAAACGGCGTGACACCTCGGCAGACGGGATGTTCGGCAAATGTCCCGAACCGAGTCACCCAGTGTGCTCGCTGCGAGTGACCCTTCTCCCAGGCCGCTCCCGCCAAGTCGCGCATCCGATCACCGACATCCTTCGGCACGTCCACAAACTGATGAAATCCGACGAGGCCCACTCCTTCGTCCGCCAACTTCCACAGCTGAGCCATCCGATCGGCTGCCAGCAGAGCGTGCTTGTCTCCACCGTCGAACAGACAGACGATCCCCTTCGCACCAGCCAACGTCTCTGACTTCTTCGGCCAATCCAGAGCAAGCACCGGAGCAACCCCCGGAGTCTGCTTGAGCAAATCGGCCAGCACTGCACAGCCCGCAACGTACTCGTGCTCGCCGGGCTTGAACGCTTTCGATCCGGCGATGAGCACGATCTTCGCCAGCTTCGAATCCGTCGGCAGCACTTCGATTGGCAACTCTTGAGACCACAGCGACGCCGGTGCTGCCCCCAACAGCAAGCCGAAAGCAAACCACAATAACCGTCGAGCCATTTGCATGATCGGCAACTCCAAGGTGTGTCATGTTCGCGTGCGGCAGGCCGCCGTTATCACCGCCGTCCCGCAATCGGTCGGCAGAGTACCGGCCCATCTGCAGTTCCACGAGGGTCGCGAGCCGTCCTGTGTCTTGGTCTCTCACACAGGTCGACGATAACCTCCCACTGAACTCCAACCCGTCTCGCGTGACCACCAGCGAAATCAGACCGCTCCAGCATGAACGTCGTCCATTTCATCACGCGGCTGATCATTGGCGGAGCGCAGGAAAACACGCTGCTGACCGTCGAAGATCAGCATCGGGACTACGGCGACAAGGTTACGCTGATCACCGGCCCCGGGTTGGGACCGGAAGGAAGCCTCGAAGAGCGTGCTCGTCGTGGCGGCTTCGACTTTCGTATGCTGCCGGAACTGCACCGCTCGATCCGGCCGTGGCAAGATTGGAAAGCGTATCGTGCGTTGAATGCGATGCTGCAGGAGATCAAACCGGACATCGTCCACACGCACAGCTCAAAGGCGGGAATCCTCGGCCGAGCCGCTGCCGCAAAGCTCGGCATCCCCGCCGTTCACACAATCCACGGAGCCTCGTTTCATTACGGCCAGAACCCAATCGCTTTCGAGCTGTATCGGCTCGCAGAGAAATGGGCGGCTCGTCGTTGCGCAAAATTCATCAGCGTCTGCGATGCGATGACTGACCAATACGTTGCCGCCGGCATTGCCCCACACCAGAACTTCGTGACGATTTACAGCGGCATGGAAGTCGAACCATTCCTGACGCCGCCTCGGCCAAGAGAGCTCGTGCGGCAAGAACTCGGCCTGCACCCCAACGACGTCGTCATCGGAATGATCGGACGCCTGTTTCCCCTCAAGGGCCAAGAGTTTGTCATCGCCGCCGCTCCTGCGGTTGTCGCTCAGCACCCCAATGCGAAGTTCCTGCTCGTCGGCGACGGCATCCTCCGCAATGAATTCGAAAAGTACATCGCCGACCTCGGACTCACCGGGCATTTCCTCTTCACCGGACTCGTCCCGCCTAACCACGTTCCCGAACTGATTCATTCGATGGACATTGTCGTCCACACCAGTCTGTGGGAAGGCCTCGCTCGCGTGTTGCCGCAAGCATTGATCGCCGGCAAGCCTGTGATCAGCTACGACGTGGATGGGGCCAAAGAGGTGATCATTTCTGGCGAGACCGGCTATCTCCTGCCGCCACGGTCCGTGGCGGAACTGTCGGATGCAATCAACATCCTGGCCGCCGATCCAACCCTCCGCGAGAACTTCGGACGTACCGGCCGTGAGCGTTTCACAGAGCAATTCCGCCATCAGACGATGACTCGGAGAATTCGCGACGTCTACGCCGCTCTGCTGGATCCGCAAAAGTCTTCGATTGCCCCAGACTAAATCCAGCCGCGACTCACCCCAGTAATCGGCGTCTCGCTTCCCGCACAACCCGCTCCGCCTCCTCCACCGAATTCGCCATCGCTGTGAGATGCCCCATCTTGCGACCCACACGCGCAGAAGACTTGCCGTACAAGTGCAATTTGACTTCTGGCAACTGCAGAGCCTCTGCCCAACGGGGCTCGCCGTTCTCCCAAACATCCCCAAGCAGGTTCGCCATCGCCGCCGGCCGAAGCAACTCAGTCGACCCCAAGGGCAAGCCGCAGATCGCTCGCACCTGCTGCTCAAACTGACTGGTCACGTTGGCATCGAATGTCAGGTGCCCAGAATTGTGTGGTCGAGGAGCCAACTCGTTGATCAACAACCGATCGTCGTGCGTCAGAAACATCTCCACACACAACACCCCGACAACGTCAAGCGATTCCAAAACCCCCCGAGCGATCGCCTCGGCTTCCAGCGCAACCCGAGCCGAGACACGTGCCGGAGCAACCGTGACATCCAAAATGTGATTCGAGTGAGAGTTCTCCAGCAAACCAAAATGAGCGAATTGGCCATCAACTCCTCGCGCGCCGATGACCGAAACTTCGAGCCGAAAATCGACAAATCCTTCCAAAATGGCCTCGTTCGTCCCGAGTCGCTCCCACGCGGAGGATGCCTCGCTCTCCGAATGAATCTTAGCCTGACCCTTTCCGTCGTATCCCCATCCGGCCGTCTTCAACACCGCCGGACATCCCAGTTCTCGAATCGCAATCTGCAACTCTTCGGCCGAGCGAACAGCTCGAAATGGCGTGACCGGAAAACCGTGCTCGGCAAGGTAGGATTTCTCACGCAGCCGATGCTGCGAAACATGCAACACCTGCCCCGCTGGACGCACCGGAGCAAACCGAGAAGCAACTTCAGCGGTCGCCGACGGGACATTCTCGAATTCGAACGTGACGACTGAAACCCGCTTCGAGAATTCGGAGACTGCATCAAGGTCTTCGTAGCTCGCGGTGATTTCCTGATCAGCCACCTGACCGGTCGGCGAATCCGACTCCGGAGACAACGTGTGAACTCGGTAGCCCATCCGTCTCGCCGCAATTGCGAACATCCGACCAAGCTGTCCGCTGCCAAGTACTCCCAAAGTCGCTCCAGGCAGAATGGCTCGAAACTTCCGTTTGTCTTGTCCCTGACTCACGGCAATGTCTCCTGCAATACCTTCTGGGTCTGCTCTTCTTGGAACGTACGCAGTTTCTCTCGAAGCTCGGGCCTCGAAGTTGCCAAGATTCTTACGGCCAGCAAAGCCGCATTGATTGCTCCTGGCTTGCCAATCGCCATCGTGGCAACCGGAATCCCCCCCGGCATCTGAACGATGGAAAGCAGCGAGTCCAGTCCCTGCAATGCTTGGCTCTGCACCGGAACTCCAATGACTGGCAGGATCGTGTGCGAGGAAACCATCCCCGGCAAATGAGCCGCTCCACCAGCACCCGCAATGATCAGTTCGACGCCACGCGACTCCGCCTCGCTGGCATACTTCGCCATGAATGCCGGCGTGCGATGCGCGGAAACGATTCGAAATTCATGCGCAACACCAAACTGGGACAGCAAATCCACAGCATGGCGCATCGTCTCCCAATCAGATTTGCTCCCCATGATGACACCGACGATCGGCGTGACGCTGGAATCTGCCATAACGGAATCTCCAAGGTGTTACCAAGATCTTAATCGTGCAGTTTTGGCCGGCGTCGTTCCCAGATTTGAATCGCCAAAAC
>VGZH01000049.1:0-15000 GCA_016872645.1 Planctomycetota bacterium | reverse complement strand
CAGCCGGCCGCTTCGAGGCAGTCCGCGCAAACGCGAGCCCGGATACTGACGCGCGGCTCGTCTTTTTTGTCCGCCTTGGCGTAGCTGAAGAACGGAATGACGGCGGTCACCTGCGAGACGCTGGCTCGCTTGAGGGCGTCGATCCAGAACAGCAACTCCATGAAGTTGTCGTTGACTGGCTGATGGACTCCCTGGATGACGAACACATCGCGGCCGCGCACGTTTTCGCGGACGCGGACAAAGACGTTTCCTTCGCTGAAGACGTGTGCTCGACCCGGCACCAGCGGGACGCCGAGATAATTCGCAATCGACTGAGCCAGCACGGGATTCGCCGATCCGGCGAGCAACGCCAAATCCCCCTGCGGCGGTTGAAATGGGATGGCTCGCGGGCCGGAAAGTTCGGGACGTGGAGACGCAGGTGGCATGTGGGCCTCAGAGCGGAAGAAATCGAACCGCATGATATCGGTGCGGGGGGTGAACTCAAGCCGCGACTCGCGTCGTTGCCCGCTGTCGGTTGTCAGTTGCCCGGCATGGGCGTCACATTGTCGCCA
Source organism: Planctomycetota bacterium (assembly GCA_016872645.1). Lineage (GTDB taxonomy): Bacteria > Planctomycetota > Planctomycetia > Planctomycetales > Planctomycetaceae > SXKJ01. Next base: position 14,449 of record VGZH01000049.1, on the reverse strand, counting down.
ACTCGCCTCGAACCACTGACAACCCGCCAAAGGATCACTCCATGAATTACCGCCTGCTTGGCACCACTGGCGTTCGCGTTTCTCCGCTTTGTCTGGGCACGATGATGTTCGGCGGGGCAACGGATGAAGCGACGTCGATCCGCATCATTCACAAGGCGATCGATCAGGGAATCAACTTTATCGACACGGCCGACATGTACGCCGGCGGCAAGTCTGAAGAAATCGTTGGCAAGGCGCTCGTCGGCAAGTGGGACCAAGTCGTGCTGGCGACCAAGGGTCGGCAAGTCATGGGGACTGGCCCGAACGACAAAGGAGGAAGTCGCTACCACATGATGCGAGCCGTCGAAGCCAGCTTGCGGCGGCTGAAGTGCGAGCGGATTGACCTCTACTACTACCACGCTCCCGATTACGACACGTCCATCGACGAAACTCTCCGAGCACTCGACGACATGGTCCGGCAGGGGAAAGTCTTGAACATCGCTTGTTCCAACTTCCGAGCCTGGCGGCTGTGCGAGGCACTCTGGACCAGCGACCGGCTGGGACTCAACAAATTCTGCTGCGTGCAACCGCTGTACAACATCGTGAACCGCGACATCGAGGTCGAACTGTTGCCTCTCTGCCAAGAGCACAAAATTGGCGTCGTCAGCTATAGCCCGCTGGCCCGCGGCGTGCTCTCCGGCAAGTACAAGCCGGGCGAGTCGTTCCCCGAAGGGAGTCGGGCGGCCCGCGGAGACAAGCGGATGAAGGAGGCGGAACTCCGCGACTCCAGTTTCGAGATTTCGCAGCAGATCGCAGCCTACTGCCAGCAGCGCGGCGTCGCGATGACGCAGTTCGCTCTGGCCTGGTGCATCGCGAATCCGATTCTGACGGCGGCGATCCTCGGCCCGCGCACGATGGAACAGTTCGACGACAACTTCGGAGCGATCAACATCACGATCACCGCCGAGGACGAAGCCTTCATCGACAGCGTAATCCCACCGGGCGAGCACAGCGGCAAAGGTTTTCAAGATGTCGCGTACCCGATCACCGGGCGACCAAAGCAAACATGAACGCAACGATCGAACAAGCTGTCGCCAATGCGCCGGGGCGGCCCCGATTTTTACCGGCAGTCCAATACGGCTCGCTGCGACTGCGGTCGCGGTATTTGCTCTCGCCGCTGGCCGGATTCACGAACATGCCGTTTCGGCGGATCGTTCACGAGATCGGCGGCGTCGGACTGACGACGACTGACTTGGTCAATGCCCGAGCGTTGCTGTATCAAAGTCCAAAGACGCTGGAACTGATCGAGACCAGCGAAGTCGAATCGCCATTTGCCGTGCAGATCTTCGGCAGCGACATCGGAACCATGTGCGAGGCGGCGAAGTTGCTCGAAGCACGCGGGGTCGATTCGATTGACATCAACATGGGCTGCCCGGTGCGACGCATCGTCGCAAACGGTTCGGGGGCCAGCATGATGTGCCGGCCCGACGAGACGCTTTCGCTTGTGCGGGCGGTCGTTGAAGCAGTGCGGATTCCAGTGACGGTCAAGATGCGACTCGGTTGGGACGCGACGCAACTGACGGCTCCGTTTTTCGCTCGCGAGTTCGAGCAAGCAGGGATCGCGGCGGTCGCGATTCATGGCCGTACGAGAGCACAGGGCTTCTCCGGCGGCGTCGATCGCGACGGCATCCGGCAAGTCGTCGACGCGGTCGAGCAGATTCCGGTGATCGGCAACGGTGACGTGCGCACCGTCGCTGATGCCGAGGTCATGCTGCGCGAAACTGGTTGCCATGGCGTCTCGATCGGCCGCGGCGCGCTCGGCAATCCGTGGATCTTCCGGCAATTGGTCGAGTGGGAAACGACCGGTTCCTTCGGCCCGGCCGGAACGTTTGACGACCGATTAGTGCTGATGCAGCGGCAGTTTCAGTATCTCGCCGCGCGGCGCGGCATCGAGTCGGCGATCATTGGCTTTCGCAAGATGGCTCACTGGTATTTGAAGGCGATGCATGTCCGAGCGAAACTGCGGCACGAGTTCCAGCTCATCCGCAACCCCGATGAGTTGGATCGTTATTTTCAGAAGCTCGCCGTCGAAGGTCCGGTGAACGGCAATCGCACGGGTGAGTTGCCAGAGATGCACATCCCGGTTCCCAGCGGACCGATCGAACGCTGGTGAGGTTCGACTTCACGCGGCCTTGCGGGTGGAGCGGCGTTGTTGCGGGACGCTCTTCCAGCGGCGGTGGACCCAGAAGTATTGCTCGGGGGCGCGGCGGATCAGACGTTCGAGCGCGGCGGTATAACGACGAGTGATTTCGGTGACTGGATCAGGGTCATCAATCATTTCGGGGTCGATCACTTCTTCACATACGAGTTGAAACTTGGAGCACGACGGGCCATTCGAATCGTCTCGTTGAAAGTTGTCCGGCAACCGAATCGCCCCGCCAACACAGATCAACGCCCGGTATTCGAGAGCCACCAGCGCAATGGATTTAAAAGTCGAGGCCGGCTTTCCGAAGAAATCCACAAAAAGTCCACGAGGACCGGCGTCCTGATCACACAACAGAGCGACGTGACCGCACTGAGCCAACTGTGGAAACATCTGCTCGGACGCGCCTTCCTTCGAAAACAATCGATGGCCAGTGTGTTCGCGAAAGCGTTTGAACCATTCCTGGAGATACGGATTATCCAAATCGCGAGCGATGACCCCCATCGGATAGCCGAACAGGCCAAACGCTGTGTTGGCCACTTCCCAATTGCCGAAGTGGCCGCTGACCAGCATCACCGGGCGACCGGTGTTGAATGCTCGCCAGCACGCGCTTCGGCCGGGGCCGTACTCGACATAATTTAAGCAATTCTCGCTGCGGACTTTGCGCGGGAGCTGGACAATTTCGATGACCACTCGAAAGAGATGCACCCACATGCGGCGGATATGCTCGTCGATGACCGTGTCCGACACTTTCGGCCCCAGAGCTTGTCGCAAGTTGTCCCGCGCCTCTTGGTACCGCGCCAGCCGACGTGGCAGCATACGATGAACGACAAAGGCCATGCCTTCGGCGAGTTCACGTCCGCGCGATGGCGAGAGCATCAACACGACGCATTCGACCGCTCGAAAGGCGAGATACTCCAGCCGATGTCGCCAACGCAACCAATTCATGCGGCACTCCGTTGCCTCGCGTGGCGCACGCTTCCAAAGTACCGGCCCTGACAAGCACGATGGAAACATGCCTTCACAAAAAGCGGCGGGAGTCTGAAGCGGATGCCCATCACCGTCAATGCAAGTGTTTGGCCGACTTCCGCAATCAACTCCCCGCAACAGGATTTGACGCTGATCCAGCGCCACCTCAGTCAGGTTCCGCGATCCTTGCAAGATGATTTAGCGATTGACGAATTGGACAGGTTCGCCTAGCTAACCGGATCGTTTCCGCCCTCGGAGATAACGAAGTCGAGCAAATCGCTGTTGATGTCGTCGTTGCTCCCTCCACCATCGACCTGAACCCCGCGGTGTGATCGTGGTAATACGCTCGACAAACGCGGCGAGCGGTTCGCGCACCGAGTCCGTTTCGATTCCTTCCACGAATCGCCGAAAACCGGGTCAACCCTCCCGTTTTGCTAATCGGAGTAACCAGTTTTTCGAAAACCTTCAGTCGTGCCGGAGGCAGGAATTGTCGGACAGTGCGATTCGCCGAAACCGATGTAGGTCCGCTACAGCGCTTTGATCTTTGTGAAGATGCAGGAATCAGCCAGACTGTTGGCGTCATCGTCGATCGCATCGCTTTTCGAGATATACCCGTATGCAACTTTGCGACAAAGTTATCATTGTGACCGGAGGAGGCCACGGGATCGGTCGAGCACTCTGCCAGCGGTTCGCACAGGAACGACCGCGCGGCATGATCGTGGCCGATCTCGATGCCGAGGCCGCTGAATCTGTCGCTCGCGAAGTCGCCGGCCACGCAATTCCAGGAGACGTCCGCAACGAGACTCACATTCAGCACTTGGTTGCGGAAGCCGACGCTCGCTGGGGAGGCGTCGATCTGTTTTGTTCAAACGCTGGTGCGACGATCAAAGGCGGCGTCGAGACTCCTGATGCCGACTGGCAGCGGATGTGGGAGTTGCACGTTCTTTCCCACGTTTATGCAGCGCGAGCCGCGCTGCCCGGCATGCTGTCTCGCGGTGAGGGATACTTCTTGCAGACCTCGTCTGCCGCTGGCCTGCTCACCGAGATCGGCTCAGCCGCGTACTCGGTGACGAAGCATGCGACCGTGTCGTTCGCCGAATGGCTGTCGGTCAATTATCGACGCGCTGGGATTCGCGTCTCTTGCCTGTGTCCTTCGGGAGTGCAAACAGACATGCTCAACCTGAGCGATCCGATCCATCAGTTCTTGCAAGCACACGCCCTCAGCGCGGACGACGTGGCGGAATGCGTTGTTCGCGGCATCGCCGCCGAAAACTTTCTGATTCTGCCGCATCCGGAAGTCGGCGAGTTCTTTGCCGCAAAGCCGCAAGACTATGACCGCTGGTTGCACCAGTTCTCGCGAATGAAAGAAAAATGGGACCGTCCGCACAAGCCGCGCCGCGCCGCGTGATTCGGCCCATTCCGCTTGGAGCGGTCAAGTCGCATTCACCCACAACGGTAGCGGGTTGATCGCGAAGCCTTCCACGCGGTCGGCGATGTCGATGAAAACATCCGCACCGCCATCGCCACTAAGCTTATCATTTCCGCCTTGGCCGTTGATCGTGTCGTCGCCGATTCCGCCGAGACAGGTGTCGTTACCCGCGCCTCCCAGCAAGTTGTCGTCGCCGTCTCCGCCATACAGAATGTCAGCACCGGCTCCGCCGTTGAGCGTGTCATTTCCGGTGTAGCCCGAGAGAGCGTCGTTGCCGATGCCTCCCAGCAGCAGATCATCGCCGCTGCCACCATTGAGCGTGTCATTGTCAGTTCCGCTGGTCAACGTGTCGTTGCCACCGTTGAGCACGTCGTTGCCATCGCGTCCCTTGAGCAAGTCGCTGCCGACATCGCCTTGCAACGAATCGTTGCCGGTTCCACCAATGAGCGTGTCATTGCCGGCACCCCCAATTAGCGAGACGTTGCCTGAAAAGCCGCTGGCATCCAGTTTGTTGGCGCTGCTGCCCCCAGTGATTCGTGCGGCTTCAACGCTGACCACGGCATCAGTGCCGTTCCCGATGAGAAGCGAATTCGTAAGCGTGAAGTTGAAGTTGCCGCTTTCCACAACGAGATCGATGTCGTCAATCCGGTTGCCGCCATCGAGCGTGTCATTGGCGGTGCCTCCCAACAACGTGTCGTTGCCATCTTCGCCGTAGAGTTTGTCGGCGTCGGCCATGCCCGACAGCGAATCATTGCCGGCCCCGCCGAATAGCGTGTCTTTAAGACTGCCTCCTCGTAACGAGTCGTCTCCTTGATCTCCGTTGAGGACATTCACACGCGACGACGACCCGAACAGCGTGTCGTTTCCGCCGCCGCCGGAGAGTGTCACTGTTCCCGCACCGGAGAACGCCGTCGCGGTGAGGGTGTTATTTCCAGCACCTCCCGTGAGGCTTGCCGACTCAATGCCAACCAGCGTGTCGGTGCCAATTCCCAGAAGCTGTGTGTCGGTCAACGTCAAATTCGCGTCGGCAGACTCGATCAGCACATCGACCGTGCCGGTGCCGCCATCTAACAAGTCGTTGCCGAGACCACCTGTGAGGGAATCGTTGCCCGCTTGCCCCAATACTGCGTCGTCCCCCATCGCTCCAACCAGTACGTCGTTTCCGGCTCCCCCCTTAATCGAGTCGTTCCCGGCTCCGCCGTCGATCGAATCGTCTTCCGAATGGCCATTCAAATCATCGTTGCCAGAGCCCCCTTTGAGTGTGTCCGCTCCAACATTGCCTTGCAGAGAAACTGCGAGCGCAAACCCTGAGGCGTCGAGCAGATCATTGCCGATGTCACCAATCGCCGATACTGACGCCGCAAAGAGCGAATCAACGGCCGACAGCGTCAGCGTGTCATCGCCTTCTTTGGTCACAATCGTCAGCGACGCAGACGGCGCGGAGAACTCGACCGGAGTACTGGTCGAAACGCTTGATAACTTCGAGACACCATCGCCGACGTTCGTATTGTCATTCAATGTGGCGTTGTCCGCAGTGGCGCCGAACTGGTACGTGCGGTTCGTGACAGTCAACAAGTCGATGATGGCCGACGTCACCGCTTGATAATTCAGTACAGAAATTGTCGTGCCAACCTGCATCGTGATCTGACCACTGGACGAGTTAAAGAACACGTGCGTCACGCTGTCAAAGGTGCCATTGGTCAGTACCAGCTGATCGCCCGAGCCGCCGCCACCATTGAAGGTCGCTCCGCTCGACGGAATTGGATTGCCATTCGAAAAGTCGATCGTCACGTTATCGTCACCAGACGTCCCGTTGATCACGAGTGGTACGGCAGGATTGAACGGCACCGTCAGGATGATCGTGCCGTTGTCGTCAGTGACCACAATGTCCGGCCCACCGAGCGTGATCGTCACGTCGGTCGAACTGGGAGGCAGCGAGACGACCGTCGGCTGAACTTCGAAAGCTCCGATGTCCGCGCTCGTACCAACCGGCCGCGACATCAACCGCTGATCGTCTGGGGTCGAAGTCGTCGCCGTATTTCCATTAATCGCCGGGCTTCCGGAGAGCAATGCGTGCGTAAACGTCGGGCCACCGTTGTTCTGCAGCGGCCCCAGAAATGAATCCACATTCTGAAGGTCATTCGTCAGGAATCCAGAACCTCCCAACGTTGAACCAATCAAGTTGTTTCCGTTGCTGTTCATCGGGCCGTACAGATCCGCTCCAATTGTACCCGCGACATTGGTTGCGAGGATCGAGCCACCCATCGTGAGCTGCACCTGCAACTGACGGTAGATCCCGCCCCCTTCTGCCACCGCCGAGTTTTTCGCGATGGTGCTGTCCGAGATGAGCATCGACGTTCCGGAACCACTGAAGATTCCACCTCCTTGATTCGTGACGCTGTTGGTTGACAACGTCGCCAATAGCAATGACGCGGAGGTCATGCCGGAGAAGTTCACATTTGCGATGCCACCGCCGCTTTCCGCCCCGTTGTTGGAAATCGTGCTGTATTTCACGGTGAGGATCGCATTGTTGTAGATGCCCCCTCCTTTGGCCGTCGAACCAGCGTCGTTGAACTTGATCGTCGATTGATCCAGGGCCACAGAACCACCACCTGCGTTGACAATCGCGCCGCCATTGGCCAAGGCCGCGTTGTACCTGAGCATGCTGCGAGTGATCGTCGCCAAGCTGCTGTTAAAAATCGCTCCTCCGCCGAGCGAGCCGTTTGAATTATTGAATTCAAACAAAGTATCAGTGATCGTTAACGAGCTGTTGGCACCGGTGCTGGCGATCGCACCTCCACCACCCGATGCAAAGTTGCCAACGAAGGCGACATTATCCAGAGTCAACATGCCAGCGTTGCGAATACCTCCACCGTTCTCAAACGAGAACGATGTGCCTCCCACGATTTTCACACCGGCAATTGACGCCGTGACTCCGCTCAAGATGTCAAAGACGCGATCCTGATTTAATCCGTCGATGATGGTTTCGGTAGCTCCCGCACCGATCAGGGACACACCGTCGAGAATGTCCAGGTCTCCGGACGCAGCAAGGTTCTCGCTAAATCCGGAATTCATCAGACTCAACGAGAAAGTGCCGGCTGGCAACGTGATCGTGTCGGCCCCAGCCAGTGCATTCGCCTGTTGAATGGCTGCCCGCAAACTGACCTTGCCATTCGCGTCCAGCGCGAGGTTGTCGGTCAGATCCGAGTCGGGTGTATCATCGGTGGTGTCGACTGTGAACGCAGCGAGCAACGCACGCTCTTCCAATCGCTGAATGGGGCAACTCAGCAGCGATCCCCTTCGCCGAATTTTGCGGCACCGGATTCTCATCCGGGCGAGCCAATCAAAGCGCATCGCAACACCCTAAAATCGGAGGTTGTCGAACGAACGATCCACCTCAAAAGCACCGGCCCGCTGGTGACATTTCGAGGTCCAAGGTTGGTCAGGACTCGCTCGCTTGGTCCCGCCGTTAGGCGGCAGACGTCATTCAAGACCATACTATCGGCGGGCCTGACGCAGGGCCAGTGTTATTTCCACGGGGATTTCAGCGAAACTAACCGACCCTCTTCGGGGTTTATTCGTCGTTGTTCGTCGTCCGCTTCCGAAGTTAAAGTTCATGCGACTTTCGGCCACTGCGGCAAATCGCGCTTCAAGTGAAAGGCTCGTCCGATGCGAACCCTTTTTTTCCAATTCGGCTGGCAGCGAACAATTGGGGCAATCCTCATATTCGGATTTTCCGGCGGAATCATCGGAGCCTCTGTTTGGTCAAAAGATCTGCGAGCCGAAGAATCGACCGCTGCGGGAAAGGCGGCCGCCAAAAAGCGTGCTGGCGAAACCGGCACCGACAAGGACGCGGCGCTGAAAAAGGGGATCGCGACGAAGATTGCAGCCAAAGTCAGAGACGCCTCCAAACCCGCTGCCGAAAATGCTGCCGCCAAAACGAAAATACCTGAAGTCGTCGCGACGTCGGCACAATCGGCCGACCTTTCCGCAGACACCACGGCCGTAGCCGCGGAAATCGACCGCTTGATCGATGCGCAACTGGCTGAATCGAATGTCACGCCAGCCAAGCAGGTCAACGACGAAGATTTTCTTCGCCGTGTCTCCTTCGACATCGCGGGTACGATCCCGACCGCCAAGGACGTCACGCTGTTCGGGCTGGATCCCGATTCGAACAAACGAGCCAAAGTCGTACAGCAACTGCTAGGCACAGACGATTACGCCTTGAACTGGGCCCGCTATTGGCGCGACGTGCTGTTCCTGCGAGCCACTAACGAACGAGCTCGCGTGATGTCTCGCACGTTCGAAGAGTGGATGGTCACACAACTGCAGGCGAATGCCGGTTGGGATGACATCACACACGCGCTGATCACTGGCAGCGGCGACATCTCCGAACATGGTGAAGCCGCATTAATTTTCATTCACGAAGCGAACCCAGAGGAAATTGCAGGTGAGGTCTCGCGGATTTTCCTCGGCATCCAGATGCAGTGCGCCAACTGCCACGATCATCCGACCGACAAATGGACTCGCGACCAATTCCATTCGCTGGCCGCCTTCTTCCCGCGCATCACGCTGCGACGCGATCCGGATAACCCGATCGGCTTCACAGTGACATCCTTCGAGGGTGGCCGTGGCCCCGGAGGCCCTTCTGGCTTTCGTCAATTGATCGAAGGAGCCGAGTTTGTATTTCGGCGCAACGACAAAAATCGCGACGACAAAATGTCTCGAGAGGAAGCTGAAGGGACAATCTTGGGCCGCATCTTCGACCGCCTCGTCGAACAAGCCGACAAGGACAAGGATGGCCAACTCACGATTAAAGAACTCAAGGAAATGCCGCAGCCTCCGATGCAACCCGGCCGCGGAAAATCCGAGCATCACATGCCCGACCTGAAACATCCCAACGAAGAAGGCCAGCTGATGACTCCCGCGCTCTTCACGACGAACGTGAAGGGACGTGTCGGCATGAATGACGAGGACCGTCGCGAGTTGCTCTCGAAATGGATCACGTCGCCAACCAACACTTGGTTCGCAAAGTCGCTGGTCAATCGCGTCTGGGGTGAATTGCTCGGCGAGGGATTTTACATGCCGATCGACGACATGGGACCGGAACGCAAGCCGCGAATGATTGTCGCCCTCGACTACCTTGCTGCTGAGTTTGTGAAGCACGATCACGACTTGAAGTGGCTGCTGGGAACAATCACCGCGACGAACGCCTATCAACGCCAGATTCGCTACAACGAGCCAACCGAAAACCCGGTCCCGTTCGCCTCAGCGATTCCCGTGCGATTGCGGTCCGATCAAGTCTTCAACGCCATCATCAAAGTCCTGGGCATCGACGAAGGCCCGCGTGGTTTTGAGGGTCCGCAAGGTCGCGGCCGTCGCACTCTTCGCGGGCAATTCGAGGACAAGTTCGGCTACGACCCGTCGACGCCGCAGGACGAATTGCTCGGTAATATCCCGCAGGCTTTGACCCTGATGAATTTCCCGATCGTAACCAACGCGCTCCGGGCCGACGGAAACACTCGCCTCGGACAAATCCTCGCGAACAACAAAGACGATCAAGATGCGATCGCCGAATTGTACTTGTCATTCTTTGCTCGCGACCCATCGAAGAAGGAAATGACCATCGCCACGGAGTACCTCGCAAAAGTCGGCAACCGCCGCGAAGCCTTTGAAGACCTCGCCTGGAGTTTGTTGAACTCCAGTGAATTCATATCGAAACGCTAACCTTGGACTGCGGGGATTCATTCCCGCTTTACGTGCCTTCACGCGCCTGCAAACAGGGAAAGCGGCGATGAATCGCCGCACTCCAACAAGGACCAATCATGGCCAGCCATCACGAAAAAATTTGCATTACGTCGCGCGGCGTCAGCCGTCGCGGGTTTCTGCACTCGGTCACGGCCGGGGCGGTCGCGGCCGGAACGCTCAACTTGCGGGACTTGATGAGCCTTCAAGCCGCCGAACTCCAGAAGCAGGGCAGGTCGATGATCCTGCTGTGGATGAACGGAGCTCCCAGTCAGTTCGAGTCCTTCGATCCAAAGCCCGATAACGCCGATGTCACCGGCGAAACGAAAGCCATCGACACGAACGTCCCCGGCATTCAGATCGCTCACCACTGGAACAATGTCGCCAAGGTGATGAATGAGATCGCTCTGATCCGCTCGCTCACCAACAAAGAGGGCCAGCACCAACGCGCGACATTCCAGATGCACACCGGCTATATCCCGTCGAGCAGCGTCAAGTACCCGTCGCTCGGCTGCAACATCGCGAAAATGCTGGGCGATCTGGAGCGTGATCTCCCGACGGTTGTGTCCGTCGGTTCGACCGAAGGAGCTGGGTTTCTCGGCGTCGATTACGAACCGTTCGTCGTCGATCGCCCTGGTGACCTGCCACAGAACGTCGCCGCGTCCGCCAACGCGGATCGCTTCAATCGTCGAGTCGGTTTGCTCGATCAAATCGAAAAAGAATTCTCTGATCGAGGCGGTCAGGTCGTCGCGACGAACCATAAACAGCTGTATTCGAAAGCCTCAAAGCTGGTGCTCAGCTCCCAAGTCAAACGCTTTCAGTTCGATGATGAGTCACCAGCCACACGCAATCGCTACGGCAGTTCCGAGTTCGGCAAGGGCTGTCTGCTCGCCCGCCGCATGGTCGAGTCTGGCGTCCCGTTCGTCGAAGTCTCTTCGCGAGGCGTGCCAGGTGGTGGCGGTAACTGGGACACGCATCAGGATGTCTTCAGCCGCACGGCCTCGCTCATCCAAGCCACCGATCCCGGAATGGCCGCGCTCATCGGCGATTTGAAGGAACGCGGACTGCTCGACAAGACGCTCGTCGTCTGGATGGGCGAATTCGGCCGAACTCCAAAGATCAACCCGCGCGGAGGCCGAGACCACTACCCGCGCGTCTTCAACGCGGCAATGGCCGGCTGCGGCATTAAGGGTGGCCAGGTCATCGGAGCCTCCACGAAAGACGGTAGCGCGGTCGATCACGACCCGGTTACTGTACACGATCTCTTTGCAACGATCTGCAAAGCTCTCGGCGTCGATCCGTCCCACGAAAACATCAGCCCGCTCGGCCGTCCGATCAAGATCGTCGACGGCGGCAAGCCGGTGTCGAAGTTGTTCGCATGATTTTCGTAGGATGGCCACCCTCGGCCGTCCTGTGTTCCCATCAAAACACGGACGGCCGAAGGTGGCCATCCCACAACGATCAGCCCGACTGCCTCACCGCAGCCGGGCTGCTTCGTTTTGATCCGTACCGTTTCTACACTCCCGCCTCGTTTCGGTTTTCGAATTTCGAGTTTTGGGTTTCAAAAACAATGCCTCGCTACGACGCCAAACGCCTCGAACCCAAGTGGCAAGCCTACTGGGACGAACATCAAACCTTCGCCACCGGCCCGTTCGATCCAGACAAAGAGAAGTTGTATGTGCTCGACATGTTCCCTTATCCGTCGGGAGCCGGTCTGCACGTTGGACATCCCGAAGGCTATACGGCGACCGACATCGTCTGCCGGTACAACCGCATGAAGGGGAAGCAAGTCCTGCATCCGATGGGCTGGGATGCCTTCGGTCTCCCCGCCGAGGAATACGCGATCAAGACCGGAACGCATCCGGCGATCACGACCGCGAAAAACATCGAGACGTTCAAGCGGCAACTCAAATCGCTCGGCTTCAGCTACGACTGGAACCGCGAGCTGGCCACGACCGATCCGGATTACTTCCGCTGGACGCAGTGGATCTTTTTGTTGCTCTTCGACACTTGGTACGACGCGGAATGCGAGTGGATCGGTGTTGATGGCGAGAAACGAATCGGCCGCGGGCGGCCAATCTCCGAACTGCCGATCCCCGCCAATGTCGCCGCGAACGGCGAAGCTGCCGTGCGACGATATCAAGACCAGAATCGCCTCGCGTACCAGCACGAAGCCCCGGTCAACTGGTGTCCCACGCTCGGCACGGTGCTCGCCAACGAAGAGGTCATTGACGGCAAGAGCGAACGGGGCGGCCACCCTGTTGAACGCATCCCGCTGCGGCAGTGGCTGCTCCGCATCACCGCCTACGGCGACCGACTCGCGACGGAACTGGAAAACCTCAACTGGCCCGAGTCGATCAAGCTGATGCAACGCAACTGGATCGGCCGCAGCGAAGGAGCAGAGGTCGATTTCTACATCGGTGGTACGACTGGATTTGTTGAATGGAGAAAAGAGCGTGCGCGTGGTGGCTTTCCGAAAGAGCCTTCAAACGATGTTCTCCGCATTTACACCACTCGCCCCGACACGTTGTTCGGCGCGACTTACATGGTTCTTGCGCCCGAGCATCCGGCTGTCGATCGACTGACGACTCCGGATAAACGCGCGGCGGTCGACGAATACCGCCAACAAGCTTCGTTCAAGAGCGATCTTGACCGCACAGAACTGGCGAAGACCAAGAGCGGCGTCTTTACCGGCGGCTATGCGATCAACCCGATCAACGGCGAGCAGGTTCCCGTCTGGATCGCCGACTACGTCCTCATCAGCTACGGCACCGGAGCCATCATGGCCGTGCCTGCGCACGACTTGCGCGATTGCGAGTTTGCCAACAAGTTTGGCATCCCGATCATGTGGGTCGTGCAACCACCGGAAGGATACGAATACTCGAAAGATGAGTTGGCATTCCCGATGGAACGCAAGATCGACACACTTTATCCCTACGAAGGATTGGGAACCGCGATCAACTCGGGTGCATACACCGGCCTGCCGACCGCCGAATTTAAATCGAAGATCACTGCCGATCTCGCCGCGAGTGGCCTGGGTCGCAAAGCCGTCAACTATCGGTTGCGAGACTGGCTCTTCAGCCGGCAGCGGTATTGGGGGGAACCGTTTCCGCTGTGGCATGAACTGGACGCCCACGGCCAGCCCACAGGGTTGCTGCGAGTCGATGCCGAGGCGGACTTGCCGATCACGTTGCCGGAGATGGCCGACTTCAAGCCGACCGGCACGCCGGAACCGATGCTCTCGAAAGCTCCGGAGTCGTGGCTGTTCCAAACCGCCGCCGACGGCACGCGGCTCAAACGCGAAACCAACACGATGCCCCAATGGGCCGGTTCATGCTGGTACTACTTGCGGTTCGTGGACAACAAGAATGCGGCGGTGTTCATCGACCCGCAATTGGAGAAACAGTGGTTGCCGGTGGACCTCTACGTCGGCGGGGCCGAGCACGCCGTGCTGCATCTGTTGTATTCGCGCTTCTGGCACAAGGTTCTCTTCGACCGTGGCCACGTCCACACCGCCGAGCCATTTCAACGCCTGGTCAACCAAGGAATGATCCTTGGCGAAGTTGAGCTGACCGGCTACGAAAAGTCGGCCGGAAATTGGGTCAGTGCCGCTGAAGTCACGTCCGACGACGATGGCAATGCGATTCACAAAGCCACTGGAGAAAAGCTGACCGCGGTGAAACTCGCCACAGATGCCGTGAAAAAATCCGGCGACTCGTTTGTGCTGGCTGACCAACCCGACATTCGCATCGACAGCCGCGCCTACAAGATGTCGAAGTCGCGAGGCAACGTCATCAACCCGGACAAAGTCGTGGAGGAATACGGAGCCGACTCGCTGCGACTCTATGAGATGTTCATGGGCCCGCTTGAGGCCGTGAAGCCATGGTCGATGCAAGGGGTCGAGGGGGTCTTCCGATTTCTGTCTCGCGTGTGGCGAACAATCACCGACGACCGAGCCGACGATGCGCGGCTGAATCCTGCCGTGCAAGACGTCGCTCCGGCTGAGCCGCAATTGCGGCTCCTGCACAAGACCATCAAGGCCGTGACACACGACTTTGAAACGCTCGGCTTCAACACTTCGATCAGCCGGCTGATGGAGTTCATGAACGAAGTCACGAATTGGA
>VGZH01000048.1 GCA_016872645.1 Planctomycetota bacterium | reverse complement strand
GCAACGACAGGCCGAGCACTCCGGCCGATCCCACGTGCAGCGCTCGGCGGCGCGACCACGAAGCAGGCATCAACGAAGATTTGCTCATCACGGTTCACAACCTTGAGGCGGGAACGATCGGCGGGGCGACACAAAATAACCTGACCGGCCGGACGAGAGAAGATCGCCGCTCAGATTCATCGTAGCGAAACTCGCCAGGGTTCAGGTTTGTTTGGGGCAAACGGTACGATTCTGCCGAAGCCCCAAACGTGACGTTGGAGGCGGGTGATGTCTGAGCTCTCGCGAAGGCTTCTTCTTGGCTCGCTGGCCGTGCTCTGCTTCGATGTCCGGCTGACGGCCGACGAGCCAAACGTGTGTTCTCGCTCTCCGGTAGCCATCGGGATCGGGATCTGTTGGTTCAGCCGCTTGAAGGCTTCGATGTTGCCGAAGACGGCGACCTCTTGAACGGGCAGCACGCTCCAAGCTACTTCTTGAATTGCCACTGTTCATCAAAGAAGCCGGCGCGGATCACGTTTTCCGTCAACGGCACATCCGGTTTCCGATCCGTAGGAATCTGCAACACGGCCCAGTCACCCCAACGCGGGAACAGCAGGTAGTTCACCTTCGCCAACTCCGCCTCGCGAAACGTGTGGCCGCTGTTGAGGACCACATAATGTCCACCAGACAACGGCAGCGGATTGGGAGCAATCAGTGCCGGAGCGTGCGTTGCGGCAGGGTAATCTTGTTCGTCCATCCGCAATCGATCTTTTGTCCAAGTCAGCGGCAATTGTGGCAGGACTCGAGCGATCAGTGAATTGCTTCCCGGATCGCCGAAGAGGATCAGGTTTCGCGTTTGAAAGTCGGTCGGAGTCACCTGATCGTCGTTCTTGATCGGCAGCGTGCCGCGAAAGTAGTGCTGCCATTCGTCCGCAAATCGACGCAAGCTGGCCTCCGCGTATTCCTGAACGGAGACGTTCCACGGTTGTCCCGTGCCTCGCACGCAAAGGAACGGTTCAGTGAATGCGTCGTCGATCGGACCTTGCAGTGCGGGACGCTTGCGGTTGCGTCGTGCCGCAGGCTGCTCTTCCGCGATTCTCCAGCCATCTTCACGGCGAGCCAATTCGATTCGTTCGATGTCCGGAACGAGAATCTCCGCCGATGACGCACCGATGCGGAGCCACTTCGCTCGTTCAGGAAGTGCGGCCACGAGGATTGCAAACCGCGAGATGTTTCGTGGTTCGTCGATCATCAGCCGATCGCCGGCCAGCTTCGCCGACAACTCCGCGCGAGCGTAATGCTGGTCGAGTTGCAGCACCTCCAGCCAATGGCAACGGCTGTATTTGAGCGTCCAGGTTACAAACCGGAGTTCTCGTGGATGGCGCGGAGCACTGGCGACGTGTTCGCCGATGCGACGCATCTGCTCGGCGTGCGTCACGGGATCGATGACGTGCCCGGTGCCGGGGGAGATGAGGTTCGTCATCGTCAGCCCTTCGCGCTGCATCGCCTCCCCCATGATGACGTGAGCTTGAAAGAAAATATCTTTCTCTCCCATGCAGGCGATCGCCGGCACGACTCCCGCGTTGGCCGCATAGTCCACAGAGTCGAGCATGTGCAGGCCGAGCTCCTGATGCTCCGGCAATGCGCCGATCTTCACGAAGTTCGGCAACGGCGTTTCGGAGAACTTGTGTGTGTCCACATAGCCGCAATACGGGCCGAGCGCGGCGAAGCGATCGGGATGCTTCAGTCCGAGGTGCCACGTACCCGAAGCACCCATGGACATCCCACGCAGTACGATTCGGCCTCGGTCGATGTTGTATCGAGTGCAAACGTTGTCGATCGCCTCGATAACATCGGCCTCACCCGCCCAGCGATAGCAATTCTCGACGCGGCCGAGCGGATGCAGTTCGATGAAAGGCTGATCGGGCGGCGACGGATTTGGGCCGTCGCCTTCGTCAAACCGCGCAATGAATTTCAATTCGCTCATCCCGACCGGACGCGTGCTGCCGTGCAGAACGACATCCAGACGGCTGGGAGTCTTGGGGTCGAACCCCTTCGGAACAATCAGGCCATACGGCTGCACCGAGTGGTCGATCTTCGAGAGATATCCCAACGCTAGCTTGCCTCGCCGATTGTACCAAGGGGGCACTGCCGGAGGCTTGAGGCTCTGACGCTCGCGGGCGCGATGGAGAGCTTTCTCCAACAACGCAACATCCGCCGGAGTGAACTCGCGGTCGTACTTCAGTGCCCAGGTCAGCCCTTTCACGAAGATGGAATGGTCGGCAGAAAGCTGATTTTGATCGAGGTCCGCTTGCAGTTCGGCCACTGCGGTCTCGAAAGCATTTCGTTGAGCCTCCGACAGCGGCTGAGGTGTTTGTCCCCAACCGATCGCCTGCGTGATTCCAAGGATGAGAATCACGACCACACATTCACAAACGGCTCGTCGCATCGCAGTCTCCCTGTAGCCGACAGTCAGTCTTCGAGTGTGCAGGATCGTAAGAGTCGTTCGCGCATGCTGCCATCAAGACTGCGTTGTCCGCAAGCGGAACTCTCTTGGTAGAATGACCACTCGTTGAGACCTGACGGTGTTGGTATGATCCCGCCACGGGAGTTGCTCGCGAGCGATTCATCCGTGATCGCTGCCCGATTTCGATTTGATGGAACGGATGTCGCATGTTCTCGATCCAGTCATCCGCCGGACGCCTGTGTGACACTCCGTCGCGGCGCGAGCTGTTGACGGTCGGCGGACTGTCGCTGCTTGGGTTGGGTCTGCCGACCTTCCTGCGGCAGCAAGCGTTGCAAGCCGCTCCGAATGCCAATGTCTCAGCTCGAGTCATCAGTCGGCCGGCAATGGCGGACTCGGTCATCTTGATTTACTTGCAAGGCTCGCCGAGTCACATCGATCTGTGGGATCCGAAGCCTGACGCGCCAGCGGAGATTCGTGGCGAGTTTCGTCCGGTTGCGACGCGTGCTCCGGGAATGATGCTGGGCGAAGTTCTTCCGATGCTCGCCGAGCAGGCTCAGCACTTCACGCTCATCCGCTCGATGGGAGTCAAACCGAAGGGGCTGCGAAATCATGGCTCGGCGATCTACATGCTGATGACGGGGACCGACCCCGGAAATTTTTCGGTGACGGGTTTAGCCGTGCCGCCGTCGCGTGACGATCTGCCGTCGGTCGGTTCAATTGTGGCTCGGCAACGACCGTCGGCGTCCGGCGGGCTGAGCTACGTCGCCGTCTGTGGGCCGGTCAAAGAGGGAAAGGAGATTGGCGTCGGTCAGTCGGCTGGCATTCTCGGTCCCGGCTTCGATCCATTCACGATGTACGATGACCCGACTCAACCGCTGAAACTCGACGCCTTCACGCTTCCCGGTGACGTGACGCTGGATCGGCTGCAGACGCGAGTCGATTTGCGAGCGACCATCGACGCACGACGTGAGGCCGTCCGAAGCGCGGCAACCTTTGATACTTACTACGAGCGAGCGCTGGGCCTCGTACAATCGCACCAGGCCGTGCGGGCGTTCCGTCTCGATGCCGAGTCAGATGCGACTCGTGAACGTTACGGCAAGACGCGGTTCGGTCAGAGTTGTTTGCTGGCTCGAAGGCTCGTCGAAGCCGGGACACGCTTCGTACAAGTGACTTGGCCGGCTCGATCCGACGACGAACCGGTTGCCGGCCCGGATGGTTCGTGGGACACGCATCGCAACAACTTCCCGACGCTGCGTGAGCACCGTTGCCCGTACTTCGATCGCTCGATGTCCGCGCTGATCGCCGATCTCGCCCAGCGTGGGATGCTGGCAAGAACGATGGTCGTTGCGATTGGCGAGTTCGGCCGTTCGCCAAAAATCGGAGTGGCAACGACCGACAACGTCGGCCCCGGCGGACGAGATCACTGGCCCGAATGCTACTCGTGCCTGATCGCTGGCGGCGGCGTCCGCCCGGGACAGGTCTACGGCGAATCCGATCGCTTCGCCGCTTGGCCGAAGAGCAACCCGGTGCATCCTTACGATCTCATCACCACGGTCTATCATGCTCTGGGAATCGACCCGGCGACCGAGTACCACGATTCGCTCAATCGCCCGCGCCGGCTCGTCGAACACGGGCAGCCGGTGCTGAGTTTGTTCTGAGAGTCTTTTAGCCCGACCGATAAGGGGTCGGCCTACAAGAATCCCTTCCCGAAGATCATGTCGGAATACGAACCGTCCGGCAGATGCAGCGGGTCGATCAGCCGATAGCGATTTAACGTCATCGGATTGAGTTCGATTCCCAAGCCGGGGGCTTTGCTGAGTGTCAAGTGCCCGTCGCGCACGACCAGCGGTTCGACGAGCAACTCCTCAATGAACGGGTTGCCGGTTTGATCGAATTCGACGGTGATCCCGTGTGGCAGCGCGGCGACGATGTGCGCGTTCGCCGTGATCGCCACCGCGTCGCTCCAGGTATGCGGGGCGACTCGCAGGCCGGCGGTCAAAGCCAGATCGGCGACACGCTTCGCCTCGGTGATTCCCCCGCAGCGGCTGACGTCGGGCTGGACGATGTCGAGTGCTCCGGCGCGGATCAGCTCGCGAAAACCTTGCAGTCCGAATTCGTTTTCTCCGGCGGCGAGTGGTGGCGAGGCTCGTGAACTCAAGGCGACATACGAGTCGATGTCTTCTGGCTCAAACGGTTCCTCGAACCAGAAGACGTTGTTCTCCGTCAGAAATTCGGCGAGCGTCGTGGCATCCTCCAACGAGTACCGCATCGACCCGTCGCACATTACGTCGTTGCGTGGTCCGATCGCTGCACGCACCGCACGCACTGCCTCGCGATCGCCGTCGCCGCCGTATCCCAATCGCATCTTCACTCGACGGAATCCACGGTCGATTAACCGCGCCGCTTCTTCGGCCAGAGCCGCCGGCTCTTTCCACAACAGGGCACTTGCGTACGCCGGGCAGGTGATGCGTTGTCCGCCGAGCAGCTCCCACACGGGCTTGCCGAGTGATTTGCCTCGCAGATCCCAGCAGGCGGTGTCGATCGCGCCGATGGCGGACATCGCCGCTCCCTTACGTCCGTACCAGCGAGTGATGCGATACATCTTCTGCCAGAGCGTTTCGACGTCTTTCGGATCCTCGCCGATGAGCAGCGGTGCGAGCTGCTGCTGCACGATCAGATGCACCAACCCCGGATGCGAGTACGCCGTGCCGATTCCGACCGCTCCTGCATCCGTGTGCACCAGCACCAGCGAAGTGACTCGCGCCGTGCATTGGCCGCCGGCATAGCGGAAACCATCGGCGTACTCAAAGCGAAGCGTGATCGTCTCCAGGTGGTCGATTTTCATGCCGTCGTTCCTTGGCGATGATTGGAAAGCGTCAGGTTAGAAGGAATCGCCTTCGACGTCACTCATCGAAAGAAGCTCCGTCTTTGCCGACTCCGACCTTGCGTCGGTGGTCCCCGCGTTTTTGCGCTACTCAACTGTCCATGAGGTTTCCGGAGCCCACAAGCGCGGGAACCGCCGAGGTGAACTCCGTGGTGGAAAGAAAGCCATGGGCTTCAAGCTTGTTTGCCTGAACGTCCGCCGATGAATAGTCTGCCGCGATGACGACTTCGATTGCCATCGGTTCGATTTTCCTTGAGTGCAATCACTTCGGTGGTGTGCCGGCAGACATCGAAAGTTTTCGCCGCAGCGAACTCTTTTACGATGCCGAGGTGCTCGACCGTACGGCTGGCACCGTTGGCGGGATGCTAAGCGTTTTGCGTGAGCGATCCGTCGCGATCCAGCCGCTGTTGGTGGCCAGCGCCTGCCCCAGCGGACCCGTGACCGCGGACTGTTACCGGCAATTGAAACGAGAGTTGCTCGATCGCCTGCAAGCATCGAAACCAGTTAGAGGAGTGTTGCTGGCTCTGCACGGTTCGGCGGCTGTCCAGGGAATCGGCGATCTCGAAGGTGATTTGCTAGCGGGTGTGCGGGCGGTCGTCGGCGAAAACATACCCGTGGTCGCAACGCTCGATCTGCACGCGCATGTCACTGAGCCGATGGTGCGTTACGCCGATGCGTTGATCGCGTGGGAGACGTACCCGCACAAAGATTCCTTTACGACCGGCGAGCGGGGCGCGCGGGCGTTGTTGCAGATTTTGGATGGCACTTTGCGACCAGCGATGGTGCTGGCGAAGGTCCCTGTACTGGTGAGCGGAGTGCTCGGCCACACTGAAGGCCCGGGGCCATTCGCCGACGTCATGCGATTTGCCAAGTCGTTCGAGCAAAGCGACGGCGTGTATTCGACGAGTGCGTTCCTCGTTCACCCGTACCTCGACTTGCCGGATATGGGTGGTGGTGGATTGGTCATCACGGACGATGATCCGCTCGAGGCCGAACGGCTCGCTCGGCAAATCGCTGAGTTGTTTTGGCAGAAGCGATTCGAGTTGGAACCGCCGGTCTTCTCACCCGCCGACGCAATCGCTCGCGGCATGCAAATCAAAGATGGTCCCGTGTTGTTGGTCGAGACCGCCGATTGCTGCGGCGGCGGAGCGGCTGGAGACAGCGCGGCGTCATTACGAGCATTGCTGGCCGCGAACGTCGATCAATCGAGTCTCATCCCGATCGTCGATCCGATCGTCGCAGCGGAGTGTCACGCAGCGGGAGAAGGTGCCGAAATCTCGGTGCGACTCGGTCATCGCGTCGATCCGAAATGGGGCGAACCAGTCGCAGTGACGGGCCGAGTTCGCAAGCTCAGCGACGGTCGGTTTCGCTATCGAGGGGGCATCTGGGACGGACAAGCGGGGAACATGGGACCGTCTGCCGCGCTGCAAGTCGGCAGCCTTCAGATCGCGATTGCTTCGCACGGCACCTACGAATGGTGCGGTGAGCAATACGAGTTGCTGGGGCTGGATGCTCGAATGGCGAAGTTCGTCGTCGTGAAGAATCCGATGAACTACAGCATGGCCTACGGCGAGATCGCGAAGGGTGAGTTCATTCTCAACACCCACGGGCCGACTCCTGCCACGCTGCGCGGGATCCGATTCCAAAACGTTCGGCGACCGTACTACCCGGCTGATGCCGAGATCGCTGACCTGCAATCAACCGTCTATCAAAGCGTCTCACGTTTTGGTCGGCAGAGTTAAGCCGCCGGTATCGAAAACAGCCGCTCGGCATTCTCGCAGAGAATCAGCCGCTTCTCGCGATCGGTCAGGTCGGCATGATCGATGCGGATGCGTTGCATCGACGTGTGGTATAGCGGTGTATCGGTGCCGAACAGCACACGCTCGGCTCCAACTTCACGCACGGCCCATTCGATGAGGTTCGGTGTGATAGACCGAGAGCTCGATGTGTCGGCGAAGACGTTGCCGTGACGGCTCTGTTGGATGGCTCGGACCTGATGCGTGTAGTCGTTGTCCCAGCCGCAGCCGATGTGAGCGAGGATCAACTTCATTTCAGGAAACTGATTTGCGAACTTGACCAACTCGGCGGCGAGGCTGTTCTTCTCGCTGCTGTGCGACAGCACGACAGCACGATGTCGCGCGGCGAATTCGAAGATCGCCGCTCCGTAGTCCTGAATCGGATAGACGTGCTCTTCGGGATGAATCTTGATCCCGACGCACGTCGGAAGTCGCAGCATCTCTTCCGCTTGTTGGTACGTTTCGGTCCGTCGCGGATCAATCACGACGTACTGCAACAGTCCGGGCGTGGCAGCGACGATGCTCGCGGCGTTGCGATTGCCGATGACGGCATCCGCTTTTCCTCGCGGCAACAACGATTCCAGCGGCGAGGCGATCGTCAACCGGATGTTCGCTCGCCGCGCTCGTTCGACAACGAGTGCCGCGTCGCCAGTCATCAGCTCATTGACGAGGTCGTTGCGTCCGCAGTCATAGCGCCCAAAGTGAGCGTGGACGTCGATTGCGGGGATGGTTTCCATTGACATGAATCCCTCATTCTGGATTTTCAACATTAGTGCGAGTCATAGCTGGATTCGCCAGAATTCAGCCGTAATTGACAAAACGCTGAACTCTGGCGAGTTCAGCGACGGAACAATTTGTGACTGTTGTCACTCGAATTCGCGAGGCGTCGGGCGTGCTGGCAGCGCGGCCATGATCAAGAGCATCGCTCCCACAAGGATTCCAATGGCTGTGTGAAAGCTGGCAATGCGGCCAAAGCGATCGGCGATGAAGCCGAACAGGATCGATGCGAAACCGACCAACGAGCTGAGCAGATTCAGGTAAGCGATATTCACTCGCACCTGCGACTTGGCGGAGGAACTGGCGATGTAGTTGGGGAAATAAACGCCGAACAGCTCCCCCGCGCCGAGCCAGCCGAACGCCAGCAGATACCATCGCCCCTCGGCGTTGAGCACCCAGGCCATGCCGAACAGCAGGATGGCCGTCGTGGTCAGCAACATCGTCTTGGGATTGGTCTGTATCAGCAGCCAGCCAAGGAGCACTCCGGCGATCGCTTTGAATCCGAATCGCAAGAACTGCTGCGTGCCCAAGGTGGTCGCGACTTCCTCGCCCAGAACGCTCTTGGCGTGCAGCGACACGTTGTCGAAGATCGCATTGCCGCCCGAATAGACCAGCAAGTAGGCGACCGCTCCGACGACAAGCGGCCGGAACGTGAAGAACTGACGCAGTCCGCTCATGATCTCGCTCCCGCGCGATGACTCGGCAGAGGCGGCGGGAACGGCGTTGGGAATTGGCACCACGAACGACGCGGCGATCAGCATTTCCAACAGCAGTAAGGGAGTGGCCGCCGCAAACAGCACGGCGTAGTTGTTCGGAAACGGCAGCCCGATCGAGATGCCGGTCATCGGAGCTTTGGCGAACATCGAATCCTGCACCAACGAACCGATGCATGCCAAGAGCGGCCCGACTCCGAACGTTAGGCCCAGCGCTTTGCCGCGCCGCGAGGAGGAGACGCCGCGACGCAGCACTTCCCACATCGTTGTCAGTAACACGCCGTTGCACGCGCCGAACACCGCACCATGAGCGATGACGAACCACGTCACAACGCTCGGCGACAGGCCCGACCAGATCGCCAGCGGCACCGCAGCCGTCGTGCACGCCATCACCAACATCGGCAGGACGAGCAGCGGCTTGAGCATTTTCGGTTGCGGAAAGAACCACGCGACCAAGATCGGCATCGCCCCCAACCATTGATAGATCGCATGTGGCAGATTGGCGATCGTGTTGCTGTTGCCGAGTTGCTCCAACAAATTCGCGTGCGGCAGTCCAACGTACGACACCGGAGCGGACAGATAAAACAAGCACCAAAATCCCGCGAAGCAAAAGATGTTGCGGGCCTGCTGGCCCGCCGACAGCGGACAATCGTCTTCAGCCTGCGGAATGGATTCGGACATGTGGTTCCCCTGAGACTGGTCGATTCGCTGCGGTGCACGATAAAAACTTGGAATCATTCCGGCTATCTAGAGGCTGCCATGCATCGTCCAACCTATCGCGCGGGAATCATCGGATTGGGATTCATTGGTGGTGGCGACCAAGTTTCGGGAGATCGTTTGGGACAGCGAGTGGAGGATCTCGACGGTACTCACCGTGAAGCTTTGTCGAAGCATCCGCGAGTGCAATTGGTCGCCGGCAGCAGCCGCGATGCCGGTCGACGGGAACGATTCGCTCAAAGAACCAACGCGGGCACCTACACCGATTGGCGAGCGATGCTCGCTCATGAAAAACTGGACATCGTCGGCGTTGCTTCGTTTGCGTCGAGCCATGCGGAGCTGGTCGTGGCCTGTGCCGAAAGCGGCGTCCGCGCGATTTTTTGCGAGAAGCCGATTGCCACTCGCTTGGCCGATGCTGAGCGGCTGATCGCGGCCTGTGAGCAGTCCGGCAGCTTGCTGGTCATCAATCACAACCGGCGGTTTCATCCACATTTTCGCGAACTGCGCAACCGTATCGCCGCCGGCGAACTGGGAGAACTCACCGGAGTTTGGCTGCAATGGGGCACCGGACGGCTGGGAAACGTTGGCACGCATTTCATCGATGCCGCGATGATGTTGACTGGTCGACGAGTGCAGGCAGTCTCGGCGACGCTGGATTCGACCGGCCGGCCCGATTGCCGAGGTTCGGAGTTCCGCGATCCCGGCGGCTGGGCGATGCTGAAGTTCGACGGCGGACTGATCGGTCACGTTCATGCCCCCGACAATCCGACCGGCCCCGCAGGAATCGTCGTGCAGGGAACGCTCGGCCGGGCTTGTGTCACCGGTGGAAATGCCGAAATGAATTGGTGGGACGGACGAAGCTCCAAGTTGCCTGGTCCGTCCACCGCCGCTGGAACCTCGATGGACATCGCCGTGCGCGAGATTGTCGCGTGGCTGGACGACAAGACGCAGGTCTGTTGCGCGGCTGAAGAGTCCGCTCGCGTGCTGGAAGTCATCCTCGGCTGCCACGCGTCGCACGCTCGGCAAGCCGCGTGGGTTGAGTTGCCGTTGAGCGGTGCCGATCGCGATCGTGAAGTGCGGAGCGGTTAACTTTGGAGTGCTCCGGCACAGCGGAGATTTGGATGCGGCTTTGCCGTTTTCTTTTTTGGTCCGAATCCTAATTCTACTTGCGAGTCAACGACTAAAGCGGCCATGCCGCGATCCAAAAATTCAAAGCTCCGTCAAGCCGGAGCACTCCAAAAGGGGGACACATGCCTGATATTGCTGAAATCAAACGGACGTTGCGTGGGCCGATGATTCCGGTCATCACAAACTTGAACAAGGACTTGTCGATCGACCACGCCGCCATTCGTGAGAACGTGCGGTTCGTGATCGATCGCGGAGTAACACGCGGCCAAGGGGTGCTGTTGGCGGTCGGAGCTGGCGGCGACTTTCCGATGCTGACAGTCGACGAACGCAAAGCCGCAGCGCGGACGATCGTCGCAGCGGCGCAGGGACAAGTCCCAGTCATCGTCGGTGCGCAGGACACGAATCCGGCCGTCTCGATCGAGATGGCTCAGTGGTCCGAAGAGATCGGCGCCGACGCGGTTCAGATGAGCGCGGGCTACTACTATGCCTCGAGTGACGAAGACTGCCTGCGGTACTTTCAAGCCGTCCACGACGCGACCTCTCGGATCGGGATCATGATCTACAACACGCATTGGGAGGGCTACAACTTGTCGCTCGATCAGGTTGCTCGACTGGCCGAACTCCCTCGCTGTGTGTCGTTAAAGTGGTCCACTCCCGACGGAGGCTACAGCTACGTTCGCGGAGTTCACCGCTTCGCCGATCGTTTCGCCGTTGTGGACAACCAGGGATTGGCCGTGATGAACCACATGCTTGGCGGCACCGGCTTCATCACGCACCTGGCCACGATTTGGCCGGAACATCAAGTCGAAATGTGGCGACGGCTGGAAGCTGGCGACTATGTGGCTGCACAGAAAATGCAGACAGACGCCAAATGGCCCTGGAGCGATTTTCGATCGAAGATGTGGGGCCGCACGGCTGCGGAAAGCCCGGTGGTGAAAGCCGCGTTGGAACTTTGCGGCCGACCCGGTGGACCGAATCGGCTGCCGACTCGATCGCTCGATGCCGAAGAACGCGCGGAGTTGCGCGAGCTCTTGAAGCGGATCGGCGTGCCGACCGTCCAATGACGAATGACGAAGCTCCAATGACGAATCGGCGAACGTTCCTGTTCGTCATTCGTCACGCGGCATCCACCGCGGACACTTCGTCCGGACGAAGTTCTTCAACCGTTGAAACGCGGCATCGGTCGCACCGACGTACGGCGGAAGCAAACGCAGCGGGAAGCGTTCATCTTGGAGTTTCCACAGGACTTTGTCGTAGGCCGAGTCGATGTGCGCGTTCGGGCCGACGGCAGCAATGAGCTCTTGGAAGATCGCTGCGATCTCGGCATGCCGTTCGTTCAGCAGCGGCAGATCGCGACGACGACCCGCCTCGAAGAACTCATGGAGTGCCGTCTGATTGGACGCCAGTGAGGCCAGCAAGCCACACTCGCCGAACTGGCTGGCGTACATGTAGCCGACCTCGCCGGGAAAATGTTGCAGTTGTGGCGACAGAGTCACCAGCCCGCGCAAGCGGTCCATCGAATCGGTACAGTTCTTCGTTCCGACGAAATTGGGATGCGCTTCGGTCAGCTCGGCGTACAACTCCGGAGAGATCAGCCGCTTGGTCCGCATCAGGTTGTAGTGCACGAATTGGCAATCGCGGTGAGTGCCGCAGACCGCTTGAAAAAACGTGCGAACCTCGTCATCGGTCAGCGCTCCTCAGCTGGGCAGCGATATCTGAAAGTGCCGCACGCCAATCTCGCGTGCGAGTTCGATCCGTTCGAGGATCGTCGGCAGAGACAGGCTGATGACGCCGACCATTGGCTCGACGCCGCCAGCCTTCATAGTGTCGTGAAAAACGCGTGTGATCTGTTTGAACTGCCGATTGCTGACCGCATGCCCTTCGCCCGCCGTGCCGAAGATGTACAGGTGCCGAGTCGTCGTCAGCATCCGCCGCACTTCATCGACAAACAAGGATTCGAGAAACTCGTGATTCTCGTCCCAAGGGATAACGCAGGTGCAGAGAATGCAGGCGGGATAGCGCTTCACGAGGGGTCAATCCTTCACGGAAAACTTCAGCATGACTGGTTCGACGTCCGTCCATTTCGGAAAACAAAGAGTGGCTTTCGCCTTGCCATTGGCCGCTTCGCTGGGGACCCGCACGGGGCCGTAAAAGGCGTAGAACCCTCACCCGATTTTCAGCAGCGGTTCGGTCAATTCGATTTGCGACTCACCGCTGGCAGATGTGTACTCGAATTTGGCGCTTAACGGACCGTGGCGATCACACAGCTTGCAGGAGTAGGCCGCGAAGGTCCCTTTCCCCAGGCCGGGCGTCCCAACCATGACTCGCAAGGAACGTGCCCGATCGTTGCCCGCTGTCGAATTCCGTGAGATGACTCGATCGTCGCTGTACTGAATCAGTTTCAGAGGTCCGTCAAAGTGGATGATCGGTGCGTCTTTCGGTGAACCCGCGAACTCCAACTTCGACGCCTGACCGGGCGCAACTCGCTGAATCTCTTTTCCCGGAACCTCAACCGAGATCGAATCCCCCAACGACGATCGATTCATGAACACATTCTGGTACTTCGTTCCGCCGGCCGACGTGATCGTGCCGACGCGAAAGCTTTGCGCATTCTTGGCGATGCTTTCAACGACTTCATTCGAATCCGTGAGGTCGCCATCGCCATCGCGGTCGACGTACAAGAGCTTGCCATCCGACACCAACCACACTTTCGTATCGGCCGTCTTGCCGAAGACCAGCAAGCAGTACCGTGGCGTCTCGGAGTACTCCGGTTCCTTGAGCAGCTTTCGATCGATCTTCGTCAAGTCGACGGGCTCGCGATCGGCCGCCAAGGCCGGCAGCGACCAGCAGATCGCACACCCCATCCAAAGCAATCGCGACCATGTCATGATGCACCTCCAGCGTGATGAATCGAATTCAGGGCCAGTCCGCACACCATCATGAGCGTGAGCAAGCTCTGTGAACCACGCTGACTCAGATTCTCTTCGGCCGAAGCCACCGAAAAAAACCGAAATACGTTCGACGTTCCGTTAATTTGGAAATTCGATGCCAATTTCATCGAGTTCGACGTAGCCCTCCGGCAACCGGGAGCGCCAGACCGGATAGTCTCTTTCCGGCCGCAGACGATGCGGGTCTCCCTCCAGCGGCCCCATCGGCGCAACATCGAGCGGATGCAGCACGAACAGGATGTCGGCGTTCGTGTCAGCGAGCACGTTCGCCAACGGCGTGTGGCCGTAGTAGTCAACTCGGTCGTGGCGACTGCCGAGACAGGTCCACTGTCGCTCGTCCGGCACGCAATGCAGAGTTTGCTCAGACCAATCCGGCGTGATGCGGATCGGCTGTCCGGTCAGCAACCAGCCGGTGCAAATTCCGTCGTGAACTCCTTGGCAAAGCAGGTGGAGACTGGCTCCGCGATCCAGAAGTTCCCCTTTCAATCGCAGCGTGATCTGCGCGTTCGTGAAGTCCGTTCCGAAGCCACCCGCGATGAAGCGATTCAGCCCCGCGACCTCTCGCTGGTGCTCGCCGGGAGCGCCTTGCGTCAAAAGCATGTAGAGCAGGTGCAGATATCCGGCTCCAGGCGGAGCATGGTTGTAGTCGATCCACCACGGACTGCGTGACACCGCGCAACTCTCGCGAATTTCCAGCGGCTTTGGTCCCAGCGAGTTGCTGACAAAACCGAACCACCCGCCGGGGCCGTCGTCGAAGGTCTCTCGATAAACGCGCATGAGAACTGTCACTCCTGAGCAGGCGATGACTGCGATTTCGCGACGCAGAACAGTTGGGTTCTTGTCCGCAGGTAAATCCGACCGTCGGCGATGGCCGGAGTTCCGATCACTGGCTCACCCATGTCATTGGTGGCAAGCGTCTCTGGCTTCTCGCCGTCTTTGATGACGACGATGACTCCGTTCTGGCCGGCGACGTAAATCTTGCCGTCACCGTAAACGGGCGAGGCGAGATAGCTCCCTTCGTTGCCGATGCGTTGTCGATTCCAAAGAGTCTCGCCGTTGGCCAGGTCGAAGCCGCTGGAGAATCCACCGCTCTTGATGAGCGTGATACGGCCGTTCGCCACCAGCGGTGAAACCACATGGTCGGGAGCCTTGTTGACTTTCTTCCACAACAGGTGCGTTTTGCTGACATCACCTGATCCGCCGCCGCGCACTGCTTGGATGGACGCTTCCTTCTGCGATTCGGCGTCGAACTTCTTCCAGTCCTTTTCGTCCCCCGCGCGAGCCTGACTGTCCTTCGCCAGCAAGCCACCCTGATTCTTCGGGTCGAGGAACGCTTTGTCGATCTCGTCCCCTTCAAGCACTCCGTCTTTGTTGGTGTCGCCCCGCTCGAACTTCTTCCAGAACGCCTCGGGGATCGGCGTGTCCTTCTGCTTGCGGCTCTGCTGAATCTCTTCACGAGTGATCTTGCCGTCGCCGTTCGTGTCGGCGGTCGCTCGCCACTGGTACGAGATGCCGAAGCTTTCGACGGACGTATAGACGATCCCATCGTGGCTGACAGGCGTCGTCTTGATGTTGCGGCAGAACAGGTCGGCCGACCATTTTCTTTTGCCGGTATTCAGATCGTAACCGATCAACTTACCGGTCCCTGCGACGACCAACTCGCGGCCTTGTTTGGTTTCGACCGCGACGGGATGCGAGTAACTGACCGCCATGTCGCTGCGATCGTCTTTCCAAATCGGCTCGCCGGTCTGGCGGTTGAAGGCATAGATCGCCGGGCTGAGATCATCGTCCTGGCAAAAGATGACTTTGTCCTCGAGCAAAACCGGCGACATGCCGGCTCCCCAATCGAAGATGAAGAACGGTTCTGGGATGTCCCGTTTCCAAACCGTCTCGCCCGTCTTTGCATCGAGCGCCGTCAGACCTAGCCGAGTGAAATAGACATAGACTCGCTCGGCATCCGCGGCCGGAGTCGATGAGGCGTAGCTGTTCGGATCGGTGATCGTTGGCAGCGGTTCCTTGCCCGGATCGTACTCACGCTTCCACAGCGGCTTACCGGTCGCGGCATCAAAGCAAGACACAACGAACTTCCACTCTTCCGGCTTTGATCCAACCATCCCGGACGTGAAGACTCGCCCGGCCGCGATGGTCGCGGAGCCGATCCCATCACCCACCTCAGCCGACCACGCCACATTCTTCGTTGCCGAGAATTCCGTTGGCAGCGGCTTCTTCGATATCGAAACGCCACTGCAATTCGGTCCGCGAAACTGCGGCCAGTCTTCGGCGCTGAGCAGGCTCGGCAAGAGCAACCACACTAACCCGATGCACCAGCGAGGACAGACGCTTTGGAACGCTTTGTCGTGTGGGGAGCCAACGGCACGTCCGAAATCACTGACCCGGCGGGTTCGTCTGTCTCGCATGGTGACTCCTTGTCGTTTGCGGTGATCTGGAACATTGATGATCATGGCCGGTGTCATCTTCCATCTTCGGAAACAAATTTCAAAGGGACACACAGGAGCTCGCCATGCCGACCAAGCTGCCGCGTCGAGATTTCTTTGCCAACGCCGTCACCACGAGTTTCGGAGCCGGGCTGGCCTCGTTGAGTCTTGGCGAACGAGCGGCTCCGGCCGCCGATCCGAAGCCCAGTTCGCTGACGATCACGAAGGTCGAGACATTCGCGCTGATGCACAAGTTGGCGAAGGGGATCGGCCCGTCGGTCGCGTCGGCCGCCGAACGTGATGCGCTGATCGTGAAGATCAGCACGGACAGCGGGCTTGTCGGGTGGGGCGAAACGGCGGATGTTGGCGGCACGCGCGGCATCATCGAAACGCATCTTAAGAACGTGCTGCTCGGCAAGAATCCGCTGGAGCATCGCAAGCTCTGGGCGGAGATGTGGGCTCCGAACTTCGGCGACGGCCGAGCGGTCGCGGGGTGCGATCTCGCGCTGCATGATCTGCGAGGCAAGGCACTCGGCCTGTCGATCGCCGATCTGTACGGCGGACGTCGCCGCGACAAGGTGCTGGGCTACGCCGCCGCCATGAATTACACGGACGGCGTTCGCCCAGAGGACCAGCATCCTCCCGAAGCCGCCGCGTTGGCCAAGCGAGGCTTCCAAGCGATGAAGATTCGCACGGGCCGCTATGGCCACAAGCGCGATCTCGCCGTCATGGAGAAGATCCGCGACGCTGTCGGTCCCGACGTGAAACTGCTCACCGACGGCAACGGTGCGTTCACGCTGCCGCAAGCAGTGAAGTTCGGCAAGGAATTGGAGAAGCTCGATTTCTATATGTTTGAGGAACCACTGCCGCAATCTCCGAACTATGCGGGCTACGATGAGCTGACCCGCTCGTTGGACATCGCGGTGGCGGGCGGCGAGGTGCTCGATTCGCGAGCCACCGCGCGGGACCACATCGTCAAACGCTCGTTTGACATCATCCAGGCCGACGTCTCGCTGTGCGGCGGGATCGCGGAAGTTCTCTTCATCTCCGAGATGGCCCGCCTGTTCGGCATTCAAGCGTTGCCTCACTGCTGGGCCGGAGCCATCGTGATCGCCGCGTCGCTGCAACTGAATTCCCTGTTGGCCCCGCACTTCCAAGGCTTCGCCGGTGGCGACGAGCCGATGATGGAATTCGACGTGTACGAAAACCCTTTCCGCGACGAGATCGTCACGAAGAAGTTCGAGCTCAAAGAGGGCTACTTCGATGTCCCCACCGCCCCCGGCCTCGGCATCGAGATCAACGAAGAGGTCATCAAGAAGTATGCGAAGAAGTCGTGAGGCATCATGCGTTCGGTTGTGGGCCGTCCTGTCTGGCGTAACCGCATGCCGCTAGTATGCTCATGGTGAGGCTCGGTGCGAGTGAGTGTTTCGATTGCAGCGGAATAGTGAACACTAAAGAAAGACGGAGTCACGGTGCGCGGTGGTGCAGTTCATTTTGAATTCCGCATTCGGTATTGCGCGTTCGCTGGCTTGTCACGGAGTTCAATTAAATGGTCATGCACGTTGAAGCTCGCGGTTTGATTTCGGATGCAGGATTGCGGGGTAAGTCCGAGGGGATCAGTTATTTCACGGCGTTGTGTCCATTGCGATCGGGGACGATCCTGGCGGGCTTTCAAGTGGGACCGGCGAAACATGGGCCGGACAATACGATCGGACTGTGTCGTTCGACTGATGGCGGCGAGAGCTGGACGGCGATTCCAGTTCGGTTTGAGACTCGGCTGGGAGGGACTCCGGGTTCGCTCGCTGGTGGCGAGATGGTCGAGGTCGCTCCGGGTCGCTTGCTGCTGTTCGCGACGTGGTTCGATCGGAGCGATCGCGAGCGTCCGCTGTTTGATCCCGTTACCGAAGGGATCTTGCGCAGTCGAGAGATCATGGCCGTCTCGAACGACGAAGGTTTGACCTGGAGTGCGTGGCGGGAGTTGCCGACTCCGGGGCTGACCGGCTGTGCGATGTGCGGGCCGATCACGTCGTGGTCCGACGGAACGCTCGCGTTTGCGTTCGAGAGCTTCAAAGAGTTTGACGATCTCAAGCCCGCGCGGCACGCCGCGTGGTTGTTGATCTCGCGCGATGGTGGCGAGACGTTCGGTCCGCCGTGGCGAGTGGCTCAGCATCCGGAGCACTCGCTGTATTATTGGGACCAGCGGTTGTGCGCGACTGCGAACCCCGGCGAATTCATCGCGCTGTTTTGGACGCACGACCTCGCGGCGAAACGGGATCGGCGAGTCCATTTTTTGCGTGCGTCCATCAACGACGCTCAACCTCTGCCGCTGCCGACCGAGACAACGCTGCCCGGTCAAATCGCCGCGCCGGTGTTGCTCAAAGACGACCGCTTGTTCGCGTTCGTCGTGGACCGCGATCAACCCGGCACGCTGACTCTGTGGCAATCGCCGGATGGCGGAATCACCTGGCCGAACGATGCTCGGCTGGTCGTGCATCAGCAAGCGGAACTCGCGAAGTTGTCGCAGGGACGCGAGAACGTCGACTTCGCTCAGTACTGGGAAGACATGGGCAAATGGACCTTCGGGCATCCGGCCATTCGTCGGTTGTCCGATGACCGGTTGCTGTTGGCGTTCTACGCCGGCTCGCCCGACCAGATGAGCATTCATTGGGCTCGCGTTCGAATCGAAAAATAGGAAAACGCATGACTGCTGAAGAGATTACGAAAGAACTGAAGAAACTCGGCTCGGATGCCTACAAGCACACGCTTCGCCGCTTGGTGTCCGCCAAGGCAGACGTGGACCTCGATCTGGCTGAGTTGAAGAAGCTTTTGCAGCGCGTGTCAAAGACGACGCACACGCAACCCAGGAAGGTCCATATGCTCATGAACGAGTTTGTCATTGCCGCGGGAAGTTACGTGAAGTCGCTCTCAGGGTTGGCGATTGAGACAGGGACCAAGATTGGAAAAGTCACGGTGGAGATGAAGGGCACCGCCTGCAAAGTTCCGTTCGCGCCGGAATACATCGCGAAGGCCAAGAAGCGCGGGACACTGGAAGAGAAACGCAAGTCGACAAAATGTTGAGCGCCGATCGAATCCGAGGTCCGCGAAGGGAGGCGGCCTCTCCAAAGTCATTCCCCAAAAGGAAGCGAAATGTCCGAAGACGTTGAAGTTCCCGCACCGGCCGAAGTCGTCCAATCGCAACTCACAAAGTTCAAGCTGTCGCTTGATGCCGAGATTCCGTACCGGTTGGTGACCGTCTTCGCCAAGATCAGCGGCTGGGGAGCCAAAGGGGAAATCAAACGCCGAGCGAAATTGATCAAGCAGATCGAGCCGACGCTGAAGAAAATGCTGCTGCCCAAGGAGGAGGTTCTGTATGTCGCCAAGGGGACGCAAAGCTCGACCACCGAGGCACTCTTCATGGGCGCTTACTGGGCTGCGGTTCTGAATCAGACGGTGTTTGTGCTGACGAACCTTCGTATCTTGATGCTCCGTTCCAAGAGCAATGGCAAGCCGACACACACGTTTTGGGTGCTGTACTACAGCGAGATCGATCTGTTCCAACCCAATTGGAGCGGCGCGATGAAACTCAAACTCAAGGATGGTAAGAACCTCACATTCACCGGCTTTCCCAAGCTCGATCGCAAAGCGATGCCGACGATTTTTCAAGAAGCTTTGGATAACTATCGCAAGTTGGGTTTTCATCCGACCGTTTCGCAGTCGCGAGAGAACTTGTGCAGCCATTGCTTCCAAGTCGTACCCAAGGATCGCTACGTCTGTCGGAGCTGCGGCTCCGATTTTTGGACTCCCAAGCAACTGGCGCTGCGCAGTTTGATTTTCCCGTCGTGGGGAGACATCTGCATGAAGCATTACCAATTCGCGGCTGTGGAATTGATTGGATATCTCGTCAGTTGGTTCTGGGCGATCAGCATTCTGACCGGTCCCAATCCCGAAGAAGGTTGGTTCGTTCTGGCGATGATTTTCATCTTCGCGCACCCGGTGGACGGGATGCTGACGTACTCGGTGGCGAAGAAAGGCTTGAGCCCACGCCACGGCCCGGATGAGGCACGCGCCTTGGCAGAACAATCTCCCGAAACGGACGAAGAAGACGAAGAATTGCTGGAAGCCGAGGAACCATAGCTCGATTTCTCGCGACGTCGATTTGGTGGTTGCAAGCTGGCATTCCAGGTTAGTGGACCACAATGCTCGCCTTCCCGCCAGAGCCTACGGTGCATCAGGAATCTCGATGCCGGATCGTCGGCCGAATTGGCGACTAGTCGATGCGATTCCCGCCAAGGTGAAATGCGATCGAGTGACAATTTGGGCAAATGATTGCCGCCGATGAAGAACGACTGCGGTTCGGCAGGCTGATTTCAAAATCTGAAAACCTCAACAACTGTATTGGAATATGAATGCTTGCCGATGTATGGTTATGACGGCGACAAGCACATGGAGACTATCGGTATGCTCTCGATCCTCGGTGAACGACATTCGGCGACCTGCGACGGGTCTCGGCGGCAGTTTTTGAAGCTCGGTGGTCTGGCGTTGGGCGGGCTGACATTGCCGCAGATTCTGCAAGCGGAAGAGGCCTCTCCGGTGACGCGAGGCAAGAAACTGTCGCACAAGGCGATCATCATGATCTACTTGTCCGGCGGCCCGTCGCATCAGGACATGTATGACTTAAAGATGGATGCTCCCAAGGAGATCCGCGGGTCGTTCCGGCCGATCAACACGAATGTGTCGGGAATTGAAATCTGCGAGCACATGCCTCGGCTGGCGAAGATGATGGACAAATTTACCATCATTCGGTCCTTGTACGGTGGCCCGGATCAGCACGCGTCGGACATGTGTCTGAGCGGCTATCCGATCGGTCCGAATGGGCGGCAGGACAATCATCCGTCGCTGGGTGCTGCCGTCGCGAAGATTCAAGGTGCCGTCGATCAGGCCGTCCCACCGTTTGTCGGGTTGACGACCAAGACTGGGCACGCTCCGTATTCCAATCCTGGATTGCCGGGCTTTTTGGGACAAGCTTACGCACCTTTCCAACCGGATAGCGACGGAATGTCCAACATGCGACTCAACGGAGTCACGCTGGATCAGCTTCGAAATCGTCAGTCGCTCCTGTCGAGCTTCGACAGTTTTCGCCGACACGTTGACGCGAGTTCGAAGCTGCAAGGGGTCGATGCGTTCACGCAGAAAGCGTTCGATGTGTTGACGTCGAGCAAGCTGGTCGAGGCGATGGATCTCGAAAAGGAGAATCCGGCGTTACGAGACCGTTATGGTCGCGGTGCGTCGTCTCCTGCATTTGGTGAAGACGCAGGCCCGCACTGGATGGATCAATTCTTGATGGCTCGGCGGCTGGTCGAAGCGGGCGTTCGTTGCGTGACGCTGTCGTTTGGCAGTTGGGATCGACACGGCGCGAACTTTGAACGTCTGCCCGAACAGCTTGGCAAGCTCGATCAAGCAGTGACGGCACTAGTCGAAGACCTGCACACGCGCGGACTCGATCAGGATGTAAGCGTCATTGCCTGGGGCGAGTTTGGTCGCACACCGCGTATCAATCCGGGTGGAGGCCGCGACCATTGGCCACAGGCATCGTGTGCGTTGCTGGCCGGCGGTGGCATGCGCATGGGGCAAGTGATCGGCTCGACCAATCGACTGGGTGAAGTTCCTCAGGATCGGCCGATCCATTATCAAGATGTCTTCGCAACGCTGTATCATCAGCTCGGCATCGACGTGAACACCGCCACCATCGCCGATCCCAACGGCCGCCCGCAGTATCTGCTTGATCGTCGTGATCCGATACGCGAACTCGTGTGAATTGATGAGAGATTGCGACCATGCCGATTCGCAACACGCATCGCAGAGTCTGTCGCGGTGATATCGACCGACGCGCGTTCTTGGTTGCATCGGGTATTGGGATCGCGGGGTTATGCGAGCCGCCGGCTGGTGTGGCTTCGCCAGAGGCATTGCCGGCCAAGCCGGCGACGGCCAAGTCCACGATCATGATTTGGTTAAATGGCGGGCCGTCGCACATCGACTTGTGGGACATGAAGCCCGACGCGCCGCGCGAGATTCGCGGAGACTTTCAGACGGTTTCAACCTCCGCCCCCGGCATCAGTCTGTGCGAACACTTGCCACATTTGGCTCAAAAAACCCACCACTTGGCATTAGTGAGGTCGTTGGGGCAGCACGGCCGCGGGCCGAATGATCATCACCCCGGGTTCTTCTACAACTTGACTGGGCATCCCCCGGGTGAGTCGTTTCCCAATACTCGATTGGCTCTCGCTGATGACTGGCCATTCGTTGGTTCGGTGGTGGCTCATAAGCTGCCCGCGCATCCTTCGCTGCCGTCGCTAGTCTGGTTGCCGACGAAGTCCGGCGAAAACGGCGTGCATCGTCCGGGAGCGATCGCTGCTCGGCTGGGTGTGCAGCACGACCCTTTGTATGTGGAGGGCAAGCACGCGTCCCCGCTTGACTTTCGCAGTCCCGCACTGACGCTCGAAGGAGATGTGACGGTCGAGCGACTGCAAAGTCGGCACAAACTTTTGGAATTGATCAGCGACGCTGAACGGGATCTGGAACGCAGCGCATCCGTTCGGAATTACAGCCTGCATCAGCGCAAGACGCTGTCGATGTTGGCTTCGCAGGGATCAAAAGCGGCCTTTGACGTGTCACGCGAGCCGGAGTCGGTCCGCCGGAAATATGGCGACAGCGTCAACGCGATGAGCATGCTGATGGCGCGGCGGCTCGTCGAGGCGGGAGTGCCGTTTGTCACGGTCTACTGGTACCACGACTACGAGGAAGACAAGAAACGCGGCTGTCTTGGCGGTGCTTGGGACACGCACTGGAAGAATTTCTCGTGCCTCAAGGATTATCTGCTGCCACAATTTGACCAACCATTTGCCGCGTTGCTCGACGACTTGCACACGCGCGATCTGCTGGACCAGACGTTGGTCGTGGTCACGAGTGAGATGGGACGCTCGCCGAAACTGGGTGATCCTCGGTCGGGAGGCAGCGGTGCCGCGGAGCCGGGCCGCGATCACTGGACGCACTGCCAAACCGCGCTTCTGGCGGGCGGCGGCATCCGAGGGGGGCAAGTGTTCGGTTCCAGCGACAAGATCGGTGCCTATCCGGCGGAACGTCCGGTCGGACCGGAGCACATCGTCCACACGATCTATCACGCGATGGGCATCCACGATCTGGAAACCATCGACAACCAGAACCGCCCCTACAACTTGCTATCTGAGGGAAGCCCGCTGGTCGAACTTTTTTGAAGTCAACAGGTGGCCGATTCAATGGAACTCGTGGGGATCTCGGATGCCCGTCAGAGAATCGGCTCATGACATTCCGCAACGATTCATCAACGTGCAAAGCCTCAAAAACGATGAGAGATGCCAGACGCGATTGAGCCTCGATCGAGGAATGCAGCGCGTCTGGCAGCAGACGAATTGTGTCGCGGGCAAGAATCTCCCAAGTTGGCGATCCGAACTGGTCGAGCGAGGAGACTTGGAGTTTGCGGCTATCGGAATGTCTCAATCGACCAGCATTGACGATATTGAAGTTCAATCACAGGCAGGATACATCGCGCGGCTGACGCAGCCGTGATTGGCTTGTGCGACTGTCGCCGCGAAATCCGCCATGTAACCCCGTGCGTGTCGAATGACGGGTGCCTTCCAGGCTTGGCGGCGATGAGCAAGTTGTTCATCGGTCACATGCAACGTGATGCTGCCGGCCAGCAGATCAAAGCTGATCTCGTCACCGTCGCGGACGAACGCGATGGGACCGCCAACGGCAGCTTCCGGAGCGCAATGCACACCGATTGCGCCGTGAGAAATGCCCGAGACACGCGTATCCGAAATCAATGCCACCTTACCGTTCAATTCGGGAACGGATAGAGCCGATGCGGCCAGAACGACTTCCGGCATCCCAGAGGCGACCGGTCCCAGATTGCGGAGCACGATGACGCTTCCAGGTTGAATGCGACGCTGTTCCACCGCATCGGAGACTTGTTTGCCGGTCTCGAAGCAGATCGCCGGGCCGCGAAAACGTGGGTCGCTCAGGCTCGATACTTTAAAGACGATGCCGTCCGGCGCGAGGTTGCCAAAGCAGACCTGCATATCGGCGAAGCTCTTGAATGGCGCGTCCGGCGGAGCGATCAAGTCATTGTTGGCGGAGACAGCACTCGCACTCGTCACGTTCTCCGCGAGGGAGCGGCCTGTCACCGTCAGGCAGCGGCCGTCGATGAGGCCCGCGCGAATCAGATGTTTCATCAACACCGACGTTCCTCCCAGCTTGTGCAGATCAACCATCGTCTTCGTGCCGCGTGGGGCGAAGCTGCACATCACCGGAGTCTTCTTCAGAATGATCTGTAAATCCTGGAGCGTAAAATCGATCTGAGCCTCCCGCGCCAGCGCTAACAAGTGCAACACCGCGTTCGTGGAGCCACCGGCGGTCGCGATCATGGTCGCAGCGTTCTCAAAGGCTTTGCGAGTGAGGATGTCTCGCGGGCGGATCTGTTTCTCGAGCAGATTGCGGATCAGTCCCCCGGCATTGAAACAGTCTTGTTGCTTGGCGACATCAATGGCTGGAATCGAGCTGCTTTGCGGCGGCATCAAGCCGATCGATTCCAGTGCGAGGCCCCACGTATTGAACGAGGCGGCGATGCCACAACCTCCTGGTCCCGGACAAGCGACGCGCCGGATCTCATCCGCTTCGGACTGCGGGATCGCTCCGACGGAAGCCGCTGCCTGCGAGTCGTACACATCCAGGATCGTGACATCTTTGCCCCGATAGCAACCGGGGAGAATACTGCCGCCGCTGAGGATCAAGCCGGGGTAATTCATCCGCGCCAGAGCCATCGCAAAGCCCGGCCCGTTCTTGTCGCAATGATGCAGTCCGACCATCGCATCGTAGCAGTGAGCCGTTACGACGCACTCGGCGGAATTCGCGATCAAGTTGCGTGAGACGAGACTCGCGCCTCCCCCTTCGAGACCTTGCGTGAGATTGTCGCTGACTCCCGGCGTGCCAAACAGAAAGCCCAACAGTCCTGCCTCGCGGCAGCCTTCGGCCACCTTGCGACCCAAGTCGTACGCATGGACGTTGCACAGATTCCCTTCCAGCAGCGGCACGCCAATACCGACCTGCGGCTTGTCAAAATCCGCTTCGGTCATGCCAAGTCCGTGGAAGAAAGCCGTCACCCCACGCTGCCATCCGTGCGTCAGTTGGCAGCTATTCCAATTTAGAGCGGTCATGTGTTGATCCTGAAGGGCGCCGTGTCACGCCAAAATCGAATGCGCGACTTCGCCATACACGTCGGTCAGGCGGAAATCGCGGCCGGAGTAGCGGTAGGTCAGCTTTGTGTGATCGATACCCATGAGATGCAGCATCGTGGCGTGCAGGTCATGCACGCTCATGCGATTCTCGACCGCTTTGACTCCGAGTTCATCGGTCGCGCCGTAGGCCATGCCACCTTTCACTCCGCCACCGGCTAGCCACATGCTGAATCCAGTGGCATGATGATTGCGGCCAGTTGCTCCCTGAGCGGTGGGCGTTCGACCGAATTCGCCGCCCCAGAGGATCAGCGTCTCCTCGAAGAGGCCGCGCGATTTCAAATCACGAATCAAAGCGGCGATTGCTTGGTCGCTGTTCTTGGCATCGCGGACATGGTCCTTGATATCGCCGTGAGCGTCCCAAGGTTGCCCGCTGCCATAGAAGAGTTGCACCGTTCGCACGCCACGCTCAACCAGCCGGCGAGCGATCAAGCAGCCGTCCGCGAATTGGCCGGGACCGTAAAGCTTGCGCGTCGCTTCGCTCTCACGCGTGATGTCGAACGCATCTTGAGCTTCAAACTGCATGCGAAACGCCATCTCCAAAGATCCGATCCGGGCTTCGAGCTGACTGTCCGCACCGCGTGTGGCGAGATGCTCTTGATTCATCTTCTGCATCAGGTCGAGCAACCGACGTTGCTCGGTCGGGGGCAGGTGTTGGTTGTTGATGTGGCTGATGACCTTCCTGGGATCGAGTTGCCCGTTATTGATGTGTGTCCCTTGATAGATGCCGGGAAGAAAACTGTTCGACCACAACGCTGGCCCGACGACCGGCTTGCCCGGACACAGCACCACGAAGCCCGGCAGATTTTGGTTCTCGGTCCCCAGGCCGTAATTCAACCACGAACCCATGCAAGGCCGCGTTGGCTGTTGCGTGCCGGAGTTCATCATGAAGAGGCCCGGCTCGTGATTCGGTGTGCTCGTGTACATCGAGCGAATCACGCAGAGGTCGTCCATCTGCTCGCCGAGATGCGGATAGATTTCGCTGATCGGCAAACCGCACTCACCGCACTGATGGAACTTAAACGGCGAGGGGAGATAGTTCCCGCCCGGTCCCGGCTTGCCCGCTTGTTTCACGAGTTCCGGTTTTGGATCCAGCGTGTCGACATGCGAAGGGCCTCCGTTCATAAACAGGAAAATGAGATGCTTGGCCTTCGCCGTGAAGTGCGGAGCCTTGGGAGCCAGCGGATCGCTGCTCAGAGTCGATTCCGCAGTCGCTCGGCGTTCATCGGAAAGCACAGACGCCAGTCCCAGCATGCCAAAGCCGGCGGCCGAACGAGTCAACATGTCGCGACGAGAAATCATTGACTGAGTCATCTGTCAGGCTCCGAATTTCAAATCTCAGATTTCGAATTTCAAACCAGGGGGCGTTGTCTAATCGACGAAAGCGAACTCGTTGGAGCCGAGCAGCGCCAAGGAGTATTGCTCCAGAACGGTCAGCTTCGCGGATTCGGATTTGGTGGTTGCCAGAAAATCGAGGCCCAGTTGCAGTTCCTGGGGGCTGGGGGAACGGTTGAAGAGTAATGCGTGAGCGCGGTGAACACGCAGGTCATCGGTGCTGACCTCGCGAGTCAGCCGAGCGGCAAAGGCTCGCGCCTGTGCGATCATGAAGTCGCTGTTGAGCACGAAGAGTTGTTGCAGCGGAACGGTCGTGACCGTGCGTTGGCCGGCAGTGATGTTCGGATCAGGGAAGTCGAACAGCCGCAGCAGATCATCAAGCTGATGCCGGCTCACGAACCCATACAGTGTGCGACGACGATTGTTGCCGTTGCTGAGGTTGCTCGACGGCCCGCCCAACGTGCGGTCGAGATTCCCAACCACCGCTAACACCGAATCACGCCACGGTTCGACTTCCAAACGGCGGCGGTTCATCCGCCACAGCAAGTGATTGTCAGCATCGGTTGCCTGAGCATTTGAAATCTCAGATGGAGGTGGCGAACTGCTGAGCCGATACGTTGCCGAGAGCATGATCTCGCGATGCAGCGACTTCACTGACCAGCCGGAGCTGATGAATCGTGCCGCCAGCCAATCGAGCAGTTCCGGATGCGTCGGCCGTTCGCCAAGCGTTCCGAAGTTGCTCGGTGTGCGCACGAGGCCGACTCCAAAATGACCAGCCCAGATGCGATTCACGAAGACGCGTGCGGTGAGCGGATTGTCGGGGGACGCGATCGCTCGCGCGAGTTCAAGCCTGCCGCTGCCCGACGATTTGAACGGGGTCGAATCGCCGTTACGGAGAATCGCCGGAAACGAACGGGGGGCGAGCGGTCCCTTCTTGCGCGGATCGCCAGCCAGGTAGACCGGCATGTCGGCTCCTTGCCCGTCGGACACCGCGTGGGCCATCAACACTTTGATCGCATCGCTCGCCTGCTTGCGTTCGTCAAGCGTTTTGTTGAGCGAAGCGAGTTGTTTGGCCGGTTCGTCGGTGAGGTAGTTGGCGATATCTTTCGAGGCGATCGCGAGGACGCCTTTGTCGGAGAACAGCTCTGAGTACAGAAGCGCGTCTTGTAGTGCGGGCGGTTCGCCGGTGATTGCAGCCGGAGAATCAGGCGAGCCGCCTGAGCTACCAACGGGCTCGTATTCCAGCCGTGCTCCGGAGAAGACCGCATGATCGCTGCTGATCGAATTCTCTTCACCAGCCTTGCCCGCGCCGGTGGCGACCAGCGTCAAGTAGCGCGCTTCCGCCGGCAGTTGAATTGTGATCTCCACAAACTTGCCGTCGCCTCGTAGCGGTGGCGGAAGTTCGCCGGCGAAGTAATAGGCATCGTCTCCTTTTTCGACCTTCGCCGCTTGACCATTTACGGACGCGACGAGAATCGCATCGAGTTCGGCATTCTCTGGCTGCGGCCGGCTGGCGATGATCGCTAAATGAACGCTGCCGCTGCCGAAAGCGTCGTCGTTCAAACCGGCTCGATCGACTCGGAAGGTCAGTGGGCGATCGACCGGGATCAGTCCCGCGCGGCGAATTGCGTCCAGATCAAAAGTGATCAACGCATTGGCGTGCATGCCGATCCCTTGTTCGGTGCGCGGCAGGTTCGCTGCCGTCCGTTTGCCCGTCGTGCTGATGCCGCCGCTGACGTCCCAGCCGTCATTAACGATATCGCCGTGCTTGGCATCATCGCTGCCGAGCGATTTGAAATTGAAGGAGATACCGGTCGCGATCGAAGTCTGATGTCCCCAACCCTGAGCGACTCGCGCAATACCAAGTCCACCTTCTTTGGCCGTGGACTTGAAGACATCCGAGGCCAGCGCCGTTGAAAGCTGCGAACCGGACACATCATCAAACAAGTTGCCGAGCGGAATCACCCCCGGCGCGATGGTCGCTCGATCGGATTCCAAGAGGAAGGCGACCTCTTCGCCAAAATGTTGCAGCAACGCGGCGCGATGCGGCAACAGCGATTCGGCTTGCTGACGCAGGGTCTCGCCCACCGCCGTAGCTTCCGCAAGCGCCGCTTTGTCGTCGGAAAGATCGACGTTCGCGTCCTGCTGCTTCTTCAGCTGACGCCAACCTGCAAGATACGGTCGCTCGGACTTCACGGCTCCCGATGCTGGTTTCTCTTCGAGATACGCGACCCAGCGAAGCAACAAGTCTTCGTTGAGCTTCAGTTGTTTGGCGACGTCGGTGACAACCTTCTTTTCGTTGGCCTTCTTCTTGAGCGGATTCATCACGCGCCAAGCACCGACGACGTACT
Organism: Planctomycetota bacterium; assembly: GCA_016872645.1. Lineage (GTDB taxonomy): Bacteria > Planctomycetota > Planctomycetia > Planctomycetales > Planctomycetaceae > SXKJ01. The sequence continues at coordinate 15,623 of VGZH01000048.1, read as the reverse complement.
GCGGGATTTCCGGGATGAGTTTCTCACGCACATTGCGAGCTTGAGTCGCAAGATAGCGATCGACTTCAAGCTGCTGTTGCTTGAACGCCGCATCAGCCTGCTGCTTGGCGAGCACGACATCTTGCGAGACAGCGGGCCGCTCTTGGTACTGCGTGCTGGCAAAGATGCCCAGCAGTCCGTAATAGTCGGCCATCGTCAGTGGATCGAATTTGTGATCGTGGCAGCGAGCGCACGAGATCGTCAGCGCCTGCGTCCCTCGAACGAGCGTATCCACGCGGTCGTCCCATTCATCGGCGAGAGCTTTGTCCTTCTCGCCGTTGTCCTGGTAATAGACCGGGCCGAGCGCAAACAGACCCAGTGCGGGAATGCGTTCATGAAGCGGCCGGTCGTGATTCACGAGGTCGCCGGCAATCTGCTCAATCAAGAATTGGTCGTAAGGCAGATCGTCGTTGAACGCCTTCACGACCCAGTCGCGATAGAGATACCCTTGCGGATAATTACGAGCCTTGAAGGTATGCGCCTGGTCCTCGCCATAACGCGCGATGTCGAGCCAATATCGTCCCCAGCGTTCTCCGTAATGCGGCGAACGAAGCAGTTCATCAACGACTTTCGCAAACGCATCGCTGTCCGACGCCGGATCATTGAGAAACGCCGCGACCTGCTCCGGCTCCGGCGGCAGACCGATCAGATCAAACGACGCACGCCGAATGAGCGTGCGCCGATCCGCCGCAGCGACCGGTTGCGCTCCCGCCTCTTCCAGTTTGGCCAACACAAACCGATCAATATCGTTGCGAGGCCACTGCGCGTTCTTAACGTTTGGAGGCGAAGCTTTCGTCAGCTTTTGAAAGGACCAATGGGCAGAAGGTTGATGGTTGAGAGTTGAAGGTTGAGGGTTGGGCGCGATCGCAGCGACGCGCGGATCGGGAGCACCCATCGTCACCCATCGCTCGAAGTCCGCGATGACGGCGGCGGGCAGCTTCCCCTTGGGAGGCATCTCGGCTTCTTCGTATCTCAACGCGGCGAGCAACGAACTCTTCTTGAGGTCGCCCGCCACGATGATCGGTCCTGAATCGCCACCTTTAAGAACCCCGTCGCGATCATCCAGACGCAACCCGCCGCGCGGCGCGGCCAGCTTCGACGAATGGCACTCGTAGCAATGCTTCACCAGCACCGGTCGAATCTTCGCCTCGAAGAACTCAAGCTGCTCAGCGGTTGGGGCGGCATTCGGTTCGGCGGCGTTCAGCCCGGCATTCGTCAGGGCACAAGAGATGACGAACGCCGTACAGCGAAGAGCATGTCGCATCATGAAGAACTCAGGCGGGAAGAGTGGCGGCAGGAAATTGAAGCGGTGATAGTATGCCTTGCCAACCTCCTTCCGAGCAACTCGACATCCCCGGACACGAATGGTTGATGTTGCCGGCCGTCAATTGGGCATGATGCTGCTCGGCATCGCCTGGTGCTGGTCGCGGGCTACGACCAGCATCAGCAGGCTGCTCACGGGTTGTTGACCAATCGCGGGTTGGCTCGCGCGCTCGACATTCATCAGGAGCCAGAAGCGGTGCGGATTGATTACAGGATAAATCTGTTTGGACAATCGCTCCTTGCTGCGCGGCGAGTCATCGAGGAGGGATTCGTCAGCGTCTTTTGGAACACCTATAGTCACTTCGCGATTGGTTGGGACACCCACTCGAACCACTATCCGTGTCTCAAGCAATTCTTGTTGCCGGTGTTCGATCATTCATTGCCGGCGCTTTTGCGCGACATGGAGTCACGGGGACTGCTGGATGAAACCTTGGTGCTTTGTTTAAGCGAGCACGGCCGCACGTCGCAACTCAACAATCGCCCTGGCAATGGCCGTGAACACTGGTCCCGAGTTTACTCAGCGTGCCTCGTCGGTGCCGAAATTGGCCGCGCCCAAGTGGTCGGCGAAAGTGACAAGATCGGTGGCGACGTGAAGTCGGATCCACGCTCGCCGAAAGACATCCTCGCCTCGGCATTCCATCTGTTGGGGATCGACCCAAATACCACCATCCTCGATCCGCTGGGTCGACCGGTGCCAGTCGCCGGAGAGGGAGCCGTTCGTCACAAGTTATTTCGGGTGAAGTTGCCCGTGGAAATGCACCTTGAAACCCTGCGACTTGTCGGCCAAACTGTTTTTCCAGCTCGGTGCTTTGTGGCAACAAAGACAGCAAAGAGATCGGTCGAACGACTTGGGAAGCTCTCATGTTTGGATTCGGCAACTATCGTGTTCGTGATTGCCAGGGTTTGACGCGGCGCTCGTTTCTACGCTTCGGCGCTGGCTTGCCGTTCGCGGCCGGGATGTTTGGCAGCGATCATTTGGCGCAGGGGGCCGAACTGGCGAAGGCAAAGTCGGTGATGATGATCTGGCTGGTCGGCGGGCCGAGCCATCTCGATTTATTCGATCCGAAGCCGAATGCTCCGGCGGAATTTCGGGGGCCGTTTGCGGCGATCTCTACTCGCACGGCGGGCATGCAATTCACCGAACTGTTACCGCGGTTGGCGGCTGGCAGTGACCGGTTTTCCGTCGTGCGCACGAACATCAATTACAACGGCGGACATCGGCCAGCCGGCTCAATCGCTTGGACCTGTGGCCGAGCCAGCGACGGCGGTGAAGACGGCAACGGAAAACCGACGGGGTACCCACCGCATTTGGGTTCGATCATCGCTCGCAGCCGAAGTTCCAGTGGCTTGCCCGCATTTATGTCGTTGGCACGCGGGCCGGTGGGTGATGGGGTGGGACCGTGTCTTGGCTACGGCGGCGGGGTCTGGGGGTCGCGTTATGACCCGTTCATGGTGGATTGCTCCAAACTAGGACAGGTTTCGATTTCCGAATTGAAGCTGCTCGACGGTCTCACGCCGGCGCGGCTTAATGATCGGCAGCGCGTGCTTGGCGAACTCAATCGTGTGCGGCGAGGACTCGATCTGGCGCAGCTTGACCAGTGGGACGGTCTCCACCAGAAGGCGTTGCAGTTGCTGCGTGGTGGTGACACTCTGAATGCGTTCGATCTGTCACGTGAATCGGCGAGCACGCGGACCCGATATGGACGGACATCGTTTGGGCAAAGTTGTCTGCTTGGTCGAAGACTGGTCGAGGCCGGCGTGTCGTACGTGCAAGTGAATTGGAGCCAGTTTGCCGAAGTGTTCTATCCGTTCTCGGACTACGGTTGGGACACGCACGCGGACAACTTCGGCTTACTGGCCGATTGGCATGGTCCGTTGTTGGATCAGGTTCTCTCGACGCTGTTGGAGGATCTGCACGATCGCGGTCTGCTGGAGCAGACGCTGGTGGTCTGCCTGGGAGAATTCGGCCGCACTCCGCGGATCAACAGCATCGGCTCGCGAGATCATTGGCATCCCTGTTATTTCTCGGTGTGGGCTGGCGGGGGTGTCCGTCCCGGTCGAGTAATTGGGGAAAGTGACGCACGTGGTGAATACCCACTGACGAATCCCATCACGCCGGAGATGGTGGGCACGACCATCGCAGAGTTGGCCGGTGTCGGTACGCAACAGCGTGCGGAATACCGAGTTCTCGAAGGAGGGCGGGTGATCGATGAACTGCTGTAAAGCCCTCCGTGCCAGAATTCTTATCGTTATGAGCGGCGTGTTGGTGGTAGCCGTTCAATCATTGCCGGCCGCCGAACCACGACGACTGACTCACGACGGCGAACGGAAGCTGGCACCCTTGTTTGTCGAAAAAGGGGAGGCCGTTATCTTCGCCGCGCACGACGAGCCGAATCGCGTGTCACTGATCCGGATGCGTTTGTCTGATGGCAAACAAGATCGCGTCGATCCCAAACTCACCGCACATCAATTCGATCCGGATGTCTCGGCCGATGGTCGCTATTTGTGTTTTGTGCAGACCTACACCAGCCCGCAATCGATCCTCGTCGTGCGGGATCTGAAAGAGGGAACGGAATCACGCTTCATCCCGCAGGAAGCGCGAGGCACCGTGCGCGGGCCGAAGATTTCGCCAGACCAGCAGCGCGTCGTGTTCACGCTCTCCGACCCAGGCGGACAACAGATCGCCTCCGTCGACATGAAAGGAGCGAATCTGAAACGGCTGACCGAATCGGCCGGCACCAACGCCTGGCCCGCGTTTTCGCCCGACGGCCGGCAGATCGCGTTTAGCTCGAGCCGTGACGGAGGTTTCCATCTCTTTTTGATGAATGCCGATGGCGGCAACATTCGTCCATTGACCAACCATCCGCTGCGTGACATGCGCCCGGCCTGGTCGCCTGACGGCAAGCGGATCGCTTTCGCTTCCGCACGCGATGGCAACCTGGAAATCTACATCGTCAACGCTGATGGGACGAATGCACGCCGAGTTACCAATCACCCGGATCGTGACGACTTTCCCGTCTGGCATCCCGACGGGCGACAACTGCTCGTCGTTTCCGAACGCGCGGGGGACTCAGACCTGTATCTGATCGATTTGGACGACATCCCCCGATCGTGAGATCACTCTAGGCACGATGGTGGACTTTGCTGAGACCGTAAACAGGAGTAGGAAGTCCCTCTTGTCGCGCTTTGATCTGCAATGCCAAATACAGCGAGTAGTGACGAGATTGATGCAAGTTGCCGCCATGAAACCACAGTGCCGGTTGCTGGGTTGGCTTCCACATGTTGCGTAGCTCGCCTTCCCAGGGACCGGGGTCTTTCGTGGTGGCGGAACCCAAGCCCCAGCACTTGCCCACTCGGTCGGCGACTTCCTGTGAGATAAGCCGAGCCGCCCAGCCATTCATCGATCCGTAGCCCGTGGCAAAAACGATCAAGTCGGCCGGCAGGATGGTGCCATCCGTCAACACCACCGAGTCTGCTTGGATTCGCTCAATAGTGACCCCGCTGTGCAGCTTGATGTGGCCATCGGCGACCAGATCAGAGGCACCCACGTCGATGTAATATCCCGAACCGCGTCGCAAATATTTCATGAACAGTCCCGAACCATCGTCTCCGAAATCCAACAAGAAGCCCGCATGCTCCAGACGTTGATACAGGTCGGCATCTCGTTTAGCGATCTCCTGATAGATCGGTCGATGGAAGTCAGCCATGATCCGATAAGGGACGGAAGCGAACAGTAAATCGGCGGTTTCGGTGGTAATGCCCGCTTGGACGGCAGACTCCGAATACAGGCCGCCTAGCGCCAGTTCCATCAGCGAGTTGGACCTGGCGACATGCGTTGACGAGCGTTGGATCATCGTGACGTCTGCATCCTGCTCCCACAAAGCCGCGCAAATGTCATGCGCGGAATTGTTCGAACCGAGAACGACGCATTTCCTGTGGCGATAGTCCTCGGTTCCACGGAATTGGCTGGAATGCTGCTGCGTGCCTCGGAAGAACTCCGCTCCAGGAATCTGTGGGACATTCGGCATGCCAGACATGCCGGTCGCCAGAACCAGTTGCTTGGGTCTAAGCACGACCGTCCTGCCTTCGCGTTCGACAGTGACCATCCAGTCTTGTGTGTCAGCGTGAAATTCAGCGCTGCGACATTCCGTGGAATGCCAATAGTTCAACTCCATGACTTTGACATACATCTCCAACCAATCGCCGATCTTGTCCTTCGGTGAGAAGACCGGCCAATGATCGGGGAACGGCAAGTATGGCAAGTGGTCGTACCACACAGGATCGTGCAGGCAGAGCGACTTGTACCGCTTCCGCCACGAATCACCGGGGCGCGAATTCTTCTCGATAATGATCGTCGGTACTTCCAAGCGTTTCAGCCTGGCCGCTAATCCGATGCCCCCTTGTCCGCCACCGATAATGACGCAGTAGGGTTGCGTGACATCCCCCAATTCCGCTTCGTGCTGCGTTTTTCGCTCCAGCCACGTTTGCCGATGTTTGAGGACGCCATGCTCCGTTCCGAAAAGCCGAGTCGCTCCATGCTTCTCTTCGAAGCCTTTAAGCTCGGTCATCGTGGTCAGCAGAGTCCAGCATTTGCCGGCCTTCAGACGCAGGTAACCTTTCCCTCGCGCGGTTGCGGTCTCAAAAGTCAACCAGCCGGCTGTCACGCCATTTTCGTTGGTCGCTTCTCCCGCGATCTGCCAGTGACCGGGTTGCACCACGGAATTCGTGGTGGCCAACATCGCTTGGATTTCGTCTTTCCCCTCCAGAGTCTTGATGTTCCAGGTGAAGGCGACTAGATCGCGCCAGTAACACTCGACGCCAAACAGGTCGGCCGCAGCGGACCAATCCTTCTGATCCAACGCGGTGCCAAATCGCGACAGCCAATCGGAGACCTGTTGAGTTGGAGAATTCGATCGATCAGTCATGCTGTTTTCCCTTGATGATGCCGGGACAACATTCCCGCCAGCCATTCTCTTACGACCTCACCATCTGCATTGGTCTGACGGAAATCCGGGCTGGAGTCGAGGGTAAGCACTCCCAACGGGCGAATGAAACGTCAGTAGCCGAACCGTTGCTCTCACACGCGTTGTTTCTTCGTGTTCCTGCCGTTGGATGTGCCGATGACGTTTAACGCCACATCATCCGATCGCGTCTCGGAGGAGTCGCGAGTGGGCATCGGTGTTCCGGACTCTCTTGCGGGCGGTGCGGATCGAGATTGGTTCTTCAAATCAGCGAATGACATGTTGGATGCCGTTCACTTTGGCACTGCTGAGAAGATCGAAACGGTCACCGCCACGCTGTCCAAATGATGTGAGAGATCAGCGGCGTTCGTTGGCGGCAGCACGGTCACGTTCGACGGCGACCGCCGTGGACGTAACGGATTTGATCGACGTGGTTGAGATCACGCCGTCGCGTTCGAAGGTGACGGCAATGGGCAGCGGCAGGGATGTCGCTGCTCGTGAGACGTGCTCGTTGGTGGCAGCCTGTCCGCCGAACGTGTGCACTCGGTCGAGCAGCTTGAGTCCTGCGAGAGCCGCCGCGGAATGCGGGATGACTTGCGTGAGGATCACGCTGTGAGGTTCTGCGTCGTCGGTGCGCCACGTCAGGCCAAGACGCGTGGGTTCCCCAGTGAGTCGGACGGAGAGTTCCAGTGGTTCTGAGATGCCGGGGCGGCGGACCGTCGCGGTGACGTCACGATCGGCGATGACGACCAAGCTCCGAAAGTCGGCGGCATCGGAGACGGCATGGCCGGCGAATCGTTCGATTCGGTCGCCGATACGCAAGCCGGCCGAGACGGCTGGCGACTGCGCGGAAATCTGAGTGATCTCAACGATGCCTTGTTCGGAAAGCTGCGAGTTCCAAGTGATGCCGAGGCGCGGGGCAGGTGAGGGGAGCGGTTGTTCAACAAGACGTTGCTGCTCTTTGTTTTCACCACGAGACATACTTCGGAACGCTGGCAGTTCGTCGGCTTCAGCGGTTTGCAGGGCCAGCAGCAACATCAGTCGTGCGAGTTGTTGAGTGCCTTCGTAGTTCAGCTTGTCTGCGTCGTCGCTGGGTCGGTGGTAATCATCGTGCTTGCCGGTATGCAGCATCAGGGCGGGGATGCCGGCAGCGAAAAACGGATGATGATCGCTGTCGGCTCGCATGTCCCAGGTAAAGTTAAGCCGTAAACGCGGAGCGATCGTCGCCGAGTTGGCGTCGGCGACGATGTGTCGCAAGCCGCATGCCGCGCGCGTACCCGTGACTTCGACCCCTTCCGGACGCAAACGGCCGATCATGTCGGCGTTGATGACGAGCTTGACTTGGCTCAACGGCAGAGTTGGCGCCGCCAGCCAGTGTTTCGATCCCAACAGACCCTTCTCTTCGCCGTCCCAAAAGGCGAAGAGCAATGTGCGGCGCGGCGGACGAGGCAATTTGCGGACTGCTTCGACGATCTCCAGCAGACCGGCGACACCGCTGGCGTTGTCGTCCGCCCCGTTGTGAATGTAGCCGATTGGACCACGGCTGTTGCGTGGCGTGCCAAATCCAACATGATCAAAGTGAGCGGCGACGATCACGACTTCGTCCCGCCGCTGAGCATCATGTCCCGGAACGCTCGCCAGAATGTTCCGCATTCCGTTGGCGAATTCTTGTGCAAATTGCCGGTCAGCGGCGGCCGGGGCCACACCAAGCCGGCGGAGTTGCTGCATCAAATACGCGCTGGCTGCGTGCCCGCCTGCGGTTCCCGCTTCACGGCCTTGCAAGGCATCGCTGGCCAGTGTGCTGATGTGTGTTTTGAGCTCTTCAATTCCAATGGATTCGACGGCGGCAGCAAGGTCTCGGTCGATAAGCGGCGCTGTCGTCTCGGCCCCATTCCCGACAAACCCGAGTGAGCTGATCAGCCATCCGCTGAGCAAGACAGTGCGACAACTTAAGTTTGCACTCGGTCCGAGAACCATGCCACCAGTCCTCCAACGACGATGATTGGCGTCCACGCGGCCAAATCGAGCGACATCCAGTTGATGCGTCCCAGGTAATTGCAGGCTTGAACCAACCCCATCAGGCAGATCATCACTCCTGCGCAGACGGCCAGATTCGTAATGATCGAGAAGCTTTCGCGCCGCAAGACCAGTGGTACCGTCAGGCACACCGCGAGCAAAGTCGACATGGGCCGAGTGATTCGCTCGTGCATGTGGAGTACCTGCGACCGCGATGTCATCACGCTGAAAGTCGGGCTTCGCAGCCTGTCCACCAATTCCCACGTCGATTGATAGCGGTAGGTCACCGCCGAACCGGACATTTGCTCGCTGCCGATGTTCGACACGACGAAGACTTTCGTGGGATCGTCCATTGGCCAAATGATTTTACGACCGGCGTCTGTGAGCCGCAGGTCGCTGAACGCCGGAGTCGCGTTCGTGAGCTGCCAGCCTGCCGGTCGATCCTTTGTCTTTCGGTAATAGACAGCGTGGTCGGCTCGCAGCGTCAAGACTTCGGCGTTGATATCTGGTGCTGGCAACTGGAACTCTGGACGGACGAGTTTTCGTTCGGCTAGGTTCAGCCCTTCGCCACCGATTTCAATGTGCGACGAAAAATCGCGCCGCGCAGTGACTCGCTGCACGCCCTGCGAAGCCGTGCCGATCGGCTTGAGCAGTTCGTCCGCGACGGCGGGCAACAGTAACTCTTGATTGACCATCAATAGCCCATTGACCATCAGCGTCCCGATCAGCATCGGCACGACCAACCGAAACGTCGGCACGCCCGCGGACAGCATCGGATTCAGCTCGCGATGCTTGTGCAGCAGGGCGAAGACAATCATCGTCGAAATGACAGTCAGCATCGGTCCCACCAGTTCGAAGATCATCAGAGACTGGTAGGCGTAGTACTGCGCCATTTGGCCAAGAAAGGAGAAGACTCCTGCATCGTCCGAATGACTTTGGGCGACTTCCGCGTTCGTAAAACTGTCGAATACAACGAACAAGCCCACGATGGCCAAGAAGCTTATGCCAAAGACGTGCCAGTAGCGGCTCAACAAATACCGATCAAACGTCGTCACGGCGAATCCATTCTCTGGAACCAGTCCGCAGATCTGCAGCGGGGCGGGATTACACGTCAATCAACAAAGATGGTCAAGACGGGGTGATCGAGTTGCCCAAGGTCGCTCTAGCGAAGGCCGATTCCCATACTCACGGGGCATTGTCGCGATCGAGTCCTCGATTGCCGCCTTGTGGCAGTTTGAACTTCCATCACGCTTAGATCAGCATTCGGAGAGCAGTCCAATCGAAAGGAGAACATTCGCCATGGCTCCTTGAGCTTCTTTCATTTGGTGGGCTCTCCCGAAAAATCGAATCGCAGTCGTCGTTTGTGTGTCAGTAAATCGATACGTTCTTGTAGCGGATCGGGTTCGATCGCAAAGTAGACGTTTTGCAGGCTTCCGGAATCGTAGAACACCTCTTTTCCCGTGCGTTTGTCGATCAGGTGCAAGACACCATCCGAGTGCTGGCCATCGATCGAATCATCACTGGGACGCTTATAAGGGAGCACGAAGAACGGCGAGTCCTTCGGTTGGTCCACCGCGAATGGCAGATTCTTCACCGGGATCGTCCAGAGCAAGCTCAGTGAGCGACGATCGAGTGCGTGCAGCCAGCCATTGGTCAATGGCTTGCGAAAACTGCCTCGGTCCTGCTGAGTCACCAGCCAACTTTGTTCTGTCACGGGACCGGCCAGAACGACGAAGAGCCGCAAATCGTCAGCAAAGGCGTACGCGGTCGAAAGAGATTTTGGCAACTCGACGCTGTGCTTCGCCAACTCACGCCCCTCGGCGAATGAAAATATCCGCAACGATCCTGGTGGCTCGATGATGGCCAGCCGAGACTCATCCACGCGGAGCAGCACGCTCTGAGGCGAAAGTTTGTGTTGCCACTTCAATGCCCCATCGACCAGATCCTGGCAGCGCAGCCACTTTGCGGAGTCTGTGTCGGTCGCGTTTTCGACATCCCACAGCACTCGGAGTCGCCCTTGCTCGATGATGATGTTGCTGGGGTCAGATTCGTCGCGGCGTTTCGAAAGCAGTTTTCCGTCGAAGCTGCGACGTATTTCGATTTCGCGAGTCGCCAACAGTCGCAACACAATCTGGTCGCCGTCGCCAGTGATTGACACTTGCGGAGGCAGACTACGCCGTGTCCACAGGCGGTCGCCGGTCGCGGGGTCGATCGCGATTAAATGATTGCGAGTGCGATAACACAGCCATCCAGGACTCGCGTGAACGACATCCAACACCGGCTGCTCATATCGATCGAGATGTCGAAACGCATCCAGGCGGAGGCCAAGTTGGCCCGGCAGCATTTGATGCGCACCGGTTTCTTCATACGGACCGGCTGAAAGTGTCCAGACCAGTTTGGCGTTGGTTTCGCCCCGTTCATCCAGCGGTTGAACGCCGTACAAGACCTCGCCGACTTGCAACACCAGCAGTGGGCCGAGTCCCCAACCGCGATGTGTGCTCCAATCGTGGCGAAACGGCGAGTTTGACGCCGGTAACGTCAACTCCCACAGCCCGCGCTGGCCGACAGCTGTGAAGCGAACTTTCCTGCCCTGTCGTTCGACAGACACCGACATGCGCCGCCAAATGGAGTCGCGACTTTCGATTGGGATCGGGTAACAATAGATGTCGTCGTGAGGCTCATCTTGAGGCGTGATGTTTGGCAAACGATTGGGCCACGGATCGCGTGGGCCGTCGGCCAAGGCTTTGCCAATCAGCGAATCGGGCATTACATCGGCCAACCAGTCAGCCGAAGTGTGCCCATCCGGCAACTTCACGTCCGCAAAGCGATCGCGAAGCTCACGATAACAGTCCGCCGCATCGAGCGGTTCGCTGCGAATATCATGCAGCAGCGCGAGCCGATACCAAGCCTGCGCTGCAGCCACCCGATCGGACCCATGAGCGATCTCGCGAAGCGCAAGGCTGGTCTTCAAATAACCGACGCCACTGCTAGTTCGCCCCGACAACTGCATTCGCAGTTCGCGACCCATCGACAAGCAGCTCAATTGTTCTGCAAGAGCTTGCAGTGCGAATGCATCCAGGCTGTCAGAGGCTTGCTGGCGGCGAACATCCAACAATGCGATCAACTTTGGCCGGGTCGCCTCATCCGCCTGAGCCATCAAATCCGCGATCACTCCCTGCGCCCAGCGATCACGGCGAACAGTCAACCCTCTTTCCACTTGTTCTTCGAGGCCTGGGAGCGATGACGCTCGTCCGCCCGTTACTTCTTCATCGGGATGTTTCCCCAGAAGGTCGAGTACTCCGCGCAGACTCGCCACGAGATCGCCGCTCTTGCGTGCGGCCTCAATCAGCGCGTGTCGAGTTTCGGTCTCAATCATCTCTCTCGGAGAGAGACGGAGCAATTCCTCGGTCAAGCGTGCATGCTCTTCCGGCTGGGCGAAGAGTTTTCGAAGCAAGATTTCTCGCATCAACGGCGCTGCCTTGGGAAAGGTGTTGGGCTGGTCCAACAGTGGCCGAAGGAATTGTTCGGCACTCTCCAGGTCATTGAATTGTCGTGCGATGTCTGATGCTTCGATGCGCGACGCCAGATCTTCCGGCTTATTCCGCAGGCGTTCGGCGGTGGCCGATTGCCGATGGGTGATATTCTCAAACAAACCAAGCCGGCTCGGAGACAAGACTGCCCAGCGTGAGCCGACTCGCACCAGACGTCCGGTGCTCAGGACGAGCGGATTCTCTGGAGTGGAGTTCTTGCGATTCAAATCGTCGTTCCAACGAAACCCAGCCTCGCATCGCTGCACTTGCCCCGTCGCAGAGTCGACAAGCGACCATCCGCCGCGCGTCGGACAAACATAATTGGCCCCGATCCAATCCCCTGGACCGTCTGGGACGGGCAGGGCTGTCTGCCAGCGCACGCTTCCGTTGACAGGATCAATCCCGATCACGCGAGTCCTCTCGAAGACCAGCACGCTCGAATCGCTGGTCGCCACGAACATCGGCTCGTCGAAACTCACTCGCCAGAGCACTTCCCCCGTTTCAACATGAACGGCACGCAGCGATCGCGATTCGGGAGAAGCCAGCAAGAGACGAGTGTCGAGAGTTGAGAGTTGAGAGTTCAAATGTTCTGTCTCTCGTCTCGCGTCTTTCAGTTGTCGACTCACCATCTCTCGCCACGATTCCCACCATCGTGCTGCAAAGGGTCGGTCGCGATCGGTGGCAATGAATCCCACGGCCGAGGAAATGTCATCTCGCTCAAAGCGAATGCTCCAGGCCAGCGCTTGGGTGATCGGATCGACAGCCACGAAACAGCCCGCCCCCGTCGGACAAATCAAGCGGCCGCTGGCCCAAGTAACTGGGCACGCGACATGACGCCAACCCGTCTCTTTGAATTGCTGGCGATCGGTCTCCGCCAGCGGCAGTGTCCATTCGAGTTGTCCATCGCTCGCCCTCAGCACCCACAATGCGACCTGCAACTCGCGCTGCGCGACGACATACAACAATCCGTCACTGGCCAGCGGCGGGCCGAGAAAATACAGCCCCTCGAATCCCGTCGGCGGCTCATTGACGGAGCTGCCGATACGCCAAAGCCGTCCCCCCGTCGCCAAGTCCCAGGCTTCCAGATGATTTCGCAGCCGCGATCCGGCTCCCGGTTTCAAATCCAGATCATCCAAATCGCGCACGAGAAACAACCGCCGCCCGTCGCTCGTCAGGCGACCGCGCACCGAATCACCAAACCAGCGCCGCTGCAGTTCCTCAACCAGCGGCGTGCGAATTCCCGGATGCCGCTGCAAATCCGATGCAGTCGACCCGAGCGACCCGGCGATCGACTGTTCCCACGCCAGCTTTCCACGCTGCGTGTCGACCGCGACTACCTTCGCGGGATGTGCGAAACGCGCGATGACTAAATCACCGACCACCAACGGTTGGGCACTTGGCGATGTTGGCACGTCGTAGCGTTCCCAGTCGGTGACGATCTCTTTCAACCAGGACGCCGGATCGCCATCCAATTCTGCGGCAAATTGAAAAACATTATGTCCGGATGGTGCCAAACTGAGCGAATGGCGCCATTCATCGGGTGTCGGGCTCCTGCTGCTCGCGGGGGGCAGCTGCTGTTCCAGCCACTCGGACAAATTCTTCCCCGTCGCTCCGGCCGGCACCGGTGATGCCTCCAATACATTTCGAAATCGCAGCCACAGCTCTCGAGCCGTGCGATCGTGATTCGGCAGGCGAGATTCCGCCAACACCCAGCGTGCGATCCAACTGGTCTCGCGGGTGGAGTTGGAATGCGGATGACGCGACAGCTGCATCGATGCGGATGCTGCCAGCGACCACTCGCCACGATCGACATGCCTCGCTGCCAAGTCCCGCAAAGCGGACCAGCCCGCGGTCGTCGCCCCAAATCTCGCGACCACTTCTCGCAGTGCGTCGAGCTTTCCGCTTTTCAAAGACGATTGCCACAGCCGATTCGCTTCCGCAGCATGTTGCCGTTCGTAAGCCTCGCGGGCTGAGGCGGGCATCTCGCGTAACAGCCGGTTCGCCTCTTCGACAAAACTCGGCACGCTCGCTCCGCCAGCAGCAAAGGCGTTTGGTCCGTCGAGCAGTTCCTGCAAAGCCAGAATCGCCGCCGCGAAGTCCTTCTGCCGCAACTGGGCGCGGGCCGTCTCAAGCACCGCGTCAGCCCGTCGATCACGAGCCAATTTCGCTGACTGCGGGAACTGTTCTGGCTCTGCTTTCAAGGTCGAGTTGTCTGCCAATGTGCACGACGTCGCCACCACCGCGAGAATCCACACCAGCACGTCACACAGGCTCTGTTTCATGGTGGATGATTCTGGCACGACCCATCGTCAGCGGCAACACGGTTTCGTAGGAGAGGGACCTTGTCCGTCTTTTCCTCGTGGCATTCGACGGGAGGGAGTGCCTGTCATACGATTCGCCCCATGATCCTCGAGGGCATCGTCACCAGTTTGAACGCCAACGGCGAACTCAACATCGCTCCCATGGGGCCGATTGTGGACGAGTCGCTGACATGGCTGCAACTGCGGCCATTCCAGACCTCGCAGACGTTTCGCAATTTGCAGCAGCGTCCGTACGGTGTGTTCCATGTCGTCGATGACGTACTGCTGCTGGCACAAGCCGCGATTGGAAAACTGGATTCGCCTCCGGAGACGTTCGCTGCCGAGAAAATCCATGGACGAGTTCTCGCCTCCACTTGCCGCTGGTACGAGTTCGAAATCGAGTCGCTCGACATCTCGCACGACCGCACCGAGATCCGCACGCGAGTCGTCCACGTCGGCCGCTGTCGAGACTTCTTCGGGTTCAACCGCGCGAAGCACGCCGTCCTCGAAGCCGCAATCCTCGCCACGCGACTGCATCTGCTGTCGCGGGACGAGGTCGTACGGCAGCTCTCAGTGCTGCGCAGCCCCGTCGAAAAGACTGCCGGCCCGCAAGAACTCGAAGCCTTCGAACTCATCTGCGATCATGTCGCGGATGTCTTCACCCTAACCCCTGACTCCTAATCACCGATCCCTTCCAATGATCCTTGTCGCTGGCCTGACTCCCGCGTGGCAGCAGATCACCGTGCTCAACCAACTGCGAGTCGGTGAGGTCAACCGCGCTCGTGAAGTGCATTGGTGTGCCTCCGGCAAAGTACTCAATGTCGGCCTCGCACTTACGCAACTCGGAGCAGACGTTCGGACGTTGTCGTTCATCGGTAGCGGCGCGGCGGGTGAGGCGACTCGGCGAGACATGGAAGAATTGGGTGTCGATGTTCGCTGGGTCGAGTCATCCGCTCGGCAACGAGTCTGCAGCACGCTGCTCGACCGTGAGTCGGGGCAGACGACTGAGATCGTTGAGAATTCTTCTGCGGCAAGTGACGTGGAGATCCTGGCCTTTGAGGCTGCGTTTTCCGATGAGGCGGCGCAATCGAAAGCCCAATTGTTGGTCCTCTCCGGTTCGTTGCCGACCGGCACCGCGAAGGACTTCTTCGCGACGCTGCTCAGTCGCGTGCGGATGCCAACGATCCTCGATATCCGCGGTGAGGAGATGCTGGCCGCGTTGCCGCATCGGCCGCTGGTTGTCAAACCCAACCGTGAAGAACTCGGTCACACCGTTCGCCGCGAACTCATTACCGACGACGATGTTTGGCAGGCGATGTCGGAAATAAATGCTCACGGTGCCGAGTGGGTTGTTGTCACTAACGGTGGAAACGAAGTCTTCGCCTCGCGACTCGAAGAGCGACTTCGCTATCAACCTCCGCGGGTGAACGTCGTAAATCCAATCGGCTGCGGTG
>VGZH01000047.1 GCA_016872645.1 Planctomycetota bacterium | reverse complement strand
GCGGAGAGGGCGGGATTCGAACCCGCGGTAGGATTAAAACCCTACACCGATTTAGCAAACCGGCGCATTCGGCCACTCTGCCACCTCTCCGATCCGCGTGCGGACGGGCGGAACTATATCGCACTCAAATCGGAAAGCAACTTTGATGAAACCGTCGTCGGTGTATGTCGTTTGGCGTTGTGGCGGATCATGTCTCTGTTGATGTTGAGCCGGTGCGCGAGGGGTGTCGGGGACCAAATTCGACGTACGGCCGACCGAGCCAACGTTTGATCAGTATCGTCTCGCCGGCATCGTTGCCTTCGATCGCATGGCCGATGAACTGCAAGGCGTAGCCGAGCACAAAAGCGACCAGCGCCCACCAAGCTGGGTAGTCCTTAGGCCACACCAGGAAGTGAATTGGCAGGACAAACGTGACCGGTAGAGCAACCAAGTGGATGGCCAGATTTGCGGGGTGCAGATGACGTTCACGATAGTTTTTGAGGAAGCGGCGCATTATTTGATCGCAATGGGGTAACGAAGACTCGACCCGGCAGATCGTAATGTCACGAGTCTCGGCTTGGAAATCGGAGCGGCGTGACGAGACAATGTCACGCACTTCGAGCGGGGAGATCGGCGGAGTTCTGAGGCACTGCAACACCGTGAGCAATTGGCTGCAACGCTGGTGGGAGAATTCTGTGGGCTTGCCGGCGGCGGAGCCCGGGCAGGTGTCGCGTTGGAGTTGGACGGCGAAACTCCCTTGGCCGTCTTGGTTGCCGCCGACGCTCGGCTGGCTGATGCTGGCTGCTCTGGTGTTGGTGATTGTCGAGGTCTATCGCCGTGACGGGCGGACTCTTGGCGTGCGGCAACGGGCTGTTTTGATTGCGCTGCGCTGTGCGATTGTGTCGTTGGTGTTGCTGCTGCTGGCTCAAGTCAGTGTTTCAGTGGAGCGGACCGGATTGCCATTGCTGGTGGTGTTGATCGACGACTCTGCCAGTATGGGCCTGCGCGAGGCGTACTCGGCGGACGCAGACCGGCAGTATGTCGCCACACTCGTCGGATCAAGCTCTGCGACGGCATCCGCCGATGCCGAGCGATGGGAGTTGGCACGACGAATTCTGACGCGAGAAGACGGACGCTGGCTGCGAGAATTGCGCCGTCGGCACAAACTCCGCATCGAGAGATTCTCGGCGGAGACGGTACCGATCGGCGATGAAATGCTCGATGACGAATCGGTGCGGCGATTGATTGCGGACCTCGAACGGCTGCTGCCAACCGGCGATGTGACTCGACCTGCGGAGGCCGTTCGGCAGGTGTTGAATCAAACGCGTGGGACGCCGCCTGCGGCCATCGTGCTGCTGACAGATGGCATCGCCAGCAGTGGCGATGCCGATCGATTGAGTGCCGTTGTTCCTCTGGCTCGTGAGCGATTGGTGCCCCTGTTTGTCATCGGCATTGGCAGCGATCAGGCAACGCGCGATGTACAACTGGCTGAGCTGATCGTGGACGACGTTGCCTTCGCCAACGATCCGCTGATGTTTTCGGCGAAAGTCAAATCGTTTGGGTTGGCCGGGCAATCTGCCACGGTCGAATTGCGTGAGCGTGGCAAGGAAATCAGCCTCGTGCGGAGGTCCATCAAACTGCCGGAGGACGGGCAAGCGCTGACAGTCGATTTGTTATTCACTCCAACGCAACCGGGAGATCTCGATTTTGAATTATTCGTCGCACCCCCGCCGGGGGACGTGGATCGTGACAATAATCGCTTGTCACGATCGGTGCGCATTCGCGAAGGGAAACTGAAAATCCTCTTAGCGGAAGGACTGCCACGTTGGGAGTTTCGCGAGCTGAAAAACTTGCTTGAACGGGAATCGACCATTGAGCTGCACACGTTGTTGCAAGAGGCGGATCTCGAATTCACATTGCAGGACGAAACTGCGAAGCCGCTGCAGGGCCGCTTTCCTCTGAGCCGCGAAGCTCTCTCCGCCTACGACGTCTTGTTGCTCGGCGACTTGAACCCCGGAGCGTTGTCCCCGGGGGCGCTGGAGCATGTCCGCGAGTTCGTTCGCGAGGGAGGAGGAGTGTTGCTGATGGCCGGATCGCAACACATGCCATTGGGCTTTCGCGGTACACCGCTGGAAACGCTGTTGCCGGTGGAGCTTGACGGGGCGAGCGTTCCGGCTCCCGAGGCTGATCTGCGCGAACCATTTCAACCCCGCTGGACCGAGGCCGGACGCTCGAGCACTCCGCTGTTTCGGCATCTGCAATTGGACGCTCTGTCAAACGGCGACGACTCAGTCGGTGGCAGTGCAGCGCGCGATGTGTGGCGATCGTTACCTGGTCTGTTCTGGCTGTGCGACGCGCCCCGATTGCGAGCCGGCGCAACCGTGTTGCTGGAACATCCGCTGCGACGCGGGGAGAAACAGCCATTGCCTGTCATCGCGCTGCAACGATTCGGAGCCGGCAAGGTCTTGTTCCACGCGACCGATGAACTGTGGCGTTGGCGTTTTCGAGACGGCGAGCGAATTTACTCGCGGTACTGGGTGCAGGCGCTGAGATTCCTCAGTCGATCACAGAGCCTCGATGGAGCACGTGGCGTCGAATTCACAGCCGATCGCCAGACGTATCAACGTGGCGATTCGGTGAAGTTTCGACTTGAGTTCCACGATCAGCGACAACTCCCGGCAAGCGGTGTAGCGACGGTGATGCTTGAACGGACGGATGAACCGCGACGCAGCATCGAACTGGCGCGAGTCGTGAATTCACCGAACCTCTTCGCCGGTGAGCTGCGGGGGCTGAGCGTCGGACGATTTCATGCGTGGCTCTCCGATCCATCGTTTCCTGGTTCGCCACCTGCGGTCGACTTCATCGTCGAAGCTCCGCAACGCGAGTTGTTGCGTCGGCAACTCGACCGAGCCGACCTCGAGGCTGCCACGCGTGCGACGCACGGCCGCTACTTCGCTCTGCACGAGGCCGATCGTGTTCCGGCCGAGATTCCCGCCGGGCAATCGGTCCCGCTGTCAGCGGCGACGATCATCCCACTGTGGACTCGCTGGGAACTCTTGCTGCTCTTTGTGAGTCTCCTTACGACGGAATGGCTATGCCGTCGTCGCTGGCGGCTGGTATAAGAAGAGGGGTGAGGGGCTGGGGACTCGGGGTTAGTTTTGGACTCCGTTTGCCCGCATTCCCTAGCCCCGAGCTCCCAACCTCTGGTTTCTCGCAATGAACCTCCTCGATCAACTGCGTGACCTGCATCGACAAATTCGTCGGCTGTTGTGGCTGACAGGATTGAGCTGGGCGCTCGCGGGATTGCTGAGTGGGGCGTTGTTGCTTGGGCTTGGCGATTGGTTGCTGCACTTCGACGATCGCAGTTTGCGAGCCGGATTGTTGTCGGCGTTGGTGGTCGCGGTCGGTTGGTTGTCTTGGCGTCGTCTCATTGCTCCGTTGCGTCGGCCGCTATCGAACTTAGAGTTGTCTGGGCATCTGGAATCGCACTTTCCGAAACTGCGTAGCCGGCTCGCGACCGCCGTTGAGTTTTTGGAGCACGACGTCAGTCCAAGTGTCGGGTCGCCGGAGTTACAGCGGCGTCTGATTGAACAGACGGCTGCCGAGGTGAAATCACTCGACTTCGCCGAAGTGCTCGACTGCCGCGATTCGCGACGAGCGGTGCTGTCGGCGTTGGCATTGGCTGGCATTGGATTGATCCTGTTCGTGGCGAATGCGGCGGCGGCCTCGACGGCAATGCGGCGGCTATGGTTGCCGCTTGCCGATCATCCCTGGCCGAAGCGGGTCGAGCTGCAATTGGTGCGCGGCGATCTGTCGCCGGTGATTGCTTTGCCGGAGCGGCCGTTGCGAAACGTGCAGGGACAGCCGCTCGATTTGTTCGTTATCAACACACGCGGGACCTTGCCTCAGCCGGTGTCGGTCGAGTTTCGCCAAAGGGGGCGGTTGCCGCAGTCCGAGCCGTTGCGAACTGCGACGCTTAGAGACTCTAAGGATCAATCGCGCGAGGCGGCTGCGATTCGAGTACCGATTGACGAAGGCACGATCGAGTTCCGAGCGGTCGGCGGCGATGATCGCGAGATGCCGTGGCGTGAACTCCGAATCGTTCCGCCGCCGAAGATCGATTCGTTCCGAGTCGAGATAACACCGCCAAGCTACACGGGTGAAGCGTCGACCACGTTGCCGGAGGGGGCGACTCAAATCCGAGCGACGGTTGGGTCAAGAGTGAAGGTCAGTGCGAAGACCAATCGACCGGCGACACAAGCTGTGGCGGATGTTGCCAGCGTCGGACACGAGATCGTAATCGCTCCGAAGGGGCGCGAGTTGACTTGGCGATTCGTTGTGCGGAAGCCCGGTTCGGTGACGCAGCAACTTGCGGTGACGGATCAGGACGAATTTCAGAATCTGTCGGCATTGCGATTAGAAGTCGTCGGTGTCGCCGATCCGCCGCCGGTCGTGACACTCGAGCAGCCGGCAACCGATCAGCTCGTGACGGCGAATGCAACGGTTCGTCTCGCGGCCACTGCACGCGATGATCGGCGGTTGCGAGAAGTGGCGCTGGAGTATTCCGTAGGGTCGGACAAGCTCGCTTCGAACGCCGGCCCATCAACCACGGTTCCGGTGGGCCGGGGTAGCGATGCGCCGCTGGTCCCTCTCGACGAATCAGCACAAGGGTCTGCTGATTGGCACGTGGAAAACTTGCCCCACGAGGACGGGTCGCGTGAGGCAGTCGTACGGCTGGCTTGGTCCGTGAGCCAGGTCGATCCGAAGGTTGGCGATCGGATCGCGCTGCGATTCGTCGCGTCGGATCACTGTGACGTTGGCGAACCGCGAGTTGGACGCAGCGCGACTCGGACGCTGACGGTCGTTTCGCCGGAAGAGAAACTGTCGGAGATCGCGCATCGGCTCGACCTGCTGCTGCACGATTTGGAGTCGCTCGCGGCGAAGCAGTCACAGACGAACGATCAGACCGACTTGCTCCACGTGCAAGCGCAGAAGGCGAACGAATTCCGGCCGCAGGATCGAGACTCGCTCAAGCGGGTCGAACTTGATCAGCGGCAGATCAGTTTACGGCTGACGGGCCAAGGAGACGGCGTGACCGCTCGCGTGCGCGAGATGTTGTCGCAACTCGAAGACAATCAGTTGAACGATTTAGTGACCCGCGAACGACTGACGCACATTGCCGAGGCGATCGAAGGGCTGAACCGTCAGACGTTGCCGACGTTGGAAAGTGTGTTGGGCCGAGTCGTGAAGGAGAGCGGCGGTGCTCAACCGGTCGCTCGCTTGGCCGAAGCGTTCCCGGAAATCGCCGCACGGCAGGCGGAGGTGCTGTCTACATTGACCGAGTTGATCCGCGACCTGACGCAGTGGCGCGATCGCCGCGACGTGGCTCGCGAAGTGGGTGAACTGGCGAAGACGCAGGAGTTGCTCAACCGAGACACGTCGGAACTGGCACCGCAGACGTTCGGCAAAGCGGCGTCACAGTTGCCGAGCCAGCAGCAAGCGGACGTCGCAAAGCTTGCCGATCGACAGTCGCGTCAGGCCGAGCGGATCGAGCAACTGCGGCAGAGACTGGCGAGCGCAGAATCCGGGGATCAGGGGATTCGCGCAGCCAGCGATGAAGTCGTGAATGAACTTGACGAGCGTGCACTCACTGCGAAAGCACGCGAAGCGGCTCGCGAGGTTGCGGAGAACAATCTCGGACAGGCGGGCCGCACGCAGCAGCAGCTCGCCCAGGAGTTACAAGCTCTCGCCGACAAGCTGGCGCAGACTCCGAATTCCAACTCGAATGCTGCCGTTCGTGAGTTGCAGGAGCTTGAAGGGCAGCTCGAATCGCTGACTCAGCAGCAGCAGAAGTTGCTCGACGAAACGAAAGCGGCGGCGGAGAAGTCCGACACGCTCAAGCCCGAGGAACTCGCCACGCAGGCGAAAGCGTTGCATGATCGGCAGGCGGACGCGAAGAAGGCGGCGGAAGTTTTGGCCGCGAACTTGAAGGGGACTCAGGCCGAAGAATCGCGCGAGGCGCTGCGTAAAGCGACTCGACACATGCAGCAGGCGGAATCGCAGTTGGCCGACAAACAGCTCGCTCGCGCGGCAGAGGAAGAGCAAGCGGCGCTCGACGATTTGGAGCAGACGGGACGGGAAATCGCGGCCGCGCGCCGAGCGGCTCAGCAACAGGAACTCGCCGAGAAGATGAGCGCTCTGGCCGAGGGGGTGCGCGAATTGGTGGTTCGGCAACAAACAGTCGTCGAAGAAACGGGGCGTCTCTCGACCGAACAAGAGAAGGCAGGGAAGTGGACGCGGCCACTGTCCAAGGCCGCGTTGAATCTCGGCGACGAGGAGCAGGAACTCGCCGCCGCGACGGAAGAGTTGTCGAAATCACTGACCGACATCGACGCAGTGCGACTGACGCTAAACCGCGCGACGAACGATCTTGCTGCCGCCGCCTCGCGACTCCGAGAGAAGCAGCTCGACGCGGAGACCGCTCGCCGCGAGCAGTCCGCGCTCCGAGCGTTGCAATCGCTGTCGAACGCTTTGAATCCTTCCAAATCGCCCGATCAACTGTCGAAGGACGAGACTTCTCAACAGCTTCCGGAGGGGCCGCAGAACAACGCCCAGCCCGACGAACCGGTGCCCCCGGTTGCAGAATTAAAGTTACTGCGTGAACTGCAATCCGAAGTCAGTGACCGCACGCGGTCGGCCGAGGCCCGTGCTCCGAATACGCCGCCCAATGCCGACGAATCAAAAAGTCGCGACGCAGAACTGCATCAACTGGCTGACGATCAACAGGCGGTGCGTGAGGCAACGTCCCGCCTATTGGAGCGAGTGCCGGTCGGTGAGCCGAAACAAGATCCGCCGACTCCCGACGAAACTGAGCCGCGCGAGATGGCGTTGTCGGCGATGCAGCAATCGTTCGAAAAACTTCGAGCAGCCCAGACCGACAAGACGACGCAGACGGCACAACAGATGGCGGTCGAGTCGCTCGACAAATTGTTGAAGTCGTGGCAGCAGCGAGCGGCTCAGCAGCAATCGCTGGCGCGCTCCGGCCAGAAGGGACCGATGTCGGACAAGACTCCCAATGAGAACTCCTCGACGACTGACGGCACCGGTGGGAAGCCGACTGGACGGGATTCCGCTCAGGCCCGCGACTCCTCCGACCGCGAGCAGACTGGCCGCGACGCGCTCGCCGATCTCCGCCGCCAACGCCAACTGCGCGAGGCGGTCTGGGGACATCTCCCGCCGGCGCTGCGAGAGAAAATGCTCAACCTGCCCCACGACAAGACGCTGCCGAAGTACTCGGAACACATCCGCCGCTACTACGAATCGCTGGCCGAGCAATAGGTCAGGCTTTCCAGCCTGACTCGAATTGGTAAGCGATGTCACTAACCTGGATTATTCATTGCTCGAGATGATTTCTTCTCAGACTGCGTCCCATTAGCAAGATGCGCAAGCGAATGATGTCGACTGGCATTACTCGCTTGCGCGTCGTGCTCATTTGGGAGTATGAATAATCCTTGCTACGGTGCTGCATTCAACGAAACGATGGCATCGGCTACATTTCGGCTGTTTCGATCGTGCTGCGGAATAATTTCTCTCGCTTTGAATTGCCTGCCGATGCTGCTCGGACATCCTTGGGAACTGTGGTTTGCGCTGGTTGTCGTTGTCCTCATGGTCTACGGCCTGGCGAAAAACCTCGCAGCCGACATGATCACGATGGGTTGCCTGGCTTTGGTCATGGCGGTCAGTCCGTTTTCGAAGGGGAAACTGCTGCCGTCGATCGAGCAGGCGGTCGCTGGTTTCGGAAATTCGGCGCTGCTGACCGTGGCCGTGTTGTTTGTCGTCGTCGCGGGATTGGTGCGAACCGGCGCGATGACGATGCTCACAAACCCAATCATCGGCCAACCGAAGTCGACGATGGCGGCTCAGGTTCGGCTGCTGTTTCCGGTGATGGGACTCAGCACGTTTCTGAACAACACACCGTGCGTGGCAATGTTCATGCCGGTCGTGGACGACATCTGCAAGAAGTACAAGCTCAGTGCCTCGAAGCTCTATCTGCCGCTCGTCTATGCCTCGGTTTTCGGCGGCTGCTGCTCGCTGATTGGTACGAGCACCAACATCGTGGTCGATGGCTTGATCAAAAAGGCGATTGAGGCGGGAAAGCTGAAAAACGTCCGGCCATTAGAGATGTTTGACATCGCTTGGGTCGGACTTCCGGCGGCCGTGATTGGAATTGTGTTTGTCATCATCGCCAGCAAGTGGCTTCTGCCGGATCGCAAGCCGGCAATCAGCCTCAGCGACGATCCTCGGCAATACACCGTCGAAATGATCGTTCAGCCAGACGGCCCGATGGTCGGCCAAACGATCGAAGATGCTGGCCTGCGACATCTTCCTGCTCTGTTTCTGATCGAAATCGAACGTGGTGAAAAGATCCTGCCGGCGGTCAGCCCGAACGAACGATTGCAGGAGAATGACCGACTGATTTTCGTCGGCATCGTCGAGTCAGTTGTCGATCTGCAAAAAATTCGTGGCCTGCAACCGGCGACGAATCAGGTCTTCAAGCTCAACGATCCGCGCACTCAGCGCTGCTTGATCGAGGCGGTCGTTTCGGATCGCTGTCCGATCGTCGGCAAGACAATTCGCGATGGTCAATTCCGCCGTCGATATGAAGCGGCCGTGCTGGCGGTGGCTCGCAGTGGCGAGCGGATCAATGCCAAGATCGGCGACATCGTCTTGAAGTCCGGGGATACGCTGTTGCTTGAGGCGCATCAGTCGTTTGAGAGCCGCATGCGGAATCACAGTGACTTCTTTCTGGTCAGCAGTGTGCAGAACTCGACGCCGCCGCGGCACGAGAAAGCCTGGATCGCGATCCTGATTCTGATCGTGATGATCATGGCGAATCTCGCCGAGTGGTTTGACATCATGACTGCCGCGACGATCGCCGCCGGATTGATGATCCTCACGAAGTGCTGCACCGCGCGAGAAGCTCGCGACAGCCTGGAGATTGACGTGCTGGTCAGCATCGGGGCCTCATTCGGCATCGGAAAGGCCCTGGAGACAAGCGGAGCTGCGCAGTTTCTGGCCGATCAATTGACGGGCGCCGCTGAAGCATTCGGCGGTGGCAAATTGGCGGTCTTGGCGGCGGTCTACTTGGCGACGATGATTCTCACCGAACTGATCACGAACAACGCTGCTGCCGTACTGGTCTTTCCGATTGCGATCGCGGCAGCCAACAAGCTGGGCGTGAATCCGATGCCGTTCATCATCTCGATCATGGTCGCGTCCTCGGCTGGTTATGCGACGCCAACCGGCTATCAATGCAACCTGATGGTCATGGGCCCCGGCGGCTACCGTTTCAGCGACTATCTGCGAATGGGCATTCCGCTCGACCTGCTGTACATGCTGGTGACGGTCGGGCTGTGCCCGCTGATCTGGCCGTTTTAGTAGCACATTCACGGACGCAAAGTATCCCGAAGCGTTTGCGAGGGCATTATCATCGCTCGCTCTCACGAACGCTTCGGGTTAGTTTGTGATTGGCATTAACATTCGGGGTTCCAACTCCGATCACGAGGCCTGATGATGATTTCCATTCTGCTCTGCCTGATCTTAGCCGCTGAAGAACCGGTGAAAGCCTCGTCAGCGACAGCAGAGCAGTTGCGGTTTTTCGAGACCAGCGTGCGTCCTGTGCTGGTTGAGCATTGCCAGAAATGTCACGGCTCGAAGAAGCAGTGGGCCGGATTGCGCTTGGACTCGCGCGAGGCTCTGTTGCGCGGTGGAGACTCCGGGGCGGCAGTCGTCGCCGGCGAACCGAACAAGAGCTTGCTGATCCGCGCAGTACGGCACGAGGACGAGAATCTCAAGATGCCGGAAGACGGAAAGCTCAGTGATCGGCAAATTGCCGATCTCGTCCGCTGGGTCGAGATGGGTGCTCCGTTTCCGGATATTCAAAAGTCGAACGCACGAAGCCGTGATCCCAAT
Source organism: Planctomycetota bacterium (assembly GCA_016872645.1). GTDB lineage: Bacteria > Planctomycetota > Planctomycetia > Planctomycetales > Planctomycetaceae > SXKJ01. The sequence goes on along the minus strand of VGZH01000047.1, from coordinate 34,569 downwards.
CACTGGTCGTTTCAGCCGCCGAAGGCGCAGCGAGTCCCAAACGTCAAGAACGTGACTTGGCCGCAGTCGGCGCTGGACAACTTCATTCTCTCGAAACTCGAAGCGGCTGGAGTTTCGCCGGCGAAAGAAGCGGACAAACGGACGTTGATCCGCCGGGTGACCTTTGACCTGACCGGCCTGCCGCCGACGTCAGCCGAGATCGATGCATTTCTCACGGACGATCGATCCGATGCGTTCTCACATCTCATTGATCGGCTGCTGGCATCGCCAGCCTACGGCGAGCGCTGGGGGCGGCATTGGCTGGATGTCGCCCGGTATGCGGACTCCAACGGGCTGGATGAGAACATCGCGCACGGCAACGCGTGGCGGTATCGCGATCATGTCGTCGCGGAGTTTAATCGCGACCAGCCGTTCAATCGCTTCATCGTTGAGCAACTCGCTGGCGACCTGCTGCCGGCGGCCGACGAGGCTCAACGGCACGCGCAACTGATCGCGACCGGATTCTTGTCGATCGGTCCGAAAGTGTTGGCCGAAGTCGATCCCTCCAAAATGCAGATGGACATCGTCGACGAGCAGCTCGACAGCATCGGCCGAGTGTTTCTGGGGCTGACGCTAGGTTGTGCTCGCTGTCACGACCACAAGTTCGATCCGATCGAGACCGGCGATTACTACGGCTTGGCGGGGATTCTCAAAAGCACGCGGACAATGGACACCTACACGAAGGTCGCCAAGTGGCACGAAAACGAATTGCCCTCCGCGACGCTGAGCGCGATGCGAACTGAGTACGAAATGCAGCTCACGGCAAAGAAGAAGGCGGTTGAGGATTTCGTCGCGCAAGCCGACAAACAAGTGCGTGAGAAGCTCTCCGCCGACGGCAACCAGAAGCCACCGGAGAAATTGGATACGCTCTACTCCGACGCAACGAAGGCCGAGCTGACGAAGCTCCGCGAAGCGCTGACGACGCTCGAAAAGAATCCCCCGAATTATCCCGCCGCGATGGGAGTTGCCGAAGACAAGATTGTCGATTTGGCAATTCATGTGCGCGGCAACCCGCTCAAACTGGGTGACGTCGTTCCGCGTCGCACGCCCCCGGTCTTGCGTGGCCCGCAACCGCCGCAGATCACGCTGGCGGAAAGCGGTCGCAAACAGCTCGCCGAGTGGCTGATCGATCCGCAGCACCCGCTCACGTCGCGCGTCCTCGTCAATCGGGTCTGGCGTTGGCATTTTGGACGCGGGCTTGTCCGCACCACCGAAAATTTCGGGTTGCTCGGAGAAGCACCGTCGCATCCAGAGTTGCTCGACTGGCTGGCTCGGCGATTCGTGGCGGACGGCTGGTCGCTCAAATCGCTGCATCGCTTGATTCTGAATTCCAGCGTTTATCAGCAGAGCAGTTCGGCACCCGCCGAGGTTGTCACTCGTGATCCCGACAACCGCTTGTTCGGCCGAGCCAACGTACGACGGCTGGAAGCGGAGGAAGTTCGCGACTCGTTGCTGGCGGTCAGCAGTCAGTTGGACGGGACGTTCGGTGGCACACTGCTGAAAGTCAAGAATCGCGATTACCTGTTCGATCACACGTCGATCGACAAGACCGACTACACCAGCCGCCGCCGCTCGTTGTACCTGCCAGTGATTCGCAACAACGTGTTCGACCTGTTTCAGTTGTTGGACTTCCCCGACCCGGCCGTTCCCAGCGGTGACCGAGCGATGACGACGGTCGCACCGCAAGCCTTGATGATGCTCAACAGCGACTTCGTGATACAGTCCGCCGACGAACTTGCCGCGAGATTGCTCGCAGAGCCGGGAGACGACGATCAGCGGCTCTCACGCCTGCACGTCGTGGCCTACGGACGCGAGGCGTCTGACGAGGAGCGACAACAACACCAAAGGTTTTTGGCGAAGGTGGAACAGTCCGCCGCCGCGTCAGAGCCTGATGCTGACAAGCGACGTCACCAAGTTTGGAGCGTCCTTTGTCATGTGATTCTCGCGGCCAATGAGTTTGTTTACGTCCGATGACCCTTCAACTTGTGCTCCACCGGGGCAGCCCGGTGGGTCAGAGTTTTGGAAATCAAGCATGTTTGACGACCCCATTTCCCGACGAAACGCGCTGACGCGATTCGCCGCTGGATTCGGTTCGCTGGCGTTGGCGTCGCTGTTATCGGAGACGGCCTCTGCGTCTGGCGGAGTCGATCCACTGGCGGTTCGGCCGCCGCATCTTGTGGCTCGCGCGAAGCGGATCATCTTCCTGTTTATGAGCGGCGGACCTTCGCAAGTCGACACGTTCGATCCGAAGCCGCTGCTCGATCGGGACGACGGCAAGCCGTTGCCGTTCGACAAGCCGCGAGTTCAATTCAACAGCACAGGTAACTTGCTCAAGTCGCCGTGGCGATTCCGGCAGTACGGCGACAGCGGTCTGTGGGTCAGTGAACTCTTTCCGCATTTGGCTCAGCGAGTTGATGACCTTTGCATGATTCATTCGATGCACGGCACGAACGCCGCTCACGGTGGAGCGGTGATGAAGGTCCACACCGGCAGCGATAATTTCATCCGCCCCAGCATCGGCTCGTGGGTCAGCTACGGATTGGGAACCGAGAACGGCAATCTTCCTGCATTTGTGACGATCTGCCCGACGCTCGCCTTCGGCGGGATCAATAATTGGAGCTCCGCATTTCTGCCGGCGGTCTATCAGGGAACGGCGCTCGGTGACGCCAGCGTCCCGTCGGAACGAGCCAAGGTGAGATACATCCGCAACTCGCGTCTGTCGCGTGAAGTTCAGCAGTTGCAGCTTGAGCGATTGAGTCAGCTCAACCGCGAGCATCAATCGCGAACCGGTCCCGAAGCGTCGCTGGAAGCTCGGATCAATTCGTTTGAACTCGCATTCCGCATGCAGTCTGAGCTGCCGAAGGTCGAAAATCTGTCCGGAGAATCGAAAGCAACTCAGCATTTGTACGGACTCGACGATCCGGTCACGGCGAACTTCGGGCGGATGTGCCTGATGGCTCGCCGCTTTGCCGAGTCGGGAGTGAGATTCATTCAGGTTACCCACAACGATAACAAGGTCCAATGGGACCAACATGCGGACCTCAAGAACGGTCATGAGAAGAACGCTCGCGAAGTTGATCTGCCGATCGCCGGACTTTTGGCCGATCTCAAAGAGCGCGGAATGCTCGACGACACGCTGATCTGGTGGGGTGGCGAATTCGGACGAACTCCGACGGCCGAGGGAGGCAACAACGGCCGCGATCACAATCCCGACGGCTTCACGATGTGGTTAGCAGGCGGCGGCGTGAAGGGGGGCTTTCGCTACGGTAGCTCGGACGACTACGGCTACTACGCGGCTGAGAACAAAGTCCACATCCACGACCTGCACGCGACAATGCTGCATCTGCTCGGCCTCGATCACGAACGCCTGACTTACCGCCACGCCGGCCGCGATTTTCGACTGACCGATGTCGAAGGAAATGTCGTTCACGAGTTGTTCGCATGAGCATGGTCCTACTGTCGAGAAATCATTGCCGATGATCCTCAATGCGTATGCGGTCTTGAGCGGATTCGTGGTGGTGCTTCGCGGAATTGCTGCGGTGCTGGTCATTGGTTTGGCCTGCTGTGTGTTGCGGAGTCGGCGACGCGTTGAGTTTTCTCCAACCGAACGAACGGAATCTGAGAATCGCTTTTATCTGCTGTCGCTGCTGTCGACTTGGTTGTTAGGTTTGAGTTTGATTTCCTGGCCGCTGCTGTACTTGCTCCTGCAAAGCTACGTCCCCCATTGGCCCGGAGTGATGTGCATTTACGGCGTGACTCAAATCGGGGCCGGAAGTCGGGGATATAGCCGTTTTCTTCCAGGTTTGATTGTCGCCCTGCAATTTCTCAAACCGGCTGCAGTTTTTGTGAGTGGTGTGTGGTGGTTGCTGTATCGCATCCAGAGGCAAACGCAGACTGAACCGCTGATGGGGCGAATTCTGCTGGTGCAATTGGGATTTGGCGTGTTGGCTTTGACCGACACGCTGCTCGAAGGTGTGTACTTGGTGATCCCAAAACGAGAAGAGTTCCTTTTCACAGGCTGTTGCACGTCGGACATTAGCTATCAGTCAGATCGCTCCATCTCTTGGCTTGCCTCGCTGTCGGATGGACTCGGTCCGAAGTGGTTGTCGTTCACGTTTTACGTCGTGAACTTCGGATTGGTATTCGCGCTGTGGTGTTTCCGTATTCGTTCCCGTCAATTTGAGAAAAGTCCTGGGATGAACCTTTTGTTATTAGGCGCTGTCCTGGTTGCTCCGTTGACCGCAGCCTATCTGGCTGAGATTGCGGCACCCGCTGTGCTGCGGTTGCCTTACCATCACTGCCTTTACGATCTGATTCCACGAGCCATCGACATGGTCTTAGGAATTGTGCTGTATGTGATGGGGGCTGGTTGCGTTGGTTGGGCGTGCGCGGTTCGATGGCTGGCGGTTCGTCCAGAAACCAAGGATCTGGCCCGGTCAGACCAAGATTGGCTGTTGTCCGTTGGACTAAACTGCTACGTTGCGGCGCTTGTGATGTTTTTTTTGGAAGTGTCGTTGGCATGAACTCGCAACGAAGTCGTTGGATCGTTCGAGCTATCGGACTGTTGGTCGTGGTTGGACTGCCCATATTGGGGGCATGGCTACGCCGACAGTCGGAACAAGGATGTGCTCTGGATGGGGTTCGCATCGATCCTGTTTTCGCGGTCCGAATCATCGATGTCCACGGGATAGAAGCACGCTTTTGCTGTCTGCAATGTGCTGTTTGGTGGGTTCAGCGACGAGGAGAAGCACCACGACAGGTGTTTGTGACCGATGAAACGAGTGGACGTTGGCTCGATGCGGCTGATGCGAATTTTGTTCGCAGCGGAGTGATCACGAATGCTACGACGGGAAATCGAGTGCATATCTTTCAACGCCGTTCGGACGCCGAGCGTCATGCATCAGATTCTCGCGGCACAATCTTGACGGGGTCAGCACGCCCGTTTGAAAACATCACACACCGCGACCGGGCGAATTGACTTCTCTTTGGGAAAGTCGGAGTATTCGCGCTGATCGTTGAAGAGGGTCATCAACCTTCTATTCCGATCGTTTCTAAACTGGAGCGAATGAACGTCATGATGCCGCAGCCTGATTGTGCTCGAAGTGTGTCACAGTTTGGCTTCATCGTGTTGACGTTGTTATTTGGGCTGGCGGGTTGTCCGAAAACGAATCCTGAGCCGACAAAGTCTGTGGTTGAGCCAGCACCGCAAGACAATCGGACTGCGAAAACCAATCGAGCCTCCAATGCCGCAAGTCCCGACGTGACTGTGGCCGACGCCGGCGGGCGCTTTGAGGATCGTGCGATCGAGTCGGGAATTACGTTTCGGATGAACTTTCTGCCCAAGGAACAAGGAGAGAAATTCAAGATCAATCTATATGACCACGGCTGTGGCGTGGTCGTCGGTGACTACGATGGCGATGGGCACGATGATCTGTATTTCCTGAATCAACTGGGACCGAATGCTCTGTACAAGAATAAAGGGGACGGCACGTTCGTCGACGTGACAAGACAAGCTGGTGTCGGAGTTGGGGATCGAATCTGCGTGGCCGGCACGTTCGCCGATTACGACAACGACGACGATCAAGACCTATTTGTGACCAGTACACGCGGCGGCAACATCTTGTTTGAAAACCAAGGGCAGGGAATCTTCAAGGATGTCACACAGCGCGCCGGGTTGGAGTTGATCGCGCATTCGTCCACCGCCTCGTTCGTCGATTTGGATCACGACGGCGATCTCGATTTGATCGTGACTAACACGGCTCAATGGACTGGTGCCGAACTGGAAAGCGACGGAAAGTATTATCCGGGTGTGACGAGTTACGACGATTTGGTCGTCAGCCCCAAGGAATTCAACAACATTTACAAAAACAACGGCGATGGGACGTTTGCAGATATCACCGAGGTATCGGGGTTGAAAGGCCAAGGCTGGGGCGGGGATGTCGCGATCTTCGATTTCGACTCCGATGGACGGATCGATGTTCTGATCACAAACATGTTTGGTGCGAGTCAACTCTACAAAAACCTTGGAGAACTTACTTTCCGTGACGTCACAAAGGAGGCGCTGGGGCGAATATCCTGGGGGGCGATCGGCGCCAAAGTGCTCGATTTCAACAACGACGGAAATCTTGATCTGTTCATCTCCGACATGCACTCCGACATGTGGCCTCCAGCAAGTTTGTCGGACGCTGTGACGTACGCCATGCAAAACGCCAAGGTCAAGTATTCGAGAGTTACCGGAGCCGGGATTAAGTTTGGAAAACAAGCCGACGAAATAGAGGCTCGCTTCGTTGATAAACTGCAGGTTCGTTATGACGACGTGGTCTTTGGCAATTCGCTGTTCAGAAACTTGGGATCGGGTCGGATGGAGGAGATGTCGGACAAAGCTGGATTGGAAACGTGGTGGCCCTGGGCGATTGCCGCCGGCGACTTGGACAGTGATGGATCGGAAGATATTTTTCTGGCGTCTGGAATGGGTTATCCGTTCCCTTACTGGCAGAACCATTTGATGATGAATAACAGCGACGAGACGTTTTCTGAGCGATCCACCGAGTTGGGAGTCGAGCCTCCGCGCGGCGGCACGTTTCAGCGAGATCAGATCGGCGGCGAGCGGGCAGCGCGGAGTTCTCGTTGTGCGGCTACTGCTGACTTTGATGGGGATGGGCGATTGGAACTCGTGACCAACAACTTCAACGATCGGCCGTACTACTACCGCAATAAACTGGCTCCGCGAAACTTTGTCGCCTTCAAGTTGAAAGGAACGCGGAGCAACCTTGACGCCGTTGGAGCGGTCGCGCGCGTGTTTGTCGACAACCAAATTTTGACTCGCCAAGTTAATCCCGCCGGAGGTTATTTGTCGCAGTCGTCCCAGACGTTGCACTTTGGATTGGGGAAAAAGGAATGCATCACCCGTGTCGAAATTACTTGGCCATCGGGAATCGTTCAAAGACTTGATCCGCCAAAAATCAACGCCGTGCATCAAATTGTCGAACCAGCGGAGTCCAACTGACGACCCGCCGAGCCATGAGGAACTCCGCGAATGAACACGACGATTCCTCGATGGATCTTGGTGAGTGTCATCGGATTGACGGTTACGGCCAGCGCGATTGTCTTGTCGGAGTCCAGGCGAAATCCTGTAGCTGCCGGCCAGTCGCGAGAGTTTCAGCAGATGCTTGGCGGGTTGGGGATTGGTCCGGCAGTCGACCTGTCGCGTTGCACGCTGGCCTTCGATCCCCGGCTTGGCCCGGTGTGCGATTCGCACTTCGGGCCGATCTCTGGAGGCGAGTTCGTGTGCCCGTATCACGCCTGTTCTGTCTTTGTTGATTCGCCTGCGGTGAAAGTCTTGCTTCCGTGGTCCGAGGTCACGACGGATGCGACTGTTCCTTGAAATTGCCCGCACCGGATTTTCCGCACTATGTCTGCATCCCGTGCGCAGTGGGGTGACGATCTGTGTGGTGATGTCGATCCTGGTGCCGTACCTGGCCGGAGTTGGGTTGTCCCACGGCCTTCGTGACGTCGGGGAAGATTCACTGCGATTCGGCTCGGACTTGACCGTGACTGGAACACGCTTCGGTCGTGCTGTTCCCATCCCGTTGTCAGCCGTTGACGCTATTCGGCGACTCGAGGGAGTGATCGAGGTTGTGCCGCGGATTGTGGGAGCTCTGGCACTGGGTAAGAATCGTGAGCCAGCCGTGCTCGTCGGTTTGCCTCGCGGTCGGTTGCCGAAAGATGTGAGCTGGGTCCAGGGCCAGTTTTCAGAATTCAGCACATTGAACGAATTTATTGTGGGAACTCAATTGGCGACGCGACTGAGCTTAGAGATCGGGTCCATTATTCCGCCGTTCTATCGCAGCGCGAAAGGGGAGCGATTAAGCAAAGTCGTGGGAGTTCTGTCGCCCGAGGCGCCGTTGTGGCAGGCGAATCTGATGCTGACAACTTTGGAAACGGCGTCACAGGTATTTGACCAACCCGATCAAGTCACCTGTTTGTTGGTTTCCTGCCGTCCGGGGTACTCGGATCAGATCAAAACCGCGATTCTGCGCATGCCCGCGCTCGATTCGGCTCAGGGTACGATCCGTTATCGCGTCGCCTCGAAACACGAGTTGGCATCGTTACTTCCGAGCGGCTGGTTGCACCGGGAGGGGATTTTCCATCTGCACTTTGTGCTGGCGTTCGCGGCGGCGATTCTGGCGGTGCTGGTGACATCAGGTGCTGGCTTGTCGGAACGCCGCCGCGAAATCGGAATTTTGAAAGCCACCGGTTGGCAGACCGACGAGATTTTGCTCCGAGGGGTTGTCGAGAGTGTGTTGCTATGCCTGGTTGCGGCGTCCGCTTCGATAGTTGTCGCGTTCGTTTGGCTGAAATGGTTGAATGGACTCTGGATTGCCAGCGTCTTTCTAAGCGGAGTCGATGCAGTGCCGGGATTCAAGATTCCGTTTCGACTTGTCCCTGTACCGGTATTGTTGGCATTTGTGATCTCGGCGATTGTTGTTCTGAGCGGCACCCTGTATCCCACTTGGCGTGCGGCCATCGTTCCGCCGCGAGACGCCATGAGGTGACCGATGTCCGTGCTGTTGGAAATCCGAAACGTCTCCAAGATTCACCGACCTGGAACTCGGGCGGAAGTCCGCGCGCTGGACGATGTTTCGTTGAGCGTGGAATCAGGAAGTTGTGTCGCGTTCACGGGGCCTTCGGGATCGGGCAAGTCCACATTGCTGGCTCTGCTGGGAGCATTGGAGCGGCCAAGCCACGGCCTAGTTCTTTTCAAGGACCGCGATCTCCACAAGGACTCCGATGCGGAATTGACTCGCATCCGTCGGAAGTTGGGCTTTATTTTTCAGGACTTCGCGCTCATCCCTTCCTTGGCGGTTTGGGAGAACATCACGTATCCACTGATCCCGCGGGGAATGTCGGCCGGCAAGCGTCTGACGCTGGCTCAGTCGCTGTTGGACGACTTGGGATTGTCCGACAAGACCTACGAGCGGCCGCAGCAACTCAGTGGTGGCGAACAGCAGCGCGTCGCGATCGCCCGTGCGCTCGCCGGTCGCCCGGAGGTGATCCTCGCTGACGAAGCGACCTCGAACTTGGATGACGCCGCGGCGCTCGAACTGATGGCCGTCTTGAAAAAGACTCATGCCGCGGGGACGACACTTATTCTCTCGACACACGATCCGCGTATGCTCGCGATGGCAGAGACGGTCTACCGACTCAACGCCGGCCGGTTGGTGGCGACGAATTGTTAGATTTCTGCGAGCCGCTCGTCCGAATCGCCGAAGCTCTTCAGGTTCACTCCGACTTTGTCGAGCATCGATAGGTACAGGCTGCACATCTTGCGGTTCGGTTTTTCCAGGTAGTCGAGCACTCGGCCGGTCTTGAGTTGGCCACCGGCACCGCCGAGCAGTACGACGGGCAACTTCGTCGCGTCGTGGCTGCCGGTCAACATGCTGGAGCAGTACAGCAGCATGGAGTTGTCGAGCGCGGTTCGCTCCCCTTCTTGGATCGCGTCCAGCTTGCGGGCGATATAGGCGAGTTGCTCGATGAAGAACTGATTCACCTTCAACCAGTCGGCGGTGTCCGAGTGCGACAGCAAATGGTGGATCATGTAATCGACGTTGAGGTGCGGGAACCTCAACGAGCTGTGATCGTTGTTGAGCTTTAGCGTGCAGACGCGGGTCGTGTCGGTTTGGAAGCCGAGCACCAGGATGTCGCACATCAACCGCATGTGCTCGGAAATGTCCTGCGGGATGCCGTCGGCGGGACGCGGGACATTCGGCTTGTCGAGCGTCGGCTTCCAGCCCTGCAGTTCGCCGCGCTTGCCGGCTTGCTCGATCCGTTGCTCGACCTCGCGCACCGAATCGAGGTACTCGTCGAGCTTCCGCTGGTCCGACTTGCTGATCTGCTTCCGCACGTCGCTCGCGTCGGCGAGCACCGCATCGAGTACGCTCTTATCGCCGCGTTGGACTTCGTCTTTGAAGAGTCGGTCGAAGGCGAGCGAAGGATACAGTTCCAGCGGCGTCGGCGTCGTCGGCGATGACCACGAAATGTGCGAGCTGTAGATCATCGAGTAGTTTTTGTGGACCGACGGATTCGACTTCTCGCAGCCGAGCACAAGGCTGGGGACTTTCGTCGAGCGGCCGTGTCGCTGAGCGATCAACTGGTCGATGCTGGTGCCGGAACGAATCTCGCCACCAGCCGTCAGCGGCGCACCGGAGAGGATGTTGCCGGTCATCGAGCTGTGGATGTTTCCCTTCAGCGCTTCGGCGTTAAACAGCCCGCGGATGTAGACCATCTTTTTGCGGAAGTCGGTCAACGGTGCGAGCACTTTGCCGAGTTCCATCTGCTCGCCTTCTCCCTTGGCCCACCACTCCGTGCTGTGAAAGCCATTGCCAGAGAACAGCACCGCCAGACGTACTGGTGCCTGACTCGCGGTCTTTGCTGCCTTGGCGTCATCGCCCCAAACGGACAGCGACTCCATCCAGGGCAACGCCATCGTCACACCGACGCCACGGAGAAAGGTTCGTCGAGAAAACTGGTGAGTGTTCATGATTGGCCTCGTTGGTGAGCCGGGTGGCGAAAGCCCCCGCATGTTTGTCATGTGATTTAGTCCGGGGGCTAACGTCGCCCGGCTAGCCTGGATTTCATTCTTCTACGGTGATTCGGCGAACTGAACGTCGATGCCGCGAATCTCTCGAAATTGTCGGCTGCGGAGGATTGTTTCGATTGCGGCGGAGAAGCGGTAGTCGTGTTTTTGCAATTCTTGCTGCATCTCGCTGAGTAGCGGTTCGTCAGAGAGTTGTGTGCCTCGGCCGAGGGCGTAGCCGAGCAGTTTGCGGCAGAACTGGCGGAGGACGGCGTCGCGGCGAGTCGTCAGCAAGTAATTTCGCAGGCCGCTGAGTCCGTCGATGTTTGAGCCGTCGGGTGTCTTCGTCTTGGTGTCGATCGGGCGGTTTCCGAGGTCTTTGTCGCGGCGGCGGCCGATCGTGTCGAAGCCCTCCAGAGCGAACCCGAAAGGGTCGATTCGCTGATGGCAGTTTCTGCACTTCTCATCGATGCTGTGCCGTTCCACGAGTTCTCGGACGGTCTTGCCCTCAGTGGCGGTCTCGTCTTCGGGAAGTTGCGGGACCCCCTTGGGCGGCTTGGGAAGTTTTTCGCCAAGCAGTACCTCGCTGACCCAATTGCCGCGAAGAATCGGGCTAGTGCGGGACGCTCCCGATTGTTTGGCGAGTGTCGCGGACATGCCGAGCAACCCGCCTCGGCCTTGTTGCTTGAGGTTGCCGACGCGCTGCCATTCGGCCCCGGTACTGGTCACTCCATAAAACTTGGCGAGGCGTTCGTTGACGAACGTGTGGTCGGCGTCGAAGAAACTCAACACCGAGGCATCCTGTTGGAAGGCGTCGGTGAAGAAGCGGATCGGTTCCTCGTACATGTCGCCGCGCAGATCGCGGAATTCCGGGAAGTGCTTTTCGCTTTTTTCGTCGAGCGTGTCGAAGTCGTAGATGTGCAGCCATTGGCAGGCGAACTCGGTTGCGAGTCGGCGGACGCGAGCGTCCTTAAGCATTCGCCGAGCTTGCTCGGTGAGCACGTTCGGGTCACGCAGCTTGCCGGAGGCGGCGACACGGCTCAGTTCATCATCCGGTTGCGAGGACCAAAGGAGGTAACTCAGTCGGCTGGCGAGTTCCCAATCTGAGACCGGTCCGGCCGTCGCTCCGGGGGCGGCTTTTTCGAGGCGGTACAAAAACGCGGGGGAGACGAAAAGTCGTGCAAGTGTAAATTGAAACGCTTCGTCATGCGGCAGTTCTTGGTCGCGGAGCTTGCGGTACAAGCCGCGCAGTTCGGTGACTTCGGAGTCCTTCAACGGACGGCGGTAGGCTTGCGAGGCAAACGCGATCAGTGCCTCGAACTGCTTCGACTCGGAATCGATCTGCGACTTGCGGAACGCGGCCGCTCGTTCGGCAAACGGTTTTCGTAATGGCTCGAAGACTTTCGGATCGGCGTCCTGCGTCGCGTATTGAATCAACTGTTCGAGCGCGTCGACCTGCGTCAGTGCATCGAGGCTGACGAACAACAGCTCGTCCCAGAGCTTGTTGAGCCGCGCGGTCTGGGCCTCATCGAGCATCAGCCGTTGAAGCTCGATGTCCTCGCGGTAGAAGTGAGCGAGCGTGACGACCTCATCGACCGGGACGATCTTCGTGTAGCAGAGGGCGATCGGAAACAGCGATCGAAATGCCGCGAGCGATGCTTCGATGCGTCGTCGTGACTCGCTGCCGTCGTTCACGATGATCGGCGTCGTGTGCGAGACGCCACGATTGTTCGATGTCCACAAGCCGCCAGCGTTCCTTTCAGTGGCAATCGTCGGCAACAGTCCCGCTGCTCTCTCCGGTTTTGCGGGGAGGACTTGAAGCTGGACGCTCCCCTCGGTTCCAGTCTCGCGATGCAGCGATCCGGTGGCGATGAACTCGTAACCTTCAATGAGGTCCGTCGGGATGCGGACTTCGATCACTGCCGGAGCCTTCATGCACAGGCTCGCCGCTTCGACCGTCGAACCGTTCGGGTGCTTGCCGAAGAGCGTGGGTTCGAGGCCGACGGTTCCTGAGTTCGATTCCGGCGAAGCCGCGTTTGGCTTGGCCGTCACAGCGTTTCGTGCCGCGCTCAACAGCGGTCCGCCGAGCGATGCGAGCTGTCGAAACAACGCAGTGTCTGGACTGTCATTTTCGCCGGGCGGTCCAGATTGCAGCAGCTTCTGTACTTCACTTGCGAGCTGCGGCTTCTCCGCAGCAGACGCGGACTGCCACTTCGCCAACACCGAGCCGGCGGGGATGACGACTCCCGCGTCTCCCGTCACAGGCTCGCTATAAAAATGCCAGATGTTCGCATTGCCGAAGCTATCAGCGTGCGGGTTGCTCGCGAGGATGTTCGGCGACACATCGCCGGAGAGATCCCACTTGCGATCACCGGCCGTCAGTGTCAGATCAATCGCCGTGAGGTCGCACGAGTGATTGCCGTCGCGCGGGGCAATCACCAGCGAAACGAGATCACCCGGCTTAATCGGGACATTGTCGAACGGGCCGACGTCGATCACTTTCGCTCCTTGCGAGTTTCCCGTCGCGAGCCGCTGCCGAGTGTTGCCACGTCGTACTTCTACCGACCACGCGACGCCGTTGCCGCATTCGGGGTGAGCGTGCTGCACCTTCGCTTGAATCTTCATTGCGGACGCAAGCGGGCTCTTCCAGCCGACGACGACGGCGAGCGTTGGAGTCGGATGCACGACGACTCCGTGCGGACGCGAGTTGCCGGGAATGCGCACATGATTGTCGGACGAGTTCGCGATGACGCTCAGCGCGTTCTCGCCGACCCAGCCCTTCACAAAGTCGTAGCCCGCGGAGCTTTCAGCCTTCTGTTTGATCAGCGAGTTGATCTTCACCTCACCCCCCGTGCCGACGCCGAGGTAGTCGAGCCACGTCGCGAGGGCATCCGGTTCGACGCCATGTTTCTCCGCGAGTGGACTGAGTTCGAGCTTCTCGGTCGATGCCGCCGCTTCCGCTGCTGCGCTGAGCGACTTCGCCGCGTTCGCGAAGAGCTTGTCACGACGAGCGGTCAGCTCGCGGCTCACATCGCGCACGTCACGGAGCAACAGCTCCGGCCGGCCCGGAGCGACGAAACGCGGACGTTCCCAAACGACGAAGTCATTTTCGTTGCCGTCCCCCGCGTCGCTCGTCACAAGAAACAGCGAGAGAGCTTCTTGACCCGGCATCGCCGTCGGCTTGACCTTCACTTCGTGTCGAGCGACCAGCGGCAGGATCGGTTCTTGCCAGCCCTTCGGGCCGCCGACTTTCCCGATGTGCCCGACGCTCGTGAATCGCCACAACGCTTGCTGCCACTGCATGATCTCGGCCGCGAGCTTCGGAACATCTTCGGCTTTCGCAATTCGCCAATGGCTGCGAATCGAATCGAGCAGCAGCGACGGTTCGCGTTCGTTGAGTCTTGAATCATCGAGCGTCTGCCACAACAGGCCGAGATATTTCGCATTCAGGCCGCGCGACGTCGCCACGTCCACGATGGACTTCTTCCGAGTCTGCAATGCTTCACGTTCTGCGATCGTCGCGGCCAGATACTTCTCGACGGCGAGGCGTCCGCCGCTGTTGGTATCGAAGACAATCCCTTGCAAGTTGACCTTCGTCCCGCCGGTCTCGGCGGAGAACTCGGCGTAGAAGCGACGAATCCGATCAAGCGTGTCGTTGGTCCAATCGCTGCGGTTCTGCGACGGCGAGAAGCGAATGCCATCCGGCAGCAACACCGCGTGCTTTGCGATTTCCTTCCCTGCATCGAAGTACTTCGTCAGCAGAGCAGGGGACATGACCATTGCGTTCCCCGCGTTCGTGAAGCCTTCTCCCGCTGCGCTGTCGGCCGGGAATTCCTTCGCTGGGCTGAGCGACTCGATGCCGGTCAGATCGCGGATCGTGTAGGTGTACTCGGCGTTGCTGAGCCGTCGCAGCACGACCGGTCCTGGATCCCCCGCGCTGGCGAACGCCTCGGCGTTGAGATACCGCTCGACCCAGGCACGCAATTGTTTCTTTTGTGCGGCGGTCGGCTGCGGCTTTGCCTCCTTCGGCGGCATCTCGTTCGTGTCGAGCATCTCTGCGACCTTCAACCAGACACGGGTCTGTTTCCGCACGTCGGCCAGAGCGGCGAAGCGTTCGAGATCGAGTTCACCTTCCTGCTTCTGCGTCGAATGACAATGCAGGCAGAACTGCTTCAGGATCGGCTTGATGTCGCGAGCGTATTCAATGCCGATGACATCGAACGGGGTCGGCTCGGCGGCTGTGCAGTTTGGTTTGGCAAACAGTGCGACCAGCAGGAAGGGGCCACAGATTCGTCGAAGTAGACAGCGCACGGCGGACTCCCAAGCGTGGAGGGTTCTTAATCGCGGACAGGTATTTTGAACGACTCGGCCGACATCTGGCGAGTCTCAGCCGGAATTCAGAATCGTCGGCGTTTGCGTGATTGCGAATCTCGCGATCGACGATCGGACTACGCCGTGACCACCGAAGGCCTTGCGAGCGTGCGGGCTTGTGCTGCGGACGTGTCCAGCGACAGTGTGATCTCCACACCCCAGGTGCCGCCCTGGTCAGCGAGCACTCGCCAATGAGGAACGACGGCACAGCTTTGATGGACGGTCTCGAAACCTCCCTCGGAGTTGCTCACCGTTTGAATTGGAAAGGCCCACAGCTTGGCCGGTTCCGAAAGTTCGATCGCGGCGTCGAGTCCCAGCCACTCATCCACGAGGCCGAGACGGTTCGTCTCCGGCAAATCGAGAACGGATTGCAGTTGACCGAGAGGGCGACCGGCAGCGTCGTAGAAATAGCGGTCGCTCGCTTCAGCCGCCAGGCCAGCGAAGTTGAGTTCCACGGCGAAAGTCAAAGGTTCGTTTGGTGGCAACCCCTCGAAAAGGTACCGGATTTCCAGAGCCGTGCCGCCGTTTGCGTCAATGGCGATGCGCTTCGTCAGCTTGATCGAATGCGGGCCGACGCGTCCGACTCGTGTGAGAACCGCTTCGACTCGTTTCACTGAGCGGCGCAGCAGCGATTGAAACGCGCCCAATGCAAAATCACCGATCTCACCGCGACCGCGCTGGAAGTCGTCCAGCGACGTGCCGTCAGCGAGGAAGTGGTCGACGAGGCTCTTGCGCGGTGTCGCGTCGTAAATCAGTTTTTGGTCGAGATCGGGTTGTTTGAACTTCACTCCGCCGTTGGGATCGACTCCGCCGGTGCCCGATTGTCGCGACCCGTCGAGCGCGGCTTGCTTGATCTTCTCGTGATACGGCTCAAAGCGACGATCCAGAGTTGCCAGCAGATTGTGGCGGATGCTGCGGAGATCGAGTTCGTACAAATGCCCGCCGCGAGCGGGGGCAACGAATGCAACGAGGCGGTCGCTGGCGAGGCGAATCTCCTTACGGGCATCGAAATCAAAATCGTCCGAGTCGATCCGCACCCACGCGCCGCTGCCTGGATGATTGGCCGAACCGAGCTGTCCGGCGACCTCTTCGAGGATGTTGTCCGCCGCGATGAGGTGCTGATAAATCGCGTTCCGCAGGTGTGGCAGATATAGCCCTCCGAACGAACCATGCCAGTACGGGCAGTTGCATTGCCCGCGATACAACTCTGAGCGAGCCTCCGCCAAGCGGTCATGATGTTCTTGCCGCGAGTCGAGCCGCGTCAGCTCTTCAAGCCGGCTGCTGACCTGCAACGCTCGCGCGTACATCTCGTTCGACTCGGAGTACTTCGAGCGGAAGTTACGCCAGAAGCCGCCGCGCATGAACTGTTTGAATTCCGGCCAATCGGCGTCGTCCGCGTGCTTCTTGCTAAGTGCCGCGAGCGACAGTTGCCGTTCCGGCGGCAGAACCCATTCGGTCATCTCGCGATAGCTGCTGTCCGGCAGGAAACAGCGGCCGACCGGCGGTACGCTGTCGACGCACTCGCTGAGCGTTGTTGTCTTCAACCAATCGCTGTTGGCTCGCAGCGCGTCAAAGAAACGCCGCAGCCAGCCGCGCTGGAAGACAAGATCGTGAGTGCCAGGCCAGACGCCGAATTTCTCACCGTCGTCGCCGCAGACGGCGATCGCGTTCGGGTTTTTCGCCGCGAGGTCACGCAGAAAGTCGATGCTGGCTTGCGGATCTTGCCAAGGAATTGTGTACCGCAGACGCTCGGCGATCGGGAAAATCTTCAGCAGTTGGCCTTCGTCTTCGGTGAGGTAATGCCCCAAAAGTTGCTCCGGCGAGAGCCCCGCATTGCGGAAGTGCGTGTCGTCCAGCACCGTGAACTCGATGCCGGCCGACGCAATGTCCGCCGCGAAATTCTGTTCCCAAACTCGTTCCGGTACCCACATGCCTCGGATCGGCTGGCCGAAGAGACCTTCGAGGTAGTCGGCGTACAGTTTCATCTGGCCGACTCGGTCGCGGCGCGGGATGCACGCCAGGATCGGCTCATAAAACGGCCCACCCAGGATTTCGATCTGGCCGCGCTGAGCAAGTTCTTTTAGCCCGTCGATGTATTCCGGATGCGCGGTGACGAGCCACTCTACCAGGCTGCCGGAGTTGTGAATCACGACCTTGATGTCGGGATACTCGCGCAGCACTTGAAGAAACGGCGCGTAGCTGTCCTGATAGGCAGCCTCGAAGACACCTTCGAAGTTGCCGATCGGTTGGTGGTTGTGAAAGACGAGTGAGAGACGAATGATGTTGGGCATCAGACAGCGTCATTTCCCAAGGTTCAAATCTCCGCCCGCCTTAAAAACGCTCCGGCATCTTCCGGCGGGACTGAGTTGATATAGAAGCCACTGCCCCACTCGAAACCGGCCACGCCGGTCAGGCGGGGGATGATCTCAAGGTGCCAATGGTACGACTTCAAATCGAAGTTGTCGGCGTGAAACGGTGCGGTGTGCAGTATGTAGTTGTACGGCGGGTTGTCGAGCGCGACTTCCAGCTTTTGGAGCGTAGTCTTCAGGACGTGTGCCAGTTCGTCCACGTCTGCTTCCTGAACCGTTTCGAATTGGCTGGAGTGCCGCTTCGGGAGGATCCAAGTCTCGAACGGGAACCGGCTGGCGAAGGGGCAGAATACCACGAAGTTCGGGGAGTCGAGCACGATTCGATGCTGATCATCCAGTTCCTGGCGGATCATGTCGCAGTAGATGCACCGGCCTCGCCAACCGAAAAATTCCTTGGCTCCCCGCATCTCTTCCGCAACCTGAATTGGCACTACAGGCGTTACGATCAACTGCGAATGAGCGTGCAGCAACGACGCTCCGGCCGCCGCCCCTTCGTTCTTGAAGACCATCGGATGGACCAGCCGCTTATCCCGTTTGAGATCCACAAGCCGGTCGTGGTACATCCAAAGAACTTCGCGGATGTTCGCCGGCGGCAGGTTGGCGAATCGGGTTTCGTGATGTGGGCAGTCGATGATGACTTCGTGAGCACCGACACCCTGCATCACGTCGTACATGCCGACGCCGCGGTTTTCGAGCTGGCCTTCAATTTTTAGCGCCGGGAACTTGTTGGGGACGCAACGGACTCGCCAGCCGCGCTGATTGGGGACTGAGTCGTGATTGCGATAAGCCAGAATTTCGTTGGGGCAGGCCGCTTCATTCCCCTCACAGAACGGACAGAATTTCTCGGCATCCGGGCTCGGCGACGTCTGAAAATCCGTCGGCCGCTTGGCTCGGTCAGGTGCGATGATGACCCAGCGGCCGGTGATCGGATCTTTGCGAAGTTCAGGCATATCATCGCTTCTGCCAGAGGTCGGATGGTCCCGCAGGCGAACGGATTTGACTGACTCGGCCGATTTCAGGAAAGGCAGGTTCGCGGGTTATCCCTCGGCCACGTTGACGAAGACCTTCAGTGCCTCTTTGGAGTCCACCAGTTGCCGCATCATCTCGCGGTAGTTGTCGAGCCCGTTGACCGGCGTGGTCAGGATTTTCTGTGTGACTCCTGGAAAGAAAATCTCTCCTTGAGCCATGTCGCTGATGCCCGATTCGAAATGCCGGTAGTTAGCGTTGACGGTCCCCAACAGCAGCTTGTTGCCGAGCACCCAATTGAGATTGATGTGATCTGCGTGAATTTCGACTTTGCGCTGGCCGCCAGTAATGCTTGTCCAGACGATCGCTCCGTTGTGTCCCAGCACGCTCATGGCTTCGAACGCGATCGCGCTGTTGCCAGTGGCTTCGATGATCAGGTCCGGCTTACCCGTGTGCTTGGCGAGTTCGGTCAGTGACATGCTTTGCGTACTGACGTACGTCGCCCCGTAAGCCTCGGCGATCTCGGCCTTGAGGCTGGGTTTTGTTCCGCGGGCGATCGTGAAGACCTCAACGCCGCGCAGCCGCAGGATCAACGTCACTAACAGGCCGATCTGGCCGGCTCCGGTGACGTAGGCAATTTTCGGTTCCCAAACGAGTAGCCGCTTCTGTGCTTCGTAGACTTGCTGAATCGCTTTGTCCGCAACGCTCATCGGTTCGGCCAGCACGCCCAGATGTTTCAACGCCGGCGGAATTCGGACGACGAACTCGGCGTCATCGACGTAATACTCGGTCAAGAATCCGTGCAGCAAGTTGATGCCGCGCTCGTAGTAGACTTCTTCGCTGGTCGTGTCCGAACGGCCAATGCGATCGAAGATCGAGTTCCCCGGTCGGCGCACAGTGCAAGTGACGTAATCGCCCGGCTTGACGTGTCGCACGCTCGAGCCGACTTCCTCGACAATGCCGAATGACTCGTGACCCAGCACCAAGAAGTCGTAGCCCGGCGGCGGATTTCCATAGAGGCCGTCGTTGATCTCGCGGTCGGTCGCATCGACGCCGACTTTCAAAACTTTGACCAGCACGCCACGACCGTTCGGGATATCGTCCAATCGCGGCTTGGGCAGATCGGCAAGATGAACGCTGTTGGGGTGACGCGGTTTGACGGCAATCGCTTTCATGACGGCAGACTCTCGGAAGTTGACAACAGAAATGGCAAATGGGCCGGCACTCACAGCCCGGAAAGGACCAAGATTGTACGGAGTGGCCGGGTGAGATTCGACGAACTCAGTCTCGCTGCTACAGTGGCGACATGACGGATGATTACCGAGTCAACTTGCCGCGTTTTTCTGGGCCGCTGGACCTGTTGCTGTACTTGGTCCGGCGGAATGAATTGGATTTGCTCGACCTGCCGATCGCCGAGATCACCGCTCAGTTCCAGAGATACCTGGCGGCGATTCAGTTTTTGGACCTCGACCTCGCCGGCGAATTCGTCGTGATGGCCAGCACGCTGTTGGAAATCAAAAGCCGACAGGCGTTGCCGAACACCGAAGAGGAAGAAGAAGTCCCGGTCGAGCCGGTGGATGATCCGCGCAGCGGGCTGATTCAGCAGTTGCTCGAATACAAGCGGTTCAAAGAGGCGGCGAAAGCTCTCGAAGAACGAGCGGCTGAATCGCTGGAACGGTACCCGCGACTGAGTGACGAACGCCCAGATGCCGTCCGCGATCCGAGTGCGGATCGCATCAAAGGAGTCGAACTCTGGGACTTGGTCAGCGCGCTCAGCCGAGTGCTCGAACGCCGGGTGATCCAAGAGGAATCGAAGATCCGCTACGACGACACGCCGATCTCCGTTTACATCGAACAGATCGGCGCGAAGGTCCGCGAAGCTGGTCGAGTCCGCTTCACGACACTGTTCGACAACGCCTCGCAGCGCAGCCGAATCATCGGGATCTTTCTGGCGATTCTCGAACTCTTGCGACATCAGGGGTTCCGAGCCGACCAGGCGGATGCCTTCGGCGAGATTTGGATATTATCCCCGGAGGTCATTGTCGAAGGACAGCCGACCGCCGACAAATAATTTGAGTTTGAGAGCCTCGCACTCTCGCTCTCTCAAACATCCCAAGACGTCTCGAAAGACACCACAAGGAGCCGACATGAACGTTCTCTCGCGACTGACCGAATGGCATCCCGAACTGACTGCAGTGCGGCGTGAACTGCACGCTCACCCACAGACCGCGTTCGAGGAAACGTTCGCTTCAGAACTCATTGCCTCGAAGCTGCAAGCGTGGGGCATCGAAACGCATCGCGGACTTGCCAAGACCGGCGTCGTCGGCGTGATTCGCGGCAAGCAAGCTGGCGAAGCACGGCTGCGCTGCATCGGTTTGCGAGCCGACATCGACGCGCTCGACATCGAAGAACTCAACGACGTCCCGCATCGCTCGCAGAATCCCGGCAAGATGCACGCCTGCGGGCACGATGGACACACAACGATGCTGCTCGGAGCCGCTCGTTATCTCGCCGAGTCACGTAATTTCGCCGGCACGGTCAACGTCATCTTTCAGCCCGCCGAGGAAAACGAAGGGGGTGGCCGCGTGATGGTCGAAGAGGGACTCTTCAACCAATTCCCCTGCGACGCGGTCTTCGGAATGCACAACTGGCCGGGGATGCCCGTTGGACACTTCGGTGTTTGCTCAGGACCGATCATGGCCGCGTTCGACGTGTTCGAGATCATCGTCCGCGGTCACGGCACTCACGCCGCGATGCCGCATCTGGGAGTCGATCCGATCGTCGCGGCCTCGCAGATCGTCACCGCGTTGCAGACGATTGCCAGCCGCAACATGAATCCGCTCGATCAACTGGTCATCAGCGTCACGCAAATTCACGCCGGCGACACATGGAACGTGATCCCCTCGCAAGTGATGCTCCGCGGCACCGTACGAACGTTTCGCAAAGAGGTTCAAGACATGGCTGAAGCTCACATGAGACGGATCGTCAGCGGCATCGCGACCTCGCTGGGTGCCTCCGCCGAACTGCACTACGACCGCCGCTATCCAGCAACGGTCAACACGCCCGAAGAAACGCAATGGGCCGCCGAGGCCGCCGTCGCCGTCGTCGGTTCGCAGCACGTCGACACGAATGTCGCTCCCTGCATGGGGGGCGAGGATTTTTCCTTCCTGTTGCTCGAACGTCCCGGTTCGTACATTTGGGCTGGTAACGGTCCCTCGGACAATGGCCGCGTACTGCACAATCCTCGCTATGATTTCAACGACGACCTGCTGCCGATCGGAGCTAGCTACTGGGTACGACTCACCGAACGGCTGCTTTCTTGACTTAGTTTGGGCACTCGGCCCCGTCGATGGTCGGGCCAGAGTGCTCAGCCTACAAGAACTCCCTGGGAGCATGAATCATGATCGTTGTGATGAAACGAACCGCGACTCCCGATGCCATCCAGCAGATGGCTCGTACGGTCGAAGAGATGGGGTTGAAGGCGCACGTCATCGTCGGTACCGAGCGAACCGTGATCGCCGCCGTCGGAGACAAGCGGAACGGCGCGAAAGAGTTGCTCGAATCCTACGACGACGTTGAGCAAGTTGTCCCGATTCTCGCGCCTTACAAAGTCGCCAGCCGCGAGACGAAGCCAGAACCGACCGCGATCAAAACTCGTGGCCTCGTCATCGGTGGCGGCCACATCGGAGTCATCGCCGGCCCCTGCTCGGTCGAAAGCGAAGAGCAAATCCTGCTGGCCGCCGAACAAGTCAAAGCCGCCGGCGCGACCGGCCTGCGCGGTGGAGCCTTTAAGCCCCGTACCAGTCCGTATGCCTTCCAAGGGATGAAGGAAGAGGGTTTGAAATTGCTGGCCCTCGCCCGTGAGAAGACTGGACTGGCAATCGTCACCGAGGTCATGGCCCCGCAGCATGTCGAACTCGTTGCGAAGTACACCGACGTCCTGCAAATCGGCGCTCGCAACATGCAGAACTACCACTTGCTGCAGGCGGTCGGTGAGACGCGGCTGCCAGTGCTGCTCAAACGCGGTCCGTCGGCGACGATTGAAGAGTTTCTGCTCGCGGCGGAATACATCCTCGACCAAGGCAACCAGCAGGTGACGCTCTGCGAGCGAGGCATCCGCACGTTCGAAACACACACGCGATTCACTCTGCCGCTGGCGACCGTTGCCTACCTGCAAGAGAAAACGCACCTGCCGGTCGTCGTCGATCCGAGCCACGGCACCGGTATCGCGTCACTCGTCCCGTCGATGTGTCTCGCCGCAGTTGCGTGTGGCAGCGACGGGCTAATCGTCGAGGTTCATCCAGATCCGAAGAAGGCGATGAGCGACGGAGCACAGTCACTTACCCCCGTTGCGTTCGCCGACATAATGGCTCGCTGCCGACTCGTCGCCGCCGCCGTCGGCAAGACGATCGGCTGATGTGATCTTTCGACGTTACCCTTTGCGAGGCAATTCGCGGGGGGAATGAACGACGAGATGATTGAGCACCGGAATCGCGCCGCAGACTTGGCTGACGAGTTTGCTCACTTCGTCCGAATCGTTCGCTTCAAGCACCCCTTCCAGGCAAAGCCCATCGCGGACGCGGCGAACGACCAGCGAGGTGAAGTTGAGGTTCGACTCCTGCATCAATCGGTGGCGAACCTCTTGCTCCAGGTGATGCGGGTGCACCAGCAGCGAGTCATCGGCCGGCAAGAGCACGGTTTCCGATTGTTGCTCTTCAACTGCGTCACCCACGTCGACACGAACCGGACTCAAGGCTCGGCGACGAGTTTCCTCAAAGCGACCGGCTTTTCGCATGGCGACATCCTTCCGTTGCGAACAGACATTCCATTGATACGGAGTCGTCTCATGACCGCTTTGGCAGCATTCGACCAATCCTGCCATTCCAACAAGTGGCCGTGAGTGTACCCGGCGAAATCCAATTGACGAGTCCAATTTTGGAAGCTCACTTCAGACGCAGCATTCCGCGAGTAGCCCGCTCGCGGTTCAGAAGCTCGAAGGCCGACCGCTCCTCCTTCAGCAACTTGACCAGTTGCGAGCCAGAACAGCCCAACGAAATTGCCGCCGACGCCTGATTGAAATCGCACAGCGTGAGCACATCCAGCGCCTCGGCCAACAGCGCGGGAAAGTCGAGATGGGTCGGATTCACCGAAATTCGACCTCCTCGGCATCGAGACCGCCACAGCTCCGACGGAATCGCATCGAACGAGCGAACCGTGCGGAATTCGACCGCCAATCGGACTCGCAACCGAAATAACGCGATCTCCCGGTTTTCCGACTGGCTGCGACGTTCATTGGCCTCGGCCTGGATCCCGGTTGGATCATGCACCAGCACCACGGCGGTCTCGACTTTGTTCCGATGCTGACCTCCCGGACCCGAACGCCGAGTCCGCCGTTGCGAACAGACGCGCAGCAAGTCCTTTGAGTCGAGCGCGGCAGGATGAGGTTCGCGAGAAGTATCGTTCAGCATCGCCAGTCTTCCTTCGAGCAGACACAATCGTCACAGATGATTCCGATTCCCCGACTGGATTGCCACATGGCCGATGCTCCCCGCCGATTGTTCGCCCTGATCCCCGCCGCCGGCCGCAGCCGACGGATGGGGGCATCGAAACTGCTGCTCCCGTGGCAAGGGACGACGGTCATCGAGTACCTCATCCACACGCTGACTCGCCCGGATATCACGGCGATTGTGATCGTCATCCGCCCCGACGATCACCTGCTGCAAGATGTTGTGCAACGCACGTCCGCCCTCGCGGTCGTTCCCGATCACGCGCCACCCGAAATGAGAGACAGCATCGAGTTCGGTCTGCGAGCCATCCGCCAACAATTCGCTCCGACTGACGACGAGGGCTGGCTGTTGATTCCCGCCGATCACCCGCTCATCGAACCAGAAGTTCTCGACGGCCTGGTGACGCGCTGGTCACAAGGCGATTGTCATGTACTGCTACCAATACTCGACCAGCGCCGCGGACATCCGACGCTGATGAGGTGGTCGCTCGCGGAACGGATCGAACAGCTGCCTGAGGACGTCGGTGTTAACACGCTGCTCCGTTCGTCGCCGGATCTCGTCTCCGAATGGCCGACCGATCATGATTCCGTGCTTGCCGATCTCGACACGCCGGAGGACTATGCCTTCTGGCAACAGAGGCTCGCAGGCGATCCGGGTTAGTTCGTTTCGTCTGCAAACACCGGCTTCGATGCATCCAGACCGAACGTCGCGATTCCCGCGAACACGAACGCGATCAGGCCGAGCCAGAAGAGACTGTTCCACTCGTCCAATCCGGGAGTTTCGCCGAGCAGATAGTTGTAGAGCAGCGGGCCAAACGCGGCTCCGAGATTTCCCCACATGTTGCCCCAGCCGAGCACCGAGCCGACGTATTTGCCGCCGGCATCCTGAGCGTACGCCCAGAACGCTGACTGGCCGAGATCCACCGAAAAGTAGATTAAGCAAAACGCTGCCGTGAACGCATACGGTGAATTGAGCGCCGACCCGGCTGGCTGAGCCGCAAAGAACAGACACATCCCATAGCCACCCGCTGCGATGAATCGCGTGATGATCGGCGGCAAACTGCGGCTCCATTTCAGTCCGATGCGCGGCAATAGCCAATCAACCCAGCGACCTCCGAGAAAGCCGCCGCACATGCCGATCAGGTTGGGCAGCATCACCAGCATGCCCCGTTCGAGAATCGGAACGTTGTGCATCTCGATGAAATAGCGTGACAGCCATGTCACCAAGAAGACCCAGCCGATGTTCGTTCCAATCTGATTCGCGCAATTGCACCACAAGCTAAAGCTCGTAAAAAACGGCTTGATCGGCAGTCGTCCGGCCTTGCTCGCAGGATCGGCGGCGGTGGCGAGCCGCCCGGTCTCAATCAGCGCACGTTCGGCGTCGTTGACTCGCGAGTGCAACTCCGGCCGCTCGCGGAACATCAGCCAGATTCCCAACGCGACGAGGACACCGGACAGCCCGTAAACGATCATCACCGGTCGCCAACCTCGGCCGTAGAGCTTCCGAATCTCACCGGGAAATGCCGCCTCGATCAGTAACCGATTGAACCGCCGCAGTTCCGAGTGCGAAAGCGAGTCGCCCGACTTCAGCCGTTCGGCATATTTGACCGCCTCGCGCGGCAAGTTGATCTTTGGAATTTCAGCAGGGTCATAAATTGGTCCCCGAATGTTGTTGTCGAGCAGATGGTTCAGACCATCGACAAGTTCCGCTTCCGTCGCTGGTGGTGTCTTCGGAGCCGGTGTTGAGTCGGGTTGTGGATTCAGCGATTTCTTGACTTGCCATAACCAGTGCTCTTCTGCAGCCGCTTCGATCGCTATCCAATCGGAACTCCGCTTGGCTGCGCCAAAACTGGCCGCCATTCGGTCGGCGAGAAACGAGGGAGTCGTCAGACTCTTTCGAGCTTTGCTCCGTAACTCTTCGGTGTTGCCGTCCGATTCGATGGTTTGCTTCACTTTGTCGGAGATTGGTGCAATGCGAGCACAAAACCTTCCGGCATCCATCATGTCGCGCTCGGCAATCCCGACTTCCGATTCGACCGGCACGAAGACCACCATCAAGAACGCGGTCAGGATCGGTGCCATCGCGCCACCGATTCGGCCACCAAGTCCGACCCAGGCGCTGGCCGTTGCTCGTTTGGAGAGCGGCACCCAGCGGCTGATGACTCCACCGGCCGTCGGGTACGCTCCGGCTTGGGTGATCCCGCACATCAGCCGCGCGACGAGCAGCATCGCGAAGCCGGCGACCAAGCCCATCTGAGCCGTGAACAGCGACCACGCCACGACGTAGATCGACAGCATGATCCGCGCGCCGAAGCGGTCGCTCAGCCAGCCCGACGGGACTTGGGCTAAGGCGTAAAACAGAAAAAAGAACGGGCCGAGCAGCAGGCTCATCTGCGTCTGCGATAGGCCGAGGTCTTCCTTGATGTAGTCGCCGGCGAACGAAACGCAGAAGCGGTCGAGGTACAGCAGCACCGACATCAGCGTCAGCAGCAAGACGATTAAGTGCCGGACGCCACTTGGACGGGACGCTGCTTCAGACATAGCCGCTCCTTGGCGGCCGAAACAGGCGGGAGGCGGGGCCGCGAGGAAGACACCCTAAAAAGAAAAAACGCTGTGAGCAACGACGAGTCACTCACAGCGTTTTCAGGTTTGCCGAAGTTTGCAGTTGCGGGCCAACGCCTGCCACCACGGCGAGCAAATCCAATTGCAGTGCTCGTGCCAAACTTGATTGTGTTTTGGAAAAGAGCTGTAAGTCCTTGCTCTGCCAAGCAATTTCGGTTTTCCAAGTTTCTGGGTGGGCGAGAATTCCCTTTCGCCGATCCGAGCACTTTGCAACACCTGCGGCATTTTGCTCGGCCGACTGCTGCGTGATGCAAAACAGAAGTTGGTCCGCCGTCGGCGGATTGCCCCCTCTGAAACCAGCCGGCGATCCGAAATGCCGTACGGATAAGGCTGCCCATCCGCCAGGTTCAGCGATGGCTGTGAGCGTTGTCGGGGAACGCCCCGGAGCGGACTTCGGCGATGTACTGCTGAGTCGCACGAGTCGCCTCGGCTCGCAGATCGGCGAAGTGCTTGACGAACTTCGGATGGAAGCCGTCGGTCAGGCCGAGCATGTCGTAGCTAACCAGCACTTGGCCGTCGCATTCGGGGCCGGCTCCGATGCCGATCGTCGGTACGGTCAGTTCGCGAGTGATTTGTGCGGCGAAATCTCGCGGAACCAGTTCCAGCAAAACGCTAAAGGCCCCTGCTTCTTGAGCAGCTCGAGCATCGGCCAGCAGCCCCTGCTTGTCCCGTTGGATTTTCATTCCACCGTATCTGTGAATGGATTGAGGCCGCAAACCAACATGGGCCATCGTCGGAATGTCTGCTGCCGTCAACGCCGCAATCGTCTGTGCTTGATTTACTCCCCCTTCGAGCTTCACGGCGGCAGCCCCTGTCTCCTTCAGAATGCGGCCGGCATTCTCGACCGCCTGTGACGGACTGACTTGAAACGACAGGAACGGCATATCGACGATAACGAGGGCTTGGCGAACCGCCCGCATCACACACTTAGCGTGGTAGATGATTTCATCCAGTGTGACTGGCAGTGTCGTCGAGTGACCTTGGATGACATTGCCCAGGCTATCGCCGACCAAAATCGAGTCTATACCCGCGGCATCGAGTAGTCCGGCCCAAGTGAAGTCGTAGGCGGTCAACATCGTGAGCTTGCGGCCTTCGGACTTGGCCTTCACGAAGTTGGGGACGGTCATCGCGGTAGCTGGTTTGGTCATGGCAAGAACACACTAACCCGAAGCGTCAGCGAGGGCGAGTGTTCCAAACGACTTGGAGGAACTATTGGGCCGACTCACTCATGTCGGACGCTCCGACATCCAACTTCGACCATTTCTTACTCGTCAGTTTCTTCAGCCCTTCGGCAGTGACTGAGCCATTTTCTTTGAATGCCAGCGATTGCAGGCTTTGCATTCCGAGCAACTTATCGATGGCCGCGTCGGTGACGCCGGTCGTTCGGATCGTCAGTTCCTTCAGATTGGGAAGCGTTGCGATCACGTCGATCGTGGCATCGGTCATTTGCGGGACCGTCCAAATATCGAGCAGCTCCAGCAACTTGAGAGCCGCGAGATGTTTCAGCCCGGAATCACCGACCGACGTGATCTCGTGCAGGTAGAGACGCTTCAGCTTGGGAAGGTCGTCGAAGACCTCCAACGCTCGATCGTCGATGTTGGGAAGGTCGCGGAGTGTCAGCCGGGTCAAGCCCATCCCCTTGAGAGCAAGGACTCCTTCGGTCCCGAAGCCCTGGCAGCGGAAGATTTCGAGTTGGGTGAGTTTACCGAGCTTGGCGAGATGCGGTCCCGACTGATCGGTGATCTGGAAATCCTGGATCAACAGCGAATCGAGCGTTTGATTCTTGCTGAGGTATTCCAGGCCCACATCGTTGACCGCCGTACTGCGGTGTTTGAACGCGGTCAACTTCGGCAGATCCGCGACGACCTCCAGAGCCATGTCCCCCGCCTCCATGTTGCCTCGCAGATCGAGCGTGCGGAGTTCCTTCAATTTTTCCAGCCGCCGAGCACCGATGTCATTGACTTGGTTTTGCACCAACGTCAGCCGCTGGAGCTTGCCGAGTTCGCTGAGGATCTTGACCACCCCGTTGGTCATGTTTGTGTTTGACGACAGATCAAGTTCGACGAGATTGGGAAACGATTGGACGATCATCCCCACCGTCGAGTCGTTGATTACCGAATTAGTGATCGCGAGACTGGTCAGTCCTCCCAAGCCGTTGAGTTTCACGACCATCTCGTGATCCAGCGTCCGGCAGTTGAAGATCTGCAGCTTTTCGAGATCGCTGAGCTTGCCGAACAGTGCCAAGTCGTCTGCCGTCAGATTCGATCCGTCTTGAATGACGATTTCCGTCAGAAGTTGGCCCTCTTTCGGCGAGTATCTGGATCGCGAGCCGAATGCGTCGATCCGAGTCCTTGCGGCTTTGACGTCGTCGAATTTGGCCGTCCCCTGTTTTGTGGCCACTGGCGGCGTTTTGTTCTTCGACTCACTGGCAGATGACTCACCCCTGTCACCACCAGGAGTGTCAGGCTGACCGCATCCCGTCAGTCCCAATAATCCAACGATCAACAAAGCAATCGAGTGACGCATCATGACTTTCATCTCAATCAGTACACTGGAAACAACAGAGAAATAGCCACGTTCGCCAGAACGTGGGCGATCTGCCAACGCCCACGCTCTGGCGAACGTGGCTACATTGAAACTCAATTCGGAACGACAACTAATCTAATCGGTAGCCTTCCGGGTACTTTGGCTTGATCAGATCGGCGACGTGCGGTGTCTTGAGCGACGCGAGGTTGGTGACCTTGAGGTTCTTGGCGTCCCACTCCACCTTCTCGCCCCATTCACCCATTGCGCCTTTCTCTCCTCCGGTGGCGGCGGCCCAGACGGCAAGGTTACCGAGCAGGATCGTCTCGGTGAGCGGGCCGGCCCGGTCCACGAAGTTGGACTTGGCGATCTTCGGATCGTTGGCTCGCTTCGCGCGGAACAACTCGTACATGTTGTTGAGGTCGTTGTTCCCTTTGTTCTCGGCCTTCTCGTAGTCGGTTTTGACCTTCCCGACACCTTTCAATTCGTAAACACCGCAGTAGTCATCCGAACTGTAGAAGGTTCCCTTCTCACCGACGATCATCACGCCGCTGTCGGAGACCTTCGTGATGCCGTGCTTCTCGAAGACTTCCATCGGCGGCTTGTTTCCTTTGCGGTCATACCACCAGAAGGGAATCGCGGGGCGTTCGGACGTTTCGGGAAACTCGAACTTGATGACCGCGCTGGCGGGGAAACTGTCGAAGTCGTGACCGGTAGACTTGGCTTGGACCGAGATCGGATCACGCAGTCCGCACGACGCGAACGGAACCGTCAATTGATGGCAGGCCATGTCGCCCAAGGCTCCGCTGCCGAAGTCCCACCAGCCACGCCATTGGAATGTGTGATAAATGCCTGGCCAGAACTCCCGATTCGGCGCGACACCGATCCAGTTTTTCCAATCGACTCGCTCGAGAGCCTTGGCAATTTCTTCTTTCTTCTTGTCAATGATCTTGGGGGCATTCTCAAGGTCATCCATCTTCGCTTGAGCGGCAAACTTTTGCATCGTCATTCGGCGGTCGGGGCCTTGCGCCCAGACTGGGCGATTCGACCAGGCGAAGACTTCCTTCAGCGTACCGAGCACGCCCGACTTAATCTGGGCGATCGCTTCGCGCGACGAGTCCAGGGCAGTCCCCTGATTTCCCATTTGCGTGCAGACCTTTTTCTCGGCCGCGACGGTCGCCAACAGCCGAGCTTCATAAATCGTTCGAGTCAGCGGCTTCTGCGTGTAGCAGCCAATCCCCAACCGCATCGCCGCCAGTGTGGCCGGAGCGTGCATGTGATCCGGGGTACTGACGGTGCAGAGATCGATCTTGCTGCCGTGCTTCTCGAGCAGTTCGCGATAGTCAGTAAATTTCTCGGCGTTGGTGAATTTGTCGGACTTCCCTTTGCTTTCGAGCGTGTTCCGATCGACATCGCAAATTGCGACGACATTGCCAAATTGCGAGGCGTTGCTGGAATCGCTGCCTCCCTTGCCGCCCACACCGATGCAGGCGACGTTGAGTTCTTCGTTGGCGGAGAGAACTCGATCGGGATTCACCAAGCCGTGACCCACATAAGCGCCGACACCGGCGACGGTCACGTTTTTCATAAATTGACGGCGGGAGTTTCGGCGGCGCATCGGCGTAAGCCCTCGGCAAAGTGGAAAGAAAAAGTCGAATACGGAACGGTGACGATACCGACGGTTTAGCGGGTTCGCAATCAATGCCAGCCATTCGGAGGGCGGGATGACTGCAAAGTGAAAAGGACAGAACGCAAGGTGAAAGATGACGTTGGACGGTGCGAGCCGTCAGGCTCATTCTGCACTTTGTAACTTGCACTGGGAAGTTGGCACTGTGTCCTTCTCCCTTGGTTGCGTCGACTCGCGCCACCCGGTAGTTTTCGTCCTTTGGCTGAGACATAGCGAAAATGCCCTGTCGCAGAGATTGTGCTTGCGGCACGGCGGTTCGATGCGATACTTGCTGGCGACGGGTCAGGATTCGACGAGCGAGACATGTCTCGGTGACGACTCCCAGCGAGGACACCGTGAGCAAAGCGGAACGGCACTACGATCGAGCGAATCGCCTGTTCGAGAAAGGGCGATTCCGAGACGCCTTGCGCGAGTTCAATTTCGCGATCCAACTCGAACCGCATGATCCCGACTATTTCAATGATCGTGGGCTGGTATGGGATAAGCTGGGAGTTTCTGAACGGGCGATCGAAGATTTCACGACCGCCATCGACCTCAATCCCACTGCGTCGGCGTATTACTTCAATCGGGCGCGGGTCTTCACGCTCATCAGTGAACCAGAGCGAGCCGCTGACGATCTGACGGAAGTGTTGCACCTCGACCCATTTGACTCCGAAGCACTTCTGCTGCGTGGCGGAGCGTACTCCGATCAGCAAAAGTGGACCGAGGCGCTCGAAGACTACGAACAAGCGCTCGACCTTTCCCCGGACAACCCCGATTTGTTTTACGACCGCGGGTTAGTCTGGGAAGCTCAGCAGGACTACCGCAAGGCGATCGAAGATTTCACGCGGGCAATTGATCTCGACCCCGAATACGTTCCCGCCGTGATGGATCGTGGCAATTGCTGGGATGAACTTGGCGAATTGGAGAATGCTCTCAAAGACTACAACCGCGCGCTCGAATTGTCCGAGAACGATCCGTTGATTCTCTTCAATCGCGGGCTGGCATATTTGAACTCTGGGAAATTGGATGAGGCGATTGCCGACTTCAACGGGTCGCTGGAACGCGAACCGGACAATCGTAGAGCGTTTTCGTCTCGCGGCGATGCCTGGCTGCGCAAGGGAGAGCATCAGAAAGCTCTCGCCGATTACAACACCGCGATCGATATGAACCCGGACGAAGGGGATTTGTTCTACCGCCGAGGTAACTTGTTCGATGAACTCGGCCAGCCCGACAAGGCTCTGGCCGACTATGACAGGGCGTTGCAGTTCGACCAGGAATTGGTCGGCGCCTGGCACAATCGCGGCAACATCCGCTTTGAAAAGGGTGAGTTCGAAAAGGCGTGCGACGACTACTCGCAGGCGATTCGGTTGGAACCGAACATGGTGATTGCCTATCGCAATCGAGGCGACTCCTGGCGAGCGCTGAATCGCCACGACCTCGCGCTGCTGGATTTCAACCGTGCGCTCGAGATTGATCCTGACAACCATGAGGCGTACAACGGCCGCGCCGGGTTGTATCTTGACACCGGCGATCTCCCGCGAGCGTTGGCTGACTACAACGTGGCGTTGCGGCTTGATCCGAAGTGTCCCGTCTGCCTGCGCGCACGCGGTGAAGTGCATTGGCGGCTGGGAGATCACAACTCTGCCGTCACTGATTTCACGGCTGCCATCGAGCTCAATCCGACGGACGCCGACGCCTTCGCGATGCGTTCCGAGGCCTACCAGCAGCTCGGCAAAGAGAAGCTCGCCGAATCCGACCGCCGCAAGGCCCTCGAACTGCGCGCCTCACCGCGCGAAGGGGTTGAGGCCGATCCCGCTTGAGGCGGATTGCTTGCGAGTTCTCCCCCCCGCAAAATCCCCGATAACACAGAGGTACCAGCATGGCGGCGGACGAGGTTGAGACCCGCTTCGGGCGCAGTCACGACCGGACCGGAGAGGGAGCTGGCCAGTCAACAAGAATTACCGTTCGTGGGTTCCTGGCATTTCTCTTGAGTGTGCTGGCCGCCAACGCCGTTGCGATGGAAATCACTCAGGACACTCGCCTTGATCCGGACAAGGTCTATGGGCCGCTGGTCATCCGGTCGTCGAGCATCACGATTGACGGGGGAGGAGCGTGGCTCATTGGCGACCTCAAGCCGCCGGGAAATAAGCTCAAGGGAATCGCAGTCCTCGCCGCAGGGGTGTCGAATGTCACGTTGAAAAACGTGAATGCAAAAGGCTGGGAGACGGGACTCAAGATCATCGACGGCTCCGGTTGGACAATCGAGAACTGAAACTTCTCCGACAACTTCCACGATCCCGAATTCGGCTGGGGCGAGAACGGACGGCGAAATCCCCTTGAAGATTCGGGCTTTAGCGTTGGTTTTCGATTCGTGGGGCGCTCCGACTCTGCGATTCACCATCGATGGCTTGGCCGTCGAATGAACGGACACTCTTCACAGGAATCCATCATGACGTCTCCGACGACTCCTCGCCGCACGTCGCTCAATGCGATGTCAGAGTTCGCTCTCTTGACCTGTGTGCTGTTGTGCCCCGCCATCGCGGACGACTTTCCGAAGCCATTGCTGACGCTCGGTGAGAAGCCGGTGACGATTGTGTGTCTTGGGGACAGTGTCACCGGGGTCTACTACCACACTGGCGGGCGGCGGGCGTATCCGGAGATGTTGGAGATTGCGATCAAGCTGGCGATCCCGAAGGCCAACGTAAAGGTCATCAACGCGGGGATCAGCGGGCACACGACGCAGAACGGTTTGGAACGACTCGACCACGACGTGCTCAGCAAGAAGCCGGACTTGGTCATGGTCAGCTTCGGGCTGAACGACATGGTGCGCATCCCCGAAGACCAATTTCGGAAGAACCTCGAAACAATTGTCGCACGCTGTCGCGAGATCAAAGCGGATGTCGTGCTCTGCACGCCGAACGCGGTCATCAACACGGGGAGTCGGCCGACTGAGAAGCTGGAGCGGTACTGCGAGGTCATCCGCTCGACAGCTCGCGATTTGAAGCTGGCGGTGTGCGATCAGTACCGATCGGGTGACGCGCAGCGGAAGCAAGACGCTTGGGCCTGGCGGCTGACGCTGAGCGACGAAATCCATCCGAACATGGATGGTCACAAACTGATGGCCGAGGAGCTTTGCCGCACGATCACCGGCAAATCGGTTTCGTTGAAGAACGTTGAACCTCCGTCGCCGGTCCTGGCCAAGACGCTCGACTTGGTGAAGCAGTCGAAGCCGATCCGCGTGCTCGCGATGCCGCCGTTCGACAAGCTCATCGGACCGGCGTTGAAGCGCCAGCATCCAAACGCCGTTGTCGAAGTCACGGCATGGACGACGGAGGGCAAGACGCTCGCCCAACTGGAAAAAGATGCTCAGCAAACCGTGCGAGCGATGAAGCCGGACCTGGTCGTTCTCGCCGTCCCGCGTTCAGCGACGGCCGACAGCGACGAGCAGTTCGTGAAGTCGTACTCGTGGGTGATGAACTGGTCACTGAGCTTCGGGCTTCAAGAATGGGACTGCTTCGTCGTGCATCCGTCCGTCGCGGCTGCCGGTGCGCCCGCATCGCGCGACGAATTGGTCCGCCCTTTGGTCCGAGCACAGCACTTAAGCCTTGTCGATCGCGCTGCCGGAGACGAATCTTCGGCCGAAGACGTGCTCGCAAAATGGCTGGCTCAGCAGAAGTGATCTGCTCAAGACTCAAAGCCGTCGCATGAGCGACACCGAGCTTGTCTTGGATTGACGAACCGTGCTAGAAGCCGCCGCGAACTTAGCTGGTGGTTGCCGGTGTGAAACAGTGGAGGTGGCACGCATGGAAGCGTTGAATCAACAGGGACGTTGGTGGCCGCGAGCGTTGTGGACGGCGGCGCTGTTGCCATTTGTGTTGTCGCTGGTCGTGCATGCCAGCGGCGTAAAGGCTCGGCCGGTTGTGAACGA
>VGZH01000046.1 GCA_016872645.1 Planctomycetota bacterium | reverse complement strand
CTGTTGAAACTCTCCGCATAGCCGTTCTCCCAAGGGCTCCCCTTGGCGATGAACAGCGTCTTCACCATAGCTCGGTCAAGCCACCGAGTCACTTCCTGGGCCACGAACTCCGGGCCGTTATCGCTGCACAATCGCCGACGTTTCCGCTGCTTTCTGGGCACTTGCATCCCTTCCTCTCGCCACAGTCGCTCGACCCGCTTGTGATTGCCTTCCCAGCCACGCTTCAAGAGCGCGTCGTGGATTCGCGGACTCCCAAAGCGGGGCCGCCGGCGAGCGATCCGCCGCATCTCTTCCAAAAGCTTCGCTTCGTCCGCACCACGACGTCGAACGTGCCGTTGCGTTCCGCGGGGCTGACCAAGGATCCGGCAGGCACGACGCTCAGAAACTCGCTCGGGCCCCAAACGACGACGCACCTCGGAGACCGTGCGTCTTCGGCGCGATGGCTTCCTCAGTTTTCACTCGTTCAAGTTTGCCCTTGCGTTTCACAATGTTCTTGTAGTCCCACTGGATCTCTATGGACTTCTTCAGCGACCGCTTCAGTTCCTTGGCTGCGATCTGATCGTCCGAGGTGTATCGCGCGGCAGCGGTTTTGAACCCGCCCACGGGTTTAAGACAAGGCTCTTCGAAGGATCGACCGCTCCAAAACATGAGACGGACGCAATCCTTGAGCTTGTGGTAGCCGACGATCGGATTGCCCTCCAAGAACCACACCGGATGCGCATGCCAGATTTTGCACTCGGTGCCCGGCAGGTGCTGGTCGAGAGCTTTGGCGAGCGCATCGCAAATCCGCTTGTCGCCAGCCGCCTGCGATTTGTCGCAAGCGAGGATGTCCTTGGGAATCGGCATGGGATCATTCCGTAGCCGCGCTCGCCAAGAACGCGGGGAGAGAGGGCGACCATAGAACATTTCAGCCTCCGCGTTCTTGGCGAACGCGGCTACGGGTCACATCTTTACGCCGGGTAGTTGGCTGGCTTGCTTCACCCAAGCAACAAATTGGACTTCGTCGAGCGACTCGTGCTCGAAGATGTTGAGGTAGCGGACTTCCTCTTGTTTGGACTCGCCGGGGGGGATGGGGCGCAGCGACGCGCCGCGGAAGAACGCCACTTTGATGTACTTCGTCATGCAATGCAGGCCGAGGAACCAAACTCCTTCCTCAACACCATAGAACGGCGAGTTCCATTTGACCGCCTTGCACACGCTGGGAACGGCGCGGCCGATCAACTCGTCGAGGCGATGTCCGACGTCCCGTTTCCAACCCGGCATGGCCTCGATGTAAGCCTGCACCGGAGCGTCGCCGTACCCCTTCGCGATCTGAGGATTGCCGCCCGAAAGAAGCTTGACCCGCTTCACGCCATTTCCCGGCGGCGGCTTTGACGCTGTCTTCGCAGCGACCGGCTTGGCGACGGACTTCTTTGGAACCTTCACCGATTTCTTGGATGTTCTGGCGACCATTGTGTTCACTCCAAGAAGTAGTGCGCGTTCCCGGCAACGAATTGAATGATTCGTGATCCATTGGTCGGCAAGAGCCGACGCCAATTGGCTCGCGTGACTGTTACGGTTGTTGTCGCGCGAGTCTACGCTGGGCCGGAAGTACGACCACAGTCGCGGTCGTGCGAACCGACGCCGACAAGAATAATTGAGCGGGAGAGGCTATCGTTCCGGTGTCCGTTTTTCCGTCAAACACTGGGAGCACTCGTCATGGTTCAGCGATGGTGGGTTCTGGGGTGTGCGTTGACGATTTTCTGCGTGGAGACATCTACCTCGCATGCTCAAAAGGGGACGACGAAGAAACCGGTGGCGAAGAAGGAAGCTCCCCCGCCGCTCAAGTTCCCGCCGACGTTGCACAACGGCGAGCGAGTAGTCACTGACAAGAGCGAAGCGTTTCTCAGGCCGACGGAGACGATCGGCAAGGACATCGCGATTGCCAAGACGCCGCCGACGGTCGATTTCCTCTACTTCCCTCGGCAGGACTACGAGGGGAAGCCGTGGTCGAATTGGGGGGACAGCTTGGCGATCAACGGCAAGTACTACGCGTCGATCGGCGATCATTACTCGCTGCTGTCGTCGAAGGGGGATCCGCATCTCGTCGGCAATGCGTTCGTGTTTGAGTATGACCCGGCGACGAAAACATTTCGCGAGCTGGTTGAGGTTCGCAAGCTGCTCAACATGCCGGAGGGGCATTACGTCCCGGCGAAGATTCACGGGCGGCTCGACATGGATGACGAGGGCTGGCTGTATTTCTCGACGCATCGCGGTTCGACCACCGTCACCGTGGACAAGTACCACTACGAAGGGGACTGGATCATCCGCGTGCGGCCGAGCGACGGCAAAGCGGAGGTGGTCGCTCACGGCCCGGTGCCGAAGCACTGCATCCCGAACAGCGTGCTCGACCCGAAGCGAAAGATTTTTTACGGCGGAACCGCGGCCGGCGAGAAATCGGACGGCAGTGCCGTGCGGTTCTTCGCGTATGACGTCCATAAAAAGAAGACGATCTTCGACGGGCCGGATGGGCCGGCCCGGTACATGATCTTCGCGAAGTCCACCGGCAAGATTTATTACACGCCCGGCAAGGAAGACATGATCGGCCGATTGGTCCGCTTCGATCCCGACCAGCCCGGCCCGCCGACGCCGATCAACGCGGAACTCGGCCTGCGATCAGCAACGCAGGAGACGCCGCAAGGGATCGTGTACACGGTCTCCAAGGGTGGCAAATCTGGTGAGTCGCTGCTGTTCGCGTTCGATACGAAGACCGAGAAAGCTACGGAACTCGGCCCCGCTCAGGTCGGATCGCAGAACTACATCACGACGATCGATGCCGATCCGACCGGCCGATACCTGTACTACATCCCTGGTGCTCATGGTGGCAGCGAGAAGGACGGCAGCGCGGTCGTGCAGTACGACGTGCAGACCAAGACGCGCAAGGTGATCGCGTTCCTGCATCCGCTCTATCAAGAGAAATACGGAGTCACGCTCGCCGGCACGTTCAGTTCGGCGGTCGATCCCGATGGCAGCAAGCTCTACATCAACTGGAACGCCAACCGCGGCGGCAAGGTTTGGGATTGTTGTGCTCTGACCGTGATTCACATTCCGGAGTCGGAACGGCAGCCATGACGACGTTTGTTCAGCGGCAAGCCGAAAGCCGTCGGCCGTGATCCTTTCCTGAGTTTTGAGAAACTGAAATCGGTCATCGGCTTGCGGTTCACGGCCATCGGCCGGACAAGAGGCAATCTAATGGAGGCGATGATGCGAGCGATTTGGACGACGTTGATCGTTTGCGTGTCCGTGACAGCGTTTGCTGCTGATCCGTTTGTATTTCGCGATGTCGGCGAGCAGGCCGGCATCTTTCCCCATGCCGCGGGGCTTCGCGGACATGGCTCGGCGTGGGGGGATGTTGATGGAGACGGCTGGCCGGATTTGTTTGTCGCGACGTTTCACAATGCCGGTTCGAAGCCGGCAGTGTTCCTGAGAAATGAAAAAGGAAAGTTCCGGCTCGATTCGCAGGAGCATCTGCGGACGACGGGCATGGGAAGCGGCGCGTTATTCGCCGACTTTACGAACAGCGGACGGTTGGATTTGTACGTCTCGGTTTGTTCTCACGGATCGAAGAAGGGCGACCCGCTGTTCGAGGTTCCGAATTACTTTTTCCGGAACGATGGAGGTGGCAAGTTCACCGATGTCTCGAAGGAGAGCGGGGCGTGTCCGTCGCTTTACGAAGGTCGTGGCGTGGCGGCACTCGATTACGACGGCGATGGATTGCTCGATCTGCTGACGTGCGAGCAATACTACTCGCCGAAGGTGAAGGTCGGGCCGGTGCTGTATCGCAATCTCGGCGGTCATCGGTTCGAGAATGTTTCGGCGAAGGTCGGCCTGCCGCTCGGTTACGGCGGCTTGTGTTGCCTGGCAGCCGACATGAACAGTGACACATGGCCCGACATCTTTCTGACCAGCGGAGCCGGCGAGCATCGGCTGTACCTGAACGATCAGAAGGGCAAGTTCCGTGAAGCGACCGGCGTGAATGAAGTCCTGCGTTGGTCGAACGCGAAGGGTGAGGACACTCCGGCCGGAGCGTGCGTTGCGGACGTGAATCGAGACGGATTGCCGGACATCGTTATCGGGCATCACTTCAAGACACCGTGGATTACTCCGATCCCAATTCGGCTGTACCTGAATCGCGGCGTCAAAAACAACGAGCCAATCTTCGAGGACATCACCGAAGCGGCCGGCCTCGAACCGCTGTTGCTGAAGGCTCCGCATGTTGAGATTCAAGACTTTGACAACGACGGCTGGCCGGACATCCTGGTGAGCATCGTGAAGTTCAAAGATGGCCAACCACATCCTTTGATCTACAAGAATCTCGGCGTTCGCGAGGGACTTCCACGTTTCAAAGAAGAGGTCTGGACGCTCAATGACTTCCCGGACGAGGAAGATCGCAAGCAACGCAGTTCCGGAAAACTGTTCACGAAGATTCTGGAAGAGAAAAAGATCATCTACATGGCCCCGTGTGCGACCAGCGACTTCGACCAAGACGGCAAGCTCGACATGTTCCTGCCCAGCTGGTGGATCGAGTCGCCCTCGCTACTGCTTCGCAACGAGACTCCCGGCGGCAATTGGCTGCAAGTCAGCATCGAAGGAACATCCGGAGTCAATCGCATGGGCATTGGCACCAAGATTCATGTCAGCCCGGCAGGCCAGTCGAATGTCACGTCGCGTATTGCCTCGCGCGAGATCAGCATCGGCTACGGCTATTGCTCCGGCCAGGAAGCGATCGCCCACATTGGACTCGGCAAGGCGGAACGTGTCGATCTGGCGATCGAACTTCCGCACGGCCAAGGAAAGTTGACAAAGAAAAACGTCGCCGTGAATCAGCGGATCCTCGTACAGCCGTGATGGCTGGCTCTCTGAGACCATGAATCCGCGAAAATGCCGTCTTGTCCCGTTTCGGGGATCGAACTAGAGTGCAAAGCGTGGCTTTTGAAGCCTTTTCCTTGCTTTCAACGACGGTTACTGAATCGTGGCACTCACGGAAATTGACCGCACTCTGCTGAAACGCTGCCTCTCCGAAGAACCGGGAGCGTGGAAGGATTTCGTCGACCGATTCATTGGCCTGTTCGTGCATGTCATCAACCACACGGCTCATTCACGCAGCGTGCCGCTGTCGGCCGATGACGTTGAGGACTTGTGTGCCGAGGTCTTTGTCACGTTGCTGTCGAACAACTACGGAGCGCTGCGACAGTTTCGAGGCAAAAGCTCGCTGGCGACGTACCTCACCGTGATTGCCCGGCGAATTGTCGTGAAAGAGATCACGCAGCGACGGATGTCCGAGGCACTCGGGCATGTGCCAGCTCATGGTTCTTCGCTGGATGCGGCCGGAGTTGGAACGACGGAATCGCAACGCATTGAAGATCGCGAAGAGGTCACTCGGTTACTGCGAGGCCTGCCCCCGCGCGAGGCGGATGTGATCCGACAGTTTCACCTCGAAGGCAAATCGTATCGTGAGATCAGCGCGTCGCTGGGCATCCCCGAAAACTCAATCGGTCCGACCTTGAGCCGCGCACTCGACCGGATGCGGCAACGCACGTAATTCCATCGCTGAATCCTTGAAGCAAGCCTCCGCCTGATGAGCTCGACCTACGCTGCCTGTGCCGAACACGTCCGACGATTGCATTCGGCCATTCGGCAGTTGGAAGCTCAGAGCCGACTGTTGCAATTGCCGCTGCTGGCTGGACGCGAGTGGTTTGAACTGCTCGAACGCAAGTTGCTGCCACAGATGACTGACGATGCGTTTCTTGTTGTCGCGGTTGTAGGCGGGACGAACATCGGCAAGAGCGTGATCTTCAATCACCTCGCTGGCTGCCGAGCCAGTGCGACGTCGCCGTTCGCTTCCGGCACGAAGCATCCCGTCTGTCTCGTGCCGCCAGACTTTGCCGCGCGACATGATCTGAAGTCTGTCTTTCGTGGCTTCGAATTGCACGAGTGGTCGCAGGCCGACGCGGCTCTCGAAGATCACGCGGAACATCGCCTGTTCTGGCGGACCAGCGACGCCACGCCGTCGAATCTGCTGATCCTCGACACTCCCGACATCGATGGCGACGTGCGCGTGAATTGGGAACGAGCTGACAACATTCGCCGTTGCGCCGATGTGCTGGTCGCGGTGCTCACGCAACAGAAATACAACGACGCGGCCGTCAAACAATTCTTCCGCAAGGCGGCTGAAGAAGACAAAGCGGTGCTGATCATCTTCAACCAGGTGCTGATTCCAGACGACGAGTCGTTCTGGCCGATCTGGCTGCGAACATTTTGCCAAGAGACTGGGGTGCAGCCCGAGTTCGTGTATGTCGCACCTGCCGATCGGCGTGCGGCAGAGGAAAATCGGTTACCGTTCTATGTCGACAACCAGGCGAGCGGAGGGTGGCAACCCTCCGAGGCTGGCGGATCAAGTGGCGTTGGACTCGGAGGAATGACATCCTCCGCTCGCCAAACAACAGAGCCATGCAGTCTCAAAGACGACATCTCCGCCCTGCACTTCCGTGAGATCAAATTGCGGACGCTGCGGGGATCGCTGCAAAGCGTGCTCAATCCTGAGTCGGGCCTGCCGGCCTATCTCGCGGAAATTGAGCGGCGCAGTGCGGAGTTCCAATCTGCGTCTCAACTACTTTCTGCCCATCAACTGTCCGAGAGCAAAGATTGGCCCCTGATGCCGAATTCGGTGGTCGTTCAGGAGGTCAGGCTTTGGTGGCAGCAGCAGCGGGAGGGTTGGACGAAAAAAGTTCACGATTTTTACAACGCCATCGGCAGCGGGATGCTTAAGCCATTTTCGATGCTGCGCAATCGTTTGCAGGGAAAGCGCACGCTCCCACTCGAACAGTACCGGCAGCGTGAGTGGCAAACGGTTCTCGATACCGTCGAATCGGTCTACGAACGATTGCGTTGGTTCGCTGAGCTGGGTAATCCGCTGCTGCAACCACGCCTCGAAAAGCTGCTGGGAGGCAAGTCGCGTGTCGAATTGCTCGAACTGCTGAAGACGAGACACGACCTCACCGATTTAGAACATGAGATTCGCGATCTTGTTGGCCTCGAGATGGACGGGTTTCGAAAGGACAGCCCGCAAACGTTTCAATTCATGAAATGGATCGACCACGGCGCGGCGGCAGTACGCCCGGTGACGAGCGTCTGTTTGTTCGTCACGGGATTCGGTCCGGCCGGGCACGCGGTCCATCAAGTTGCTGCGAGCACCGCATTGCAATTTGCGGTCGACATTGCGGGCGGGACGGTTTCAGCCGTCGCCGGAGAATCGGCAATCAGCGGAGCGGCGGCGACCAGCGCCGGGGTTTTCGAAGCTCGGTTCCGCCGACTGCACGCGCGGTTCGCGGCCAAACGAGCCAGTTGGTTAGCGCGGATGCTCAAGGAACACCTCTTCGGCGATTTACCGGACGAACTGCAGGCGGCGACCTTGGTTCCGCAGTCAGAAACGTTTCAAACGGTGCGTGAGACGATGGGCTTGCTGGAATCTAGCCTTTAGGCTCTTGCCGCGAAGCGAGCCAACGACTGTGATTCGAACGACTCGCCTTCGCAGGAACTTCAACGACTGAACTCGAATATGGCTGATTCTGAACTGGCACAAATCGGACTATTTGCGGAGATCGACGAACTGGTCCGTCGGCTTCGAGTCTTCGTCGCCGCGGAATCGGCCTGGGAGCCGCTGGGCTACTGCCAGGCGATCGTGCGTCGACTGCTCGGCCGCGTGGAGACCTTGCGGATTCGGCTGGAAGCTCCACTGGTCGTGGTGACATTTGGCGGCACTGGTGTCGGTAAGAGTTCGCTCGTTAACGCGCTGGTCGGTCGCGAATGCACTCGCACAGGCCGCGAGCGACCGACCACAACACTTCCGGTCTTGATCGCGCATCCGGATACGAATCTCGACTCACTCGGACTACCGTTGTCGGAATTCGAACTGGTCCGCATCGACTCGCCAATCTTGCGAGACATCGTCGTCGTCGACTGTCCTGATCCGGACACTTCGGAAGCGGAGACCGCAGATTCCAATTTGGCTCGATTGCGAAAAGTTCTGCCACATTGCGACGTGCTGCTGCTTGTGTCGACGCAGCAAAAGTATCGCTCTGCCCGAGTCAGAGATGAATTGCGACAGGCCGCAGAAGGCTGCCGGCTATTGTTTGTGCAAACGCACGCCGACCACGACAGCGACATCCGCGAGGACTGGCGTCGACAACTCGCGGAGACGTACGCCGTGCCGGAGGTCTTTTTCGTGGATTCCGTGCGAGCGTTGCAGGATCAACAAGCGGGACGACGTCCGTCCGGTGACTTCGCTCGGTTGCAAGACCTGTTGACCAGCCGCGTCGCGTCATCGCAACGGCTTCAAGTTCGGCGAGCGAACCTGCTGGATTTGATTCATGTCGCGATTGCTCACTGTCGCGAGCACGTCGCCGCGAACCTGCCCGCGATCGAGAAACTGGAAGCCGAATTGGAGATACAGCGGCAGCGACTGCACGAGGCGATGACCGCACGGCTGCGTGATGAGTTGGTCGCCAGTCAAGGACTGTGGGAGCGGCGACTGTTGACTGCAGTCACCGAGCGTTGGGGCGTCAGCCTCTT
The DNA here is from genome assembly GCA_016872645.1 of Planctomycetota bacterium. Classification (GTDB taxonomy): domain Bacteria; phylum Planctomycetota; class Planctomycetia; order Planctomycetales; family Planctomycetaceae; genus SXKJ01. The sequence continues at coordinate 37,599 of VGZH01000046.1, read as the reverse complement.
TTCATCCATGTTGCGAGTGTATTCCGGTCTTGGAAATCTGATCGCGTCGGCAACGCTGTGGCGAGCACGCTCGTCCGTGCAAATGGCGTTGATTGGTGTCGTACAAGGCAGTCGCTGGCTTTCGAGTAAGCAACAAGAACGCGAAGCCGAAACCAGCCTGCAACGTGCGGCCAGCTCGCTCGGACTGGAAGACGACTTGCTGCGCGAGTCGCAATTAGTCCTGAGCGGTTTTCTGCGCGATGCCAGGCTGACCACGTTGTCGAGCAACTCAAAGACGGTCCAAGAACTCCGCCAAGAAGCAGCGCGTGTCGAAGGCCAATTTCTCGGCGATGCCGGCCAACGGATCGACGGAATGGTGGAAGAAGTTGCGAAGCGACGTTCGGGCAAGCTGATCCGTATGTGGTATGAAACCCTGTTACTGTCGTTTGTCGGCTTCGTGCTGTACCGCGTGTTGAAGAGCTTTTTCTACGATTCGATGTTCGCTGATGACTTGCGGCACGACCCGTATTTATCGGGAGCGTTTTACATCAACGCGGGAGTGATCTTCCTGCTGTGGACAACGCTGCTGGTGATGATGTTCACTCGTCGCCTGCGAGGGGGATTGCAGCGGAAAGGCGATCAACTTGCGGCGGAGCTGGCTCGACAACGGACCAGCGAAGGCTTGTTCCCGGCCTGTGAGGAAGTCTGCCGGGGCATACATGCGGACTGCGAAACGCTCGTCATGCTCGCCGAGAAAGCGAGATCCGTCCGCGAACGGATCGCAAGACCACCTCAATTCGGTGCCGCCCGTTGAGACTCGACCAGCGGCGGGGGCTACTTGCCGTATAAGGGACTGGTTTGTCCGGATGACGTGGCTGGCTTGATTCGCTTGTTGCCACTGATCGCTCCCGAGACTTGGCCGGAGACCTTGTCGACTGGTGCCTCCCGTTCGCCAGCCTTGAGCTTGTATCCCGTGCCGGGCACAAACAAACGGCGTTGCGGCTGATATCCAATCCACGACAAAAAGTCGTTGAGGTTCACGACTCGTACGCCCTGCTGTTTAGCTTCGTCACCGAGATTTTTTCGGTGCTTCAAGATCAGGCTGATGCGGGCCTTGTCTTCATCTTTGACCGCGAGAGCGATGTCAGGAATCTCGCCGACGACCAGGAATTTCGTGTTGACATCGATACCTGGAACGCCTTCGCCGTAATCAATGGACTCATTCGGAAACTTCGTGTACCGGATCCGTTTGCCATCATCATCGACTTCATTGTCGATCGTTGCCCCTGCTCCTGAAACCAGCTCATGCAGCCTCTGTCGGTCACTCTTGCCGTCGCCATCAAGGTCGATGATGCCCACAAACGAAAAGTTCTCTTTGCGACCGGGGCTCCAAATTGGCGTGAAGATTGGGTCCCCCTTGACAATCGGTTGATAAAGATCGTCCTTGATGATGCGTGCCTCAGCGGTGTGTGCGTCAATAATACGGGTGACTTCGATCGAACCCTTGATGTCATTGCTGCCCCGAGCCACGCCATTGTGATTCTTGGTGTAAATGCTGAAGGTCGTTCGTTTGGGCAAATTGTCCGCCTCGCCGAGATTGATCCAAACGCGACCATTTTGATGATCGACCCAGCGAATCTCGCCATCGGCGATCTCGAAGCTCGTCTTCTTGATTTCGTCGATCTCGTCTGAAAGCTTGCCATTAATGGCGGCGAGCTTGGAAATCTGGGCTTCAAGAGCTTTGACTTCGGCCACGCGAGCGGCCTTTTCGTTTTCGAGTTCCGTTGCCGCCTCGTTGGCCGCTTGGGTGAGTTCGTCAATCCGCTTTTGTTTGGTGCGAACCTCTTCATCTTTGTTCTTGATGGCGACGCTCAGATCACCCTCGGCCTTCACGCGGCCGGCATCTTGGGCGTCGACTCGCACTTGATACTGCCTCTGGAGGTCGACGATCAGTTTCTGAGCTTCGTCCAGCTTGGCGCGGGCTTCATCTCGTTCTTGTTCTCGAGCGGCCGCACGTTGCACCAAAGTATTGATCGCCGCTTTGTGAGTCGGTTCAGCCACAGCGGCTTTAGCGATGTCCGCCAGGTTGCTGCCACGGACTTTGCTGACGTTTTGGTCGTCGCCGAGCCCATAATCATCACCGGGATTGCCGGTTAACTTTTTGAGGTCTTCAAACTCTTCTCGCACTTTTCTTTCGAGGGCCTCGATCTTTTGACGCTCCGCGGTGGATTTGAGATTCTCCGCCGTCACCTGTCGGATGTTTTTCTGGTCCATGTAGACCAGCGTGCCCAGAATCACGATCCCCAGCGATAACACGATGACAGCGACCTGATACCCGATCGGCTTGTTTTGCGGCACAGCCATGACACACCTCGATTGGAGAATGGAGTCTTCGGAATATCGGAAAAGCCGTGATTTGACGTGACGGCGGAACTCTAACCGGCCTTTGAGCCGGGTCAAGACGCGGTCAGAAGAGCGGTCGTAGCAGTCGATTCAGCCGAAAGGCTGGACGGACGTGCCGAGCATGGCGGTTGTAGTGAGAGTGAAGTCAGATTGGTTATTGGTTAATAGGTGAGCGGTCATTGGTGATTTGGGAAGCGCACTGGCTAAATTCCGGCTTAAAATCGCCACTGACCAGTCACCAACAACCAATGACCAATCCCACGCTTTTCCTGATCGACACCTTTTCGCTGCTGTTTCAGGTGTTCCACGCGATCCCTTCGATGACCAGTCCCAAGGGACTGCCGTCGAACGCGGTCTTTGGGTTCACACGAGACCTTTTCCACATTTTAGAGTCTCAGCGGCCAACGCACTGGCTGTGCGCGATGGACTCGCCAGGGCCGGGGACTCGCGAGGTTCTGTACCCCAAGTACAAAGCCAATCGTACCGAGATGCCCGAAGACCTGCGGCCGCAGATCGAAATGGTGCAGCAGGTGATGGAGGGCTTTGGCATCCCGAAGTTGCGTTGCGACGGTTGGGAAGCAGATGACGTGATCGCCACGCTGACGCGGCAGGCGGTCGAGCGGGGCTTCGACGTCCGTATCGTCACTAACGACAAAGACGCTCGCCAACTGCTCGGCCCGCACGTGCAGATTTTCAACGTCCGCAAAAACACCTGGCTCAATGAGGCGGATCTGAAGGCGGACTGGGGCGTGCGTCCCGATCAAGTGATCGACTTCCAATCGCTCGTCGGCGACAGTGCCGACAACGTGCCGGGAGTTCCGCTGGTCGGTCCCAAAAAGGCGACCGCGCTGCTCGAGCAGTTTGGCTCGCTCGACGAAGTGCTGTTGAATGCCGATAAAGTCGCGGGCGACAAACTCAAATCCAATCTGAAAGAGTTTGCTGAACTCGCGCGCCTCAGCCGCACGTTGGTTACGCTCAATCAGCATCTTGATTTGAACATTGATTGGGACACGCTTCAGGTTGGCCGAGTCGATGTCGCAAAGTTGGTCACTCTGTTTCAGGAGTACGGATTCCGCCACTTCATCGACGAAGCCAGGTCGCTGCCCAGCGAGTTCAAGCTCGCCATCACGGACGATTCTGCGACGACGTCCCAGCAGGCCCGCTTGTTCTTCGAGCCGGCTCATTGCTGCGAGATCGTCGAGACCGAAACACAACTCGCTGTGTTCATCGAGCAGTTGCGAGCACAGCGCGAGTTTTGTCTCGATGTGATCGCGTCATCGCCCAACCCCACTCAAGCCAACATCTTCGCTCTCACGTTCGCGTGGGAATCCCACAAGTCATGGTTCATCCCGGTCGCTGATTCTACTCCTCTCCCTTTGGAAGAGGCTGGCCAAAGGCCGGGTGAGGGCTCGTCGCAGCAACGCGCGCCGCGACGCCAGCAATCGCTTTTCGAAGACGAGGCAACGGCATCCATCGAATCCACGCCATCCCCTGCTCCGCCAATTTCCACTCCACGTGTACTGCTCACGCTGAAACCAATCCTCGAATCGGCCGACGTACGAATCTCCAACCACGAACTCAAAGTCGACCTGTTGCTGCTGAATCGTGCCGGAATCCACGTGACCGGACTCGGCGTCGATCCGATGGTTGCGAGCTATTTGCTCGAAGCCGGAGCACGCGGCCATGAACTCGGGGCGCTGGCCGAGAAATATCTGCAGAAGGAGTTGCCGCCATTCGATCTCGTGCTGTTTGCGGATCAACCACGGCTCGCTGAATGGGCGGCGGAACGAGCTGATGCGGCCTGGCAGTTGTCACGTCAACTTGCAGACAAATTGCATCGCGAAGGATTGTGGGACTTATATTGGAACCTCGAACGTCCGTTGATCGGCGTACTGGCCGAAATGGAAACGGCTGGCATCCGCGTCGATGTTGCGGAGTTGCGGCGGCAATCGACAGAGATCGCTCTGCGACTGACCGAACTCGTCGCCGAGATCCATCTGATCGCCGGCCACGAGTTCAATATCGACTCGCCCAAGCAACTCGCGAAGGTGCTGTTTGAAGAACTCAGGCTGCCGGTCATGAAGAAGACCAAGACCGGTCCCAGCACCGATCAAGATGTGCTGGAGAAGCTCGCGTTAGAGCATCCGTTGCCAGCAAAGATCATCGAACATCGGCAACTGAGCAAGCTGAAAGGAACGTACCTTGATTCACTGCCAGAGTTGGTGAATCCACAGACCGGTAAGATTCATGCTCGCTTCAACCAGGTCGTCGCCGCCACCGGACGACTCAGCAGCAGCGATCCAAACATCCAGAACATTCCGATCCGCACGATCGAGGGACATCGCGTCCGTCGAGCCTTCATCCCTTCCGAGCCGAGTTGGCGCTTCGTCTGCGCAGACTACTCGCAGATCGAGCTGCGCATTCTCGCGCACTTCTGCGGCGATCCAGTGCTCTGTGAAGCGTTCGCGAAGGGGACCGACATCCACACGGCGGTCGCCTGCGAAATCTTCAACGTCAGGCCCGAAGTCGTCAGCTCCGAGCAACGCCGCATCGCCAAAGCGGTGAACTTCGGAGTGCTCTACGGCCAGAGCGCCTTCGGACTGTCCGAGGCACTGCATATCGACCAGAACGACGCGACTCTGTTCATCGATCAGTACTTTGCCAAGTACGCTGCCGTCGACCAATATATCACGCAAACGCTCGCCGAGGTCGCTCGTACAGGCTTCGCAACGACGATTCTCGGCCGACGCCGAGCGATCAGCGGCATCCGTCCGGAACGCAAACAGCAACTCAATCTCTCTGAGCGGACGGCTATCAACACTGTGATTCAGGGCTCGGCTGCCGATCTCATCAAGCAAGCGATGCTCCGAGTCCACGATCAGCTCGGAAAGACTCGGCATCCCGGTCGTCTGCTGCTGCAAATCCACGACGAGTTGGTCTTCGAAACTCCAACGGACGAAGTCGAATCGCTCGCCGCGCTGGTTCGCGAAGAAATGACCACGGCTATGTCGCTACGTGTGCCGCTCGCGGTGGATGTCTCTGTCGGTGACAATTGGCAAGCGATAGAGAGTCTCTGACTTCGCAAGCTTGAACAGAACAGGTGCGTCATAAAGGAATATCTCATCACCGTTATCTTGTCGGTCACCATCGCATTGGGAGTGATGCAAGTCGGCCCCGACCGCCCGAAAGTACTCGAAGTCGATCGGCTGATCGTCCGCTGAAATCGATCGTTTCCGACACCGGCCAGCCGTGGGGGGCGGGCCTTGAAGCTCATCAGATTCGGCGAGGCATCTAGGCCCGCATTCCTCGCAACGAATTTTGGCTGGGATGGATTCGGCTAAATGAAGAAATTTGTCATTGGTTTTGCCAAGGGCTTTGGGACACGATCGGCGGGAAGCGTGGGGGTGGTTTTTAGTGGCCGAGCTGTTTTTTCAGGACGTTGGATGTTGTCTCCGCGCATGCGGTGAGCGACGGAGGTCGCGACGAACTCGCAGTGCACGCCACTCTGTTCGTGAGGAACCCCGGCGACACAGGTCGTCAGGTGATCTACATCTCCCAGGCCAAGGATTGCGGAGTTCGAAGAGCGGCAGAAATGGCCAAGCATCCCTGCGCAAAGATGGCTTTATCGTGTCGAAGTCCGCTAGGTTTCGGAGACAATTCACTCAACACCTTGCAAACTCAAACATCCGCTTTGACGCAATCGACCCCAATCCATCAGTAGTTCGAATGGCCGTTTCAGGGACGCCTACGTCGTTTTCCGACGATGAAATAACGCAATTTCAAAGTGTCACGCAGGCGTATCGACGCTTGGATCGAAGCGGTGAAAGGCGTAAGTCAGCAGAGGCACGAGGCCAGCGCATTCGGCGAGCAGCACTAAGGCAGCCGGAATCACAGCCAGCAGCGGAGATTGCAGCATCACTCCGGGAATGACTGCGACGCCCACGAGCGCCAGGCCACTTCCGAGCAGCAACATCTTCAACAACACAAACAGCATTTGCCGGCCGGCGTTCTGAAAGTCTCCGGGAGTTCCCTTCGCCATGCGTGTCGGATACCAGTAGAAAATCAATTTGTCGATTCCGAATAGCAGAAAGTTCAGTGGCAGCGATAGCACCGCCGCGCAGACCAGCCAGCCGGCGACCGATGGCAACAGGCCACACAGCGCCAGAAAGAACGAGCCTTGAACGACCGACAACAGTACGACGAAGCCCAGTAGCTCCCCCATGACGATGGCGACCGAACTGATCGGCAGTGATTTCAAGTAGCCGACTCGTTCGATTTCGTTTTGCAGCGACATGCAGATCAGGAAGCTGACGTAGACCATCACTCCGATGCCTGCCGCCGCGGCTGCGAAGGGTTGTTCCGGAGTCTTGTGGTGCACGCCGAACGCGAGACCTCCCGCCAGCAGTGCCGCACCGCCGAGCAATGCGAACAGCTTGGCCGAAGTGCGAATGTTGGTGGTCACTCGTTGCCAGACGATGGGGCCAATGCCTTTCCAGAAGGGCAATCGAGGCACCCGACGTTTCGCCATTTGAGACGTTGGCGACCCCAAAACGTGCCACGCCCCCTTGGTTTGAGCCAATTTAATTCGTGCGGTCAATTTCTCGCTGATCGCCAAGGCGGCCTCCAACGAGAGACCATCCAGTCGATACGCCGCCGCCAGCAGCATCGTGTCGAGCAGCAACACGCATCCGGTCGAGATACTGAAGCTGGTCAAATCGTTGGCGAAGATCATTCGTGCAAACACGTCAAACGGCGCGAGTAACCAACGTCCTGCCGTCGAGTTGCGAAACGAGATAGCCAGCGCGGCGAAGTCGCCGCTCGGTGCATTCAGAACCATCTGCGTGACTGCAATCAAAACCCAGACGCTGACGCTGTAACCGAGTACTCGGCGCAGCAGCACGTTCGATTTAGCTTCCAGCATCTGCCGCACGAACGCGGCATTCATCGTCAGGAGTTGCACGAAAGAAAGCGTCAGGACAGTGCCGGTAAATCCTCCCAGCCACAACCACGCACCGCGGGCGAAAAACAGAGACAACAGCAAACTGGCGAAGATTAATCCACCAAGACTCTGCAGCAATTTGTACGTCAACAATTGCCGCCGCAGAAATGGGGCGGGAAACAAAAACGCGACTTCGCTGGAAGTAAAAAAAACGGTCGCTTCGCCGGTGGAAAACAGTATTGCCCAAGTCGTAAATGCGAAGAGTCCGAACGCCGCAACATCGCGCAGTCGGCCGGTCATCATCGCGGCAGCCTCCGGAGCTGCGGACGACATCCTCCCGACGAAAAATATCGAACCGATGCCGTAGGCCACCATCAAAAACATGAAAATGGCCTGCACGCATCCGCGGGGCGTCTTTAAGCTCCGCCAGAGTTGACGAAACCCGCCACGCCATTTCAGGCGAATCAATTTCCACAGTGCGGAGTGAAACATAGTTGGCCTTTGCGAAGGACGGGCGCTTGGGCCCATCTTTGGTCCGACAAGAGTGACCAACCTACTTTGACTGTTCTGTGAGTTGAAAAAAGAAATGCTCCAGTGAGACATCCGCACCAAGTTCCGCCAACCGATTTTTGGCTTCGGTGATCGTCCCTTGAAACAGACATTGGCCACGGTGCATCAGCAACAGATGGCTGCACAAGTCTTCGATCAAATCGAGCAGGTGTGAGCTGATCATGACGGCTGCGCCTGCCGCCGCCCGTTCGCGGATCGACTCTTTCAAGGTCCGAATGCCGCGCGGGTCGAGCCCCGTGAGCGGCTCATCAAACAAGATCGCCTCCGGCTGATGCAGATACGCGCAACAGATCGCCACCTTCTGTCGCATTCCGCGCGACAGTTCTTGAGCGATCGTATTGCGTTTTTCGGTCAGCTCAAACTGCGTGAGCAATCGTTCGGCCTCGGCTTCAAAGGCCGGCACGCGATAAACCGACGCCGTGAATTCCAGGTGCTCCCAAACTGTCAGGACGTCGAAGAGTTGCGGCTCATCCGGAATGAACGCCAGCCGACTTTTGGCGGCGATCGGGTCGAGTACGATGTCGTGTCCGGCAACCGTTAATTTTCCACGAGTTGGCGGAATCATTCCCGCAAGTGCTCGCAGAGTCGTCGTTTTTCCGGCTCCATTCGGCCCGACCAGACCGACGATCGAACCGCCCGGAACTTCAAAGCTCAGTCCCCGTACCGCGACCGTCTCGCGATAAGTTTTTTCGTAGCTTTCAACTCGAATCATCCGTGGCTCCCGGAACTCAATTCCCACTTGTTCGGCCATTCAATTCAAATTGAGAGTTTCATGCAAAGCAGCTCTCTGGAGTTCGTTGACTCCACGTTGCCGACGGCTAGCCTACGCATCGACGTTTGCCGATTCTCTAGTTTCCCTGAATTCACACCGAGGAACAACGATGTCGAAGGCCCCCAGTAATGAACGAATGGACGACGCCGACCTGCGCGCCGCCGAGGAATTGACTGCGGCGTATCACAAAATGTCTCGGGAATTGGAGCGGGTCATTATTGGCCAAGGAGATGTACTCAAGCAGATTCTGATCGCGTTGTTTTCGCGCGGGCACTGCTTACTGGAAGGAGTGCCGGGGCTCGCAAAGACGCTGATGGTATCGACTGTCGCCGACTTGCTGTCGCTGAAGTTCAGCCGTATCCAGTTCACGCCAGACCTGATGCCCTCGGACATTACTGGCACTGAAATCCTGGAAACCGAAGAAGGGACCGGCCATCGCCGCATGAAGTTCGTGAAGGGGCCGATCTTCGGCAACATCCTGCTCGGCGACGAAATCAACCGCACGCCGCCGAAGACTCAGGCCGCATTGCTGCAAGCGATGCAGGAATACAAGGTCACGATCGCCGGCCAAGACTTTCCGCTTGAACGTCCGTTCCTGGTGCTAGGGACGCAGAATCCGATTGAGCAGGAAGGCACGTATCCGCTGCCCGAAGCGCAACTCGACCGCTTCATGTTCCGCATTCTGGTCGACTACCCGTCCTACGAAGACGAACTGAAGGTCGCCGAAACCACGACCTCCGGCGAACTCCCCAAGCTGCAACCGCTCCTCGACCGAGCGGAAATCGTGCGATTACAGCAAGTCGTTTTGAAGGTACTCGTCGGCAAGTCGGTCTCTGCCTACGCCGTGCAGTTGGTGCGAGCGACCCGACCGAAAACCGACGAAGCTCCCGACTTCGTGAAAAAATATCTCACCTGGGGAGCCGGCACCCGTGCCTGCATGGCGCTGTTGCTGGCTGCAAAGTCTCACGCGCTGCTTGACGGCCGCGTCCACGTTTCCGGCGACGACATCCGCGCGATCGCGAAACCAGTCCTTCGACACCGTCTCGTCACCAGCTTTGCCGCCGAAAGCGACGGCATTACGACCGACCACATCGTCGAAAAGCTGTTCGAGGTTATTCGCGAACCGGAGTAATTTCCAATGTCGTACCTCGATCCCGCTGGCCTCGCTCGCATTGGCAATCTGGAACTGATTGCCAAGCAGGTCGTCGAAGGGTTTCTGACTGGCAAGCATCGCAGTCCGTATCACGGATTCTCGGTTGAGTACCTCGATCACCGGTCCTACACGCCCGGAGACGACCTGCGGATGCTCGACTGGAAGGTCGTCGCACGCTCCGACAAGTACTCGGTGAAGTTGTTCGAGGACGAAACGAATCTGCGTGCGACGATCCTGCTGGATTGCTCGAAGTCGATGGACTTCGGCAAGGGAGGCGAGTCCAGCGATCAAGCTCTGAGCAAGCTGCAATGGGGCAGCTATCTGGCGGCCGCACTGACGTACTTGCTGATCCGTCAGAACGACGCGGTTGGTCTGATGCTGTTCGACACGAAGGTCCGCACCTACATCCCGCCCAAGGCACACCCGACGCAGTACCGCCGCATCCTTGATGCGCTCGACAACGTCGAATGCGGCGGCGAGACCGATTGCGGCTCCGTCCTGCACGAAGCGGCCGAACGTCTAAAACGGCGCGGGCTGGTAATCGTCATCAGCGACTTGATTGACAACGAAGACAGTGTCGTCAGCGGCCTGCAACACTTCCGGCACAACAACCACGAAGTAATCGCCTTCCACACGCTCGACGACGCAGAGTTGAACTTCCCGTTCGAGCGGATTACGCGTTTCCAGGACATGGAAGGTTCCGGCCGAGTCGTCGTCAATCCCAACACTTTGCGGAAGAAATATCTCGAACGGATCAACGCCTTCACGCAGCGACTGGAAGACGACTGCCACGAGCGGAAGATCAGCTACAACTTGGCCAACACGAAAGAAGGCTATTCGAAGTACCTCGCGGCGTACCTCGACAAGCGACATCGGCTGGGATGAGTTTGGGACGGCCGCGAGTCACGACTGCCAGCGAACGTACTTCAGTAAGTCCAGGCTGGCGAGTTCTTCTTCCAATTCTTCCGGTGTCGCTGCTCGCAGCGTGCGGGCGACTTCGTCGATCAGCAGTTCGCCGAATTTCCATCGGGCACGACTGAGCTGTTTACGAAATGCCTCGGCCGAAAGTTCATGTCCCGCCATGCTGGAAACTCGCACGGCGAGCATCGTCGAGTCCTCGTCGCTGTGTTTGATCGACGTGCGCAGAACGGTGTGAAACAAGTTGCCGGCGTTGCGTTGCTCGTGATTCCGCAATGCGAGCCAGGCATTCTTCATCACACACTCGCGCCACGATCGATCCCAAGCGCGGTCGGCGATCTGCCCGGCTGGGATCGACGACAGGTCCGCAACTGTCACCGGCCGGCGGCTTCGCTTGCGGAAGTACGCCAGCGCCGCGTTGCGAACGACAGTCATCAGGTAGTACCGAAACTTGCCACGTCGACCCATGCCGTCGGGAAAGCCACGTTCGACCACTTGCAGCAGCAGGTCCTGCTCGACCTCGTCCGCGTCATGCTCGTCGGAAATCAGAGCCTGCAGGTAGGCTCGAATCGCCGCACCGTAACGTTTCACGAACCGCGACGGATCGGCCAGGATCGACGTGTTGGTCGTAATCGCGTGGAAATTCCGCTGTAAACCGGTGCTGCAGACCGCCGTCATGTTCCGCTCTCAACTGGCCGGACGAAAGTGCTCCGACTGAGAAAGTCGACGGCCTCCGATTTGTGACTCACGGCAGTGGTTTGAAGGCGGATTAGGCCGCTTCCGAGGCCGTTGATGCGCAGGTTGCGGAGTACGCGAGTTCGATTTCGGCTGGTCCATCGGTCGCTTCCCGCTTCAAATCGACTCGCATTCCGTAGGCGTAAACGACCGACAGCTTCCAGCGAGCCGGTTCCTCGCCGACTGTTTCGCATTCCACCTGCGGCACGGCCACGAACGGCGGACTGAACGGGACGTGGACCGCAGCCGTCCGCTGTCCCGCCGCGAACGAGACACGAATCGAACCCTCGATTTGCTCGACTCCATCAGGAAGCGATTGCCGAGTCATCCATTGTGTGGTCGATTCGTCGGAGCGTTCATCAGGAACCGGTTCGAATACAGACAAGTCCGAAGGTGCCACCGGCATCGCCGGGATGCCTACTTCGGGAAGATCGGAAGCGTGACGAACCTCACTAGCCCGAAACCCGATCGAGTGGTCACCCGCCACGCCCCCTCGCAGGCGCGTCGGGCTGGTCGAAACACTCAATGCCAAGCCCGTGGCTGACAATGCGGCGATCCCAAACAGCCAGCCGCGTGCGAGCGGAGAATCCGACGGCAACAGTGCGACGCCGCTCAACCAAGTTGGCAGCCAAGCGACAACCGCCGCGATGTATTCGATGCGAAACGGCCGACCAGCAGTTCGCTGCTGAAACAACACCCACCCGCAACCGCTTAATAGCACAGCCAGCGAACTGACGAGCACACACGGCCGCGCCGACACGATGCCCTCGATTCCGCCGGCCAGGCGACGCGACAGCAGCAGAACCGTGACGACGATCAGGCTGCTCCAAATCACGATAGCGGCTTGGCGATTCCGTTCGGCACTCGTCATGACAGCGATCCTTCGCTGGAAGAGGGGATATCAAGTTACAAGATGAAAATTGCAAATCTCAATTTGCAACACAGGCACAGCCGGCATGCGTTGATCGCCTCCGTCATTTTGCAATTTGCAATCTGCCTTTTCTAAATGCCCGCGGCGCGTTTCAACATTTCAGCTTTATCGGTCTTTTCCCAAGTGAAGTCCGCATCGGTATTGCCGAAGTGGCCGCCGTGCGCGGTCTTGCGGAAGATTGGGCGACGGAGTTGCAGAGTCTCGATGATCGACTTCGGCGTCATCGAGAAGTTTTCACGGACGATCGCAGAAATCCTCTCCTCGGCAATCTTGTTCGTGCCGTTCGTATCAACAAAGACGCTGACTGGTTCAGCGACTCCAATCGCGTAGGCGAGTTGCACTTCGCATTCGGAGGCGAGACCAGCAGCGACGATATTCTTCGCGACGTAGCGAGCCATATAGGCGGCCGAGCGATCGACCTTTGTCGGGTCTTTGCCGCTGAAGGCTCCACCACCGTGTCGGCCCCAGCCGCCGTAGGTATCGACGATGATCTTGCGACCGGTCAGACCTGTATCGCCGTGAGGTCCGCCGACCACGAAGTTGCCGGTCGGGTTGATGTGATACTTTGTCGCGCTGGTCAGCCATTCGGCTGGCACGCTGGGTGCGATAACCTGAGATTTCACGAAGTCGGCGATCTGAGCTTGCGAGACATTCGCGGCGTGCTGTGTCGAGACAACGACGGCGGTGACTCCGACCGCTTTGCCGTCACGAAATTCGACGCTGACCTGGCTCTTGCTGTCCGGGCGGAGCCAATCGACGATTCGCTTCTTGCGAACTTCGGTCAGCTTGTTAATGATCCGGTGAGCCAACGCGATCGGGACCGGCATGAACTCGGGGGTGTGATTGCAGGCGTAGCCGAACATTAAGCCCTGGTCGCCGGCGCCGTCGCGATCGACCCCCATCGCGATGTCCGGGCTTTGCGAGTGCAACGCGACGATACAACGAAACGTGTCGGCATCGAAACCGACATCAACGTTGGTGTAACCGATGTCGCGCACGACATCACGAGCCACTTTGACGTAATCAATTTTAGCCTCTGAGGTGATCTCGCCGGCGAGCACCACCGTGTCGGTCGTGCAGAGCGTCTCGCAGGCGACTCGTGAGCGAGCGTCCTGAGCCAGCAGCGCGTCGAGCACTCCATCCGAAATTTGATCCGCGACCTTGTCGGGATGCCCCATGCTGACCGATTCGCTGGTGAAGATGAAACTCGCCATTTCGCTGTGATTCCACTGTTTGTCAGAAAAAAACTGGCCGGTCATTACGCGAGGCTTCCGAAGCTCGGCCGGCCAAAGTCAGGAGGTATTGTAGGTCGCTGAGCACGATGCCTCAACGCCGGTCGAGAAGCCTGGCAGGAGACGGCACACTCGACTGATGCGCCATCCGTGGCGGATGCTGCAACGAGCCGTAAATTCCAAGTCTACTGCAGCGCTCGCCCTCGCTAGTGCTTCGGGTTAGTGTGTTGCCTCTGAGCGAAATTGAGATGGTCCACGAAATCCGTTCGCAACGATTCGGAGTCTTCGCGATGCCCCTGTCACTCCTGCCAAAACTCGAGAACACCCTTCGTGGCCAATCGCTGGCGATCCAAAACCGTCAAACGACTTGCCGCGAGGTGTTTGCACGCTGTCGCTCGGTCACTGCGGAACTCGATCCGACCATCAAAGCCTGGGTCAACTTTGGCGGAGACTCCGTCGAGCAAGTCGTTGCGGAACGCGACGCTGAACTCCGACGAGGCGTCTGGCGCGGGCCGCTGCATGGCATTCCGGTCGGCGTAAAGGACATCTACGACGTTGCCGGTTGGCCGACGATAGCCGGGATCCCGAATCGTTCGTCGGCTCCGGCCGATGCCGACTCGACGATGGTTCACCGACTGCGCGAAGCGGGAGCAGTGATCGTTGGCAAGACGGTAACGACGCCTTATGCTTTTTTCGATCCACCGCCGACTCGTAATCCGTGGAACCTCGATCGGACGCCGGGTGGATCATCGAGCGGTTCGGCAGCTGCAGTCGCCAGTGGCATGTGTCTTGGAGCGCTTGGCTCGCAGACGGGCGGCTCGATCACACGTCCGGCTGCGTTCTGCGGAGTGGCGGGGTACAAGCCGTCGTTCGGCTTGCTGAGCCGGCGCGGGATGTTTCCGTTCGCGCCAAGCCTCGATCACCCCGGCCCGATGGCGCGAACGGTGGACGACCTGCTGGCGATGACGACCGCGATGGCACCGAAGGCTCTACGGTTGGACCTGCTGCAACTGCTCAGCGAGCCATTGCTGTTCAACATCGAAGAGCTGCCGTGGTTCGAGAGATTGCGCGGCGAGTTCACCGAGAAGACGGAACCAGCCATGCGCGACGCCTTCGACGCTGCCACCCAACGCTTGACCTTGGCCGGTGCGATGATGTCCGACTCGGAGGCTGCGGAGCTGGAACTGCCGACGCTATGGACTCGGCATCGCTGCGTCATGTCGGTCGAGATCGCGGCGTCTCAAGCCGATCAGTTGCGACAACATCCAGAAAAGTTCACTCCCGCCGTGCGAGGCTTGATCGAGGAAGGCTTGTCCGCGCGATCCGTCGATTACGCAATCGCGTTACAGTTTCAGCGAGCCCTGCGACGAAGAGCAGCCAACGCGATCGGCGACTCAATCTGGCTGATGCCCGCCTCTCGCGGGGCTGCGCCGACGCCGGAGACAACCGGTGATCCCTGCATGAATTCGCCGTGGAGCTTCCTGGGCTTTCCGACGATCACGATTCCGATGTCGCTCTCGTCGGAGGGGCTTCCGCTTGGATTACAGTTGATCGCTGGACCGGGGCAGGATCTCGAACTATTCCGAGCCGCTCGGTGGTGCGAAGCGGCGCTGGCTCAGAAGTGACGCCGAAGGATGGTCTCTCATGCGACGATCAGACATTCTCACAACCGCGATGCTACTAATCGGTACCCTCCAGCCAACGGGACTGGCGGCGGATGAACTGCTCGACCGGATCGACGCTCAACGGCCGAAGTACGTCGAGATTGCGTCGAAGATCTGGCGCTGGGCCGAGGTGGGCTACAAAGAGGTTCAAAGCTCGTCGTTGTTGGCGGACGAACTCGAAGCCGCGGGCTTCGACGTCCAACGGGGAGTCGCCGAAATCCCGACCGCGTTCGTGGCCGAGTTCGGCAGCGGCAAGCCGGTCATCGGCATCCTCGCGGAATACGACGCACTTCCTGGCATGGAACAAGAAGCCGCGCCGAGCAAGCAGCCGCTCAAGTCGAATAAGGCGGGGCACGCGTGCGGGCATCACTTGTTCGGGACTGCCTCGACGTGGTCAGCCATCGCGGTCAAAGAGGAACTTGTCTCCAAGAAGCTTCAGGGGACGCTGCGGCTGTACGGCTGCCCGGCCGAAGAGGGAGGAAGCGGCAAAGTCTTCATGGTCCGGGCCGGCTTGTTTAAGGACTGCGACGTCGTGCTGCACTGGCATCCGGGATCGGAAAATCGAGCGGGCCTCGAAACGAACCTCGCGAATATCAGCGGCAAGTTTCGTTTCCGAGGCAAGGCGGCACACGCAGCGGGGGCTCCGCATCAAGCACGGTCAGCACTGGATGCCGTGATGCTGTTCGCTCACGCGGTCGATCTGCTGCGCGAGCATGTGCCGCAGGAAAGTCGGCTGCACTACGTCATCACCAATGGCGGCAATGCACCAAACATCGTGCCGGACTTTGCCGAGGTTTACATGTACGCTCGGCATCCCGACCCGAAAACGCTCGACGGCATTTGGGCTCGCATCGAAAAGTGTGCCGAGGGGGCTGCGATCGCGACCGAGACGACACGCTCACTGGAACTCGTCGGCAATACGGCGAACCTGCTACCGAATGATGCGCTCGCCAAGTTGCTCGACGGACACCTGCGAGCGATCGGCGGAGTGACGTACTCAGCAGAAGAGATCGCCTTCGCCGAAACGCTGCGTCCGAGTTTGTTGCGTTCCGAACTGCCGCCGTTGACCGAAGCTGCAAAAGTGAAATCGATTAGCGAAGACCAACGCTACGGTTCGACCGACGTCGGCGACGTGAGCTGGGCGGTCCCGACTGGCGGCTTTTCGACTGCGTGCGTGTTTCCCGGAGTGCCGATGCACTCGTGGCAAGCGGTCGCCTGCGGCGGGACAACGGTCGGACACAAAGGGATGGTGATCGCCACCAAGACGCTGACGCTCGCCACGCTCGAACTGTTCAACGATCCCAAGCAAGTCGCCGCCGCTCGCGAGAGTTTTGACAAGCGCCGCGCGGGCAAGAGCTATCAAACTCGATTTCCGAAGGATCAAAAGCCGGCGTTGAATTACCGCGACAACTCCGCCGCGGCACCCACAGAATGACGTCACCATCGCCCCATGAACTACTTCGCTCACGCCCTGCAATTCCTTGATCGGCCGTACTTCGTCGCCGGAACAGCGGTGCCGGATTGGTTGTCGGTCATCGATCGGCAAGTGCGAGTGCGAGCGAAATTGATCGAACCACATTTGCGGAACGATGGCTCACAGCAGTCCGAAGTCGCAGCCGGAGCTTGGCAACATCTGCACGACGATGGCTGGTTCCATTCCACACGGGCCTTTTTCGAGGTGAGCACGACATTGGCCGTGAACTTTCGGGAAGTGCTCGGCCCAGACGACAGCCTTCGCACGAGCTTTCTGGGCCACATTGTCACCGAATTGCTGATCGACGCCGAATTGATCGGACGACATCCTGGCCAGGTCGAGCGGTACTACGACGTGCTCGGATCGGTCGAACCACTCGCGGTACAACAGGCGGTCAACCTGATGGCGAAGACGCCAACGGAATGTCTCGCCCAGCTGATTCCACGATTCCTCGACGAACGCTTCCTTCCTGACTATCTCAGCGACGAGCGATTGTTGCATCGCTTGAACCAAGTCATGCACCGGGTCAAACTGCCGCCTCTGCCGGTGGAGGCCGAAGTGGTCCTCTGCCTCGCTCGTCCGCTCATCCGTGACCGTCTGAGTGAACTGCTGCCCGAAGAACATTTTCACTTGTAGTTCCGCCTTCAGGCGGATTGTTTTTTCAAATGTGCCGCCTGAAGGCGGAACGACGAACCTCAACCAGGAGCCATCACCATGAAGTACGGAATGAACATGCTGCTGTGGACAACCGACTTGAACGAGTCGCACTACGGCCTTCTCGATTCGCTGAAAAAGATCGGCTATGACGGCGTCGAGCTGCCGATCTTCGAGATGAACACCGCCCACTTCGCGACACTCGGCCGCAAGCTCAATGACACGGGCCTGCAACGCACGGCTGTCACGATCTGCACCGACACCGAGAACCCGATCTCCCCGGATGCGGCGATTCGGCAGGCGGGACTCGACCGGCTCAAGAAGGCGATTGACTGTTGCCAAGCCGTGGGAGCGACTCACTTGTGCGGCCCGATCCACTCGGCGATCGGCAGCTTCTCCGGCCAAGGCCCGACGACCGACGAATGGAACCGCGGCAAAGAGATTCTGACCAAAGCCGCCGACTACGCGAAGCAGGCAAACGTCACGCTGGTCGTCGAATACCTCAACCGCTTCGAGTGCTACTTCCTGACCTGCGCCGCCGACGTCGGCCGCTTCTGCCGCGAGATCAATCACTCGCACTGCAAGACGATGTACGACACGTTCCACGCCAACATCGAAGAAAAGTCGATTCGCGGCGCGATCCAGAGCTACGCCGATCAGTTCGTCCACGTCCACATCAGCGAGAACGACCGTTCAACGCCAGGCGAAGGGGACGTCAAATGGGACGAAACCTTCGCGGCCTTGAAGGAGGTCAACTACGACGGCTGGTTCGTCGTCGAAGCCTTCGGCCTGTCGCTCCCCGCTCTCGCCGCTGCCACCAAAATTTGGCGGCGAATGTTCACCGACGAACTGACGCTCGCAACCAACGCGCTGAAGTTCATGAAGACACGCTGGCAAGGGTAAGCGGCCGCCCGGATTACCGAGGTAAATGCTGTGTCAAGATGTTCGGAAGCGTCGCGGAGAACTGACTGCGCGGCATGACCTCGGCACCTGCCGCGCGAGCGGATTCCAGCAGTTCGACATTTACATGCGAGCCAAAGGCGATGATCGGTACTCGTGCCGATTCAGGCATCGCGGCGACAAGCTCGACGATCGAAACTCGCGGAGCGGCGAGATCGAGCAGGACGCAGCCGATGCCTCCCGCCTCCAGTCGTAATCTCGCGCTGACGATGTCATCGACCGCGTCCACTCGCAGACCCAAAGCTTGAGCAGTGCCGGTGACTTTGCTCGTGAAGAACAAGTCGGAACAGATCAGCAGGCCGACGCGTAATACCGGTTTGTCAGTCGTCATGGCAGCGATCTAGGCCGGGATCGAGCGGTGGAAATGGACGTGTTTCCAGACACCGTTCTGCTTTTGCCAGACGCGAGTCTCTTCGCTGGCGAAAGTGGCTGGGTCACCGGTGGCTTCGACTCGTTGCGTCAGGCGGATGTACGAGACGATGGCGGTGTCGCCGATGATGCGGACGTGGGGGGAGGCCATGATCGACTGCTTCGGACGGCCAGAGGCTTCCAGCTTGAAATAGAAATGGTGGAAGTCCATGCCTTGCACGACGTGCCCCAGGGCTTCCGGCTCGAAGCAGGTCAGACTGGGGTCGCACAACTCGGCGTAGGCGTTCCAGTTTTGCGAGTTGATCGAATCGAGCAGTTTTTTGTTGGCTTGCAAGACTTCGGCAGTGGCATCGGCCATGAGGATGTTCCTTCGGCGTCGTTCGAGATTCGCGGCCCGGTGCCGCGCGGGGCGGGATGATAGACGGAAATAACCCGAAGCGTCAGCGAGGGCGAGCGCTCCGAGCGACGATGTTGGACGGTGTGTGAAGCGTTGGCCCTCGCTGACGCTTCGGGTTACTTTTTCGCTTTCACGCAGCGCAGGCCGATCGCGTCGTCGGCATCGGTAACTGCGACCGCGCGGCGAGCGGAACTGGTCAATTTCGAGTGGTTGTCTTTCCACGAACCGCTGCGAACGACAACCTTCTTGGGAGCCGCCTCGGACCACGCGCGGCCGTCAGTCGGAGCACCTTCGTAGCTGTCGTGCCAACTGTCTTCGACGAATTCCCAGAGGTAGCCGTGAACGTCGTACAGGCCCCAGGCGTTGGGCTTCTTGGCTCCGACGGGGGGGTCATTGCCAGCGGCGTTGCCAGTGTGCCAACCGTATTCGTCGAGGACGGAAGCCTTGTTGCCAGCATCCCCTTCTTTCGTAGCTTTGTCGCCGAAGCTGTAAACGGTCGTCGTGCCCGCGCGACAGCAGTATTCCCATTCGGCTTCGGTTGGCAGACGGATGACTTCGTCGTCGCCCAGCAGTTTTTCAGCTCGCAGCAACTCCGTCAGCTTGGCGCAGAAGTCGCGGGCCTCTTGCCACGAGAACATCTCGACCGAGTTGCGTGGGCCTTTCCACTTGCTGGGATTGGCACCTGTCACCGCCTCCCACAGATTCTGCGGCACTTCGTACTTGGCGATCGCGAATTTCTTCGTCAGCGTGACTTCGTGGATCGGCTTTTCGGAGCCGGTCTGGTCGCTGCCCATGCGGAACGATTTTGGAAACGTGATCGAGCCATCGCGAGATTTCTCGCCGGGAGCGATCTCGAGGAACTCGTCGCTGAAACGTTTGAGGAGTTCGACCTTGGTCGGCTTCGTCGTCGTTTTCACGGCTTTGTCCTCCGAACGTACGGCGATGGCACAACACAGCAACAAACCGAGACCGGAAAGAGCGAGTCGAAGCATGATGTCCTTTCAAATTTTAGACTTGGCTGCGCGTCTGCTTGACGAGGGCGACGTACTGGGCAGCGAGTTCGCGGATGCGAGTCATGTTACCGGACTCGACGGCCGACTTCTCGACCAATTGACCGCCGAGTCCGACGGCACAGGCCCCGGCTTTCAAGAAGTCGGGGAGCGTTTTCAAATCAACTCCCCCTGTCGGCAGGATGCGGACTTGCGGGAGCGGACCGCGCAGAGCCTTCAAATAGTTCGGTCCGACGCAATCGGCTGGAAAGAGCTTGACGATGTCAGCCCCGGCTTCCCAGGCCGTGACGATTTCGGTCGGCGTGAATGCTCCGGGCATGACCAGTTTGCCGTAGCGTTTGCAGAGCTTGATGACGTCCAGGTTCAACGACGGCGAGACGATGAATTCGGCTCCGGCCAGAAGTGCCGCACGGCAGGTCTCGGGATCGAGCACCGTGCCGGCTCCCAGCAGAATCTTTTTGCCGAGGTCTTTGCGAACGGCGGCGAGGATTTCCAAGACGTTCGGAACGGTAAAGGTGACTTCGATGACGTCGATGCCCCCTTCGTGCAGGGCGCGAGCGACGTTCACCAGTTGCTCTCCGGAGGTGGCGCGGATGATGGCGACGATGCCGCCGTCGAGGACTCGTTGCAGGTCGGACATGGTAACTCCTGGTTTGGAACCGGAATGTTAGCCACGTCGTCGGAAAAATCCGACCTTTGCGATTCGAGGTTTGGCATTCCTGCGGATTTCGAGTTTCGGAATTCGGAGCTTCAATCGCGGTCTTGTCGCAGTTTCAGCCGATGCCAATAATCCGCCACAGGAAGAATCAGTCGGGTGAATTCGCATCACGAGGAACCGTCGCGTGCTTCTGGCTCAGATGAAACGAGTGAATCCTCAGGCGAATTGGGACAAATTCACTAAAGATGGGGGCTGGATTTATTTCGTCATCGCGACGGCAGTGCTGGTGACGCTGGTCGCGATTCTCGTGAAAATCCGCGAATGGTTGCGGCCATCGGGACTGACCGAAAACTCATCCGAAGATATGCTTTTGCAGTTTCGAGACATTCATCGGCAAGGGGATTTGTCCGCCGACGAATACCAACGTATCCGTGAGCAGTTGACGAAAAAGTCCGGTGAGTCGGGTCGTGCGGGGGATGCCTCAAGCGGGCTCTCTGCCGATGATTCAGCCGGAACCTCATCCAAGATTCCACAGTGATGACCCCCAACAAGGGGTGCCGATACCGGTGGGGACTCGCCGCCCAGCGAGCCACCAGAGTCAGAGAGCGTCGCCACACTTCGCAGTGAGGCGAACACTGATCCGGGAGACCATGGACGCTGTCTCCTCTTCAGGCGAATGATCGTTTCGCCGTCCCAAGGTGTTGAGGTTGACCGACAGCGTTGAAGGAACCCACATGGCCTCGTCTGGAAAAGATTTTACGTCCGGCAAACGCACTCCGACCGGCAAAAAAAACGCGAGCTGTAGTTTCTGCCGCAAGAGCTATCGAGAAGTCGGACCGCTGGTCGAAGGACCAGACGACGTCTACGTCTGCGGCGAATGCGTTGAACTGTGTCAGTCGATCCTTGACCAGGAGCGACGCCGCCGAGGCACCCCGCACAAGCTCTTCACGAAAGTCCCCTCGCCGCGCGACATCGTGACCCACCTCGACAAGTACGTTGTGGGGCAATCGCAGACGAAGAAGATGCTCTCTGTCGCCGTCCATAATCACTACAAGCGACTGATGCTCAACACCGACGCCGACAACGACGTCGAGATTGAAAAATCAAACGTCCTGATGATCGGACCGACGGGTTCCGGCAAGACGCTGGTCGCCAAAACGCTGGCGAAATTCCTGCAAGTTCCGTTCGCGATCGGCGACGCGACCACGCTGACCGAAGCCGGCTACGTCGGCGAGGACGTCGAGAACCTCCTGCTGAAACTGTTGCACGCCTGCGACTTCGACGTCGAAGCGGCTCAACGGGGCATCGTCTTCATCGACGAGATCGACAAGATCGGCAAGACCTCGAACAATGTCTCCATCACCCGCGATGTCAGCGGCGAGGGTGTCCAGCAGGCGTTGCTCAAGATGCTGGAAGGAACCGTCGCCAACGTCCCGCCACAAGGGGGCCGCAAGCATCCCGAGCAGCAATACATTCAGCTCGACACGACCAACATTCTCTTCATCTGCGGCGGCACGTTCGTCGGCCTAGAAGACATCGTCGGCCGCCGCATGGGTCGCAAGATGATCGGCTTCGGCCAGGACAACTCCTCGCACGAGGACAAGCAACGCCGCTACGAGATGATCCATGAGGCGACCGTCGAGGACATTCTCGAATTTGGTCTGATCCCGGAACTCGTCGGCCGCCTGCCGGTCCTGACGACCCTCAGCAAGCTCGGCGAATCAGACCTCGTCCGCGTGCTGACCGAACCGAAGAACGCACTCGTTCGCCAGTACCAGAAGTTCTTCGAGATGGAAGAGTCGAGCCTCGAAGTCACTCCGGAAGCAATTCGCGAGATCGCCAAAATCGCGATTCAGAAGGACACCGGCGCGCGTGGTCTCCGCAGTGTGATCGAAAACGCGATGTTCGACATTCTCTACGAGTTGCCCGACCAAGAGCCGGGCAAGAAGTACGTCTTGACTCCGGAGGTCATCCGCGGCGAGTCGCACCTGTTCCCGCAAGACGGGTCAGCCGCAGCGTAGCTCACGCCCAGCGCAGCAAGTCTGCGGTGCAAACATCCTCGCCCGTGAATTCGTGCGCAATTCGGCCTCGCTGAAAGACCAGAATTCGATCCGCGTGAGCCAGCACCAACTCCGGCTCGGTCGAGGCGAGCACGACTGCCGCTCCCGAGTTCTTCAACTCAGCGACCAGGCGCATGACTTCGTCTTTCGCGCCGACATCCATGCCGCGAGTCGGCTCTTCCAAGACCAGCACGCGCACTGGGCCCAGCAGCCACTTTGCCAGCACGACCTTTTGCTGATTCCCGCCCGACAGATTCCCAGCCAACAACTCCGGCCGAGCAGGCCGGCAACCGACTTGTTCCAGAATCGGCCGCACGACAGCGTGTTCCCGTCGTCGCAGCAGCCACTCCCCCATCGAGCGCTGCAGATGAGCCAGCGTCGTGTTGCGAGCAATCGAACTTCGCCGCACCAACGTCTTCGCACGATCGGCTGCCACCATGACGACCCCGCGACGCACGGACTCCGGAACATCGCCGTTAGGGAGCGTGGATTGATCCGACTGCACCGAGCCGGCATCGACCGACGCCGCTCCTGCCACCGCGTGAGCCAACTCCTGATGACCCGCGCCGACGAAGCCGTATAGCCCGACGCACTCGCCGGGTGCGACGTCAAAGCTCACATCGCGGAACTCGCCGACGCGCGACAAACCAGCGACTCGAAGAATCGGAGCCAACGTTGACCGAGCGGGCAGCGTGACCGATTCCTCCAAATCGGCTCCGGTCGCACCCGCCTCACGGCCAAGCATTCGCGAGATGACCTCCGGCTTCGTCAACTCGCTCGCGCGTGAGGTCCAAACTTTGCGACCATCTTTTAGCACCGTCACTCGATCGCAAATCTCCAGCACATCTTCCAGAAAATGGCTGATGAAAATGACCGCCACGCCATTCCGTTTGAGCTGCCGAATCAACTCGAACAGTCGCCGCGTCTCTGGCGGACTGAGCGCGCTGGTCGGCTCATCGAGGATCAGCACTCGAGCCCCGCTATGCAGGCCGCGAGCGATCTCCACCATCTGCCGAATCACCAACGGAAAGCGATCGAGTCGCCGCCGCACATCGACGTCGATCTGCATCTCGCTCAAGTAAGCCTGAGCCTGAAGGTGAATCGTTCCCCAGTCGATGCGTCCCATCCGCGTCGGCTGCCGGCCGAGAAACAGGTTCTCGGCAACCGATAATGCTCCAATCCCCGACAGCTCCTGGTAAACCATCGCGATTCCGCACGCCTGAGCTTCGCGCGGCGACGACAGGGAAACTTCACGGCCGTCGATTAGCACTGAACCATCGTGGTCTGGATGTGCACCAGCCAGGATCTTCATCAACGTACTTTTGCCCGCTCCGTTGCAACCAACAACGCCATGCACCTCGCCTGGGCGCAGATCGAAGTCGACCCCCTCCAATGCAGCGACTCCACCAAAGTTCTTGCCGATCGCACGGCACTCCAGCAAAGCTTGTTGTTTAACGGCAACCACAGACATTCGATGATCCCTCTCCGGTTCGACAGAGAACTCTATCCGTGCGTCTGCCCGCCGCAACTGACCTCACTTTGAGTCTTTGTGTCCTGGCGGTTCGATTTTTGACCACCAAGGCACAAAGACACGAAGAACGCAAAACGATCTTGGTTGTCATTTTTAGCTGGGCTATAAATTACCCCACTGTTGATGGCATCAAGAATTCAAGGATGATTGGCGTGAAACTTCGCAGCGTGTGGCTCACAAGACTTGTGGCGAGATCTGTTGTCGCGGCGTTGAAGCTGCTGTTCGCAACGTGTCGTAAAGAGTCGGTCATTTTCCCCGGTACGAATGGCTGGAACCCCGATTTGCCGGATCGGTTTCTGTTCTCGGTCTGGCACGACGTGCTGTTCTTTCCGTTGCTCGTCGCGAAGCCGCACAACATGTCGGCGTTGGCCAGTCGGCATCAGGACGGCGCGTATGTCGCTGAGATCCTGCGACTGCTGAACGTCGAGCCGTACCGTGGCTCGACCACTCGCGGCGGTGCGCAGGCGGTGAAGCAGCTTCTCAACGTGGCTAGCCAATTGCACATCACCCTCACCCCCGATGGCCCGCGCGGCCCTCGTCGCGAAATGAAAGACGGCCTCGTTTTTTTGGCCTCACGCACCGGCTTGCCGATAGTTCCGGCCGCGTTCAGTTGTCGTCGCGGATTGCGAATCAAGGGAACCTGGACTGACATGCTAGTCCCCCTGCCCTTCACGACGACCTACTGCATCCTCGGCGAACCAATCCACGTCCCGGCCGATATGACCCGCGACGAGATCGACCGCAATAAGCAGCGCGTTCAAGAAGCAATGGACCGACTGTATGCTCGCGTCGATGACTGGGCCGCCGGCCGCATTAAGCGGGCCGATCTGGACGAGGTGATGCCCGTTCGCGACGCGGCGTGAGGAGCGCAAAATGCAACGTGCAGAGTGCCAATTAAAAAATAAAACGACAGTTCACTTCTCCGTTCGATGGCCCCTGACCTTTGCGCTTTTCACGCTGCACTTTGCTCTTTGCTCTGCATTCGCCGCCGATCCCATCGAGGCTGACATTCTTCTCAAAGGTGGAATTCTCTTCGACGGTGCTGGTTCGGATGGCAAAATCGGAGACGTCGCCATCAAAGGAGACCGCATCGTTGGCGTCGGCAAGTTCGAGGTGAAATCCGCCAAATGGGAGATCGACTGTACCAATCTCGTCATCTGCCCCGGCTTCATTGATTTGCACAATCACAGCGACTCGCAGATCGTGTCGCCGAAGACGCGAGCCAACGTCAACTTTGTGATGCAGGGTTGCACCACAATCGTCACTGGCAACTGCGGGTCAGGGCCAGTCGATTGTGTTGAGTACCTCGCGAAGATTGACTCGGCCGGGGCGGGGACGAATGTGGCTCACCTGCTGCCGCAAGGATCGCTGCGAGGCAAAGTGCTCGGCAGCGCGCAGCGAAAGGGGACGGAGGATGAGATCAAGCAGATGCGTGATCTCGCCGACAAAGCGATGCGAGACGGTGCGTTCGGAATGTCCACCGGCTTGATTTACGTCCCCAGCAGCTACGCCGACACCGCCGAGCTAATCGAGATCGCGAAGGTCGTCGGTAAGTACGGCGGCATCTACGCCAGCCATATTCGAGGCGAAGGGAAGAATCTGCTCGATTCAGTGAGCGAGGCGATTCAAATTGGTCGTGACGGCGGCTGCCCGATTCATGTCTCGCACTTCAAAGCCAGTGGTCAGGAGTCGTGGGGACTGATTCGCCCGGCGGCAAAGCTCATCGAAGAGGCTCGCAAATCGGGTCTGAAAGTCACGGCCGACCAATACCCGTATATCGCATCGAGCACTTCACTGGACGCAACCGTGTTGCCGACATGGTCGCTTGCCGGCGGCCGCGAGAAACTGCTTGAACGACTGAAAGACAAAGAACAGTCTGCCCGCATCATCACGTTCGTCGGCGACCGAATCGAGAAAGCGGATGACGGCGAACGCATTCGCATCACCTCCTGCGCAAAGCACCCGAAATACGTCGGCCGCAGCCTGGCCGACATCGCGACTTCCGAAAAATCAACGCCGCTCGAGGTGGCGTTAAAAATCACTCGCGACGGCGGAGCCGGCATCGTGAACTTCGGCATGAGCGAAGAGGACGTCCGCTACGCGATGACGCTGCCGTGGGTGGCCACCGCCTCTGACGGCCGAGCCTACCTTCCTTCTGCTGACAAACCACACCCGCGCAGCTACGGGACCTTCCCGCGCAAGATCGGCGAGTACTCCGTGAAGGAAAACATCCTGCCGCTCGCCGCCGTGATCCGCTCCTGCACGTCGCTTCCCGCCGACATCCTCGGCCTCCCCGACCGCGGACGGCTCGCCGTCGATCACTTCGCCGACGTCGTCATCTTCGACCCGAAAACATTTCGTGATCGAGCCACCTTCGACAATCCCCACCAATACGCTACCGGCCTTCGTTACCTCTTCGTCAACGGCGAACTCGCCGTGAAGGAGGGCGAAGCAACTGGAGCGTTGGCGGGACGAGCGTTGAAGCGACCGAACGGAAAATGAGAGTATCCGTTTCGTAAGATGGTCCCCCTCGGCCGTCCGCATTTGAGTGACGTTGCAATTCAGGACGCCCGAGGGCGGCCAATCCGCAACCAAGGTGAACCGATCGATTCGAACCTAGTCGCCTTTGATGAGCCTGCTGAGTTGCTTGAACTCGGATGATCCGGCCGTGGCGCACCATTCGAACATCAGGGATTCCGTGGTGGCGATGATTGCTCCGCTGGCGGCCATGCGGCGGAGAGCGATTTTCCAATCGAGTTTGGATCGGCTGGCGAGAGCATCGGCGGGGACGAAAACTTGATAGCCGCTCGATAGCAGGTCGAGCACCGTTTGCAGCACGCAGACGTGAGCCTCGATACCCGCCACGACGATTTGAAAGGGGCCATCGGGATGCTCAGCCGCTGTTCCCCAGCCGAGACATTCTGCCGCGCTGAAGCAGACCTTGTCGGGGATCGGCACGCCGTCGAGCAGCTCGCGCAGTTGCGGCACCGTCGGGCCGAGTCCCTTTGCGTACTGCTCGGTCGCCGAGACCGGCACGTCGAACAGATTCGCGGCCTCGATCAGCTTGCGGCAATTCGCGATGAGTGACTCGCGCACGGGAATCGCCGGCATCAGCTTCTCTTGCACATCGACGATCAGCAATCGGCTCTCGCCACGCCCGATCAGTTCACGGCTGCGTTCGTAAGTCATGTGGCGACCTTTAGAGTGCGGGGTGTCAGCCCCACTTTGGACTTCTTGGAGTTCGTGATTTCTCCGAGCAACTTCAGCGATCCAATGCGGGGCTGACACCCCGCACTCCAGAGATCGTTGCTCCCGTGTTTTGTGCCGCCGTGATGTGAATCGTGCAAGCAATGGCGGATGGATGCAACCCGATTTGTTCACGGAAGCAGACCGCTTCGGATTCGTCGCGGCAGAGAATCCACAGCGTCGGGCCCCACGAGGATTGGCCGACGCCAATACAACCTTGAGTTGCCAGCCACTTGGCCAATTCGGCCATCTGTGGATCGGCGAACACTCCCCCTTGGACCGGTGCGAAATGCGATCCGTTCAGCTGTCCGAATTCTTGGAGCGCAGCAGCCGCCGTTGAAAAGTCCTTACTCGCGACCGCCGGCAACAACTCCATCAACACGATTCGACAAAGCGTTTCGGTCAACGAAGAGGGCATCGGAGTCAGTCGCGTGAACGCAGCACGCTCGGCGTTCCCCGACAATCCGCGACGGTCATTGGGCGTAATCAGCAACACGCGCCACTCCGAAGAGAACTCAAGCCGCGCGACGAGTGGACTGATTTCTTCGGTGTGTCGTTTGCCCCCTTCGACCAACAGGCCACCACGTTCAAAACCATGAATGCCAAGCGCAGAGCGTGCGCCGCGGCCAACTCGGCGGGCCAATTCAGAAGCCGAGACGAGTTCCTCTCCCGCCCATCGGGCGAGCGCCGTGGCCAATGCCAACGACGTTTGCGTTCCGGAACCCAAACCTGCATGCGACGGGATCGCCTGCACAAGTCGAATCCGACAGGCACGCGGTCGATACTCGGCGGGACATCGGCGGCGATACTCGTCTCGCCAGGCGGTGAGCCGCGCGGCGATCTCTGGCTCGGCGAAGCATTCGTCGCGATCACTGGCCTCAATGGCAAGTTCGCAACCGGGCGAATCGACCATCAGCCCCACGCCGCCAAAGTTGCGGCCGCTGGCCGCTTGCACGGCGAGCAATCCGAAATGCAATCGCGCGCCGGTTTGAACAGTGATCGTGGGCATAAAAGTAGGTCAGCCTTTCCAGGCTGACCGAGTTGGCAATCGACATCGAGCGGCCGCTCGGGTCAGACTGAAAAGCCCGACCTACGTTATTCGTAATCCCCGACCATCCAGCGAACAAGCAGATCGAGTTCTTTCTCGGTCAGCCGCTCGCCGAAGGCCGGCATCGCGTTTTTAGAGCCGTAGAATTTTTCGTGGCCAGGATTCTGGAGGAACTCGCGGAGCCAATTCTTGCCGGCGTAGTTCGTCAGCGTCGGGCCGCTCCCGACTTCGCCGAGCAGCTTGTCTTCGTCGATCGGCTGCAACGAGTGGCAGTCGATGCAATTTGTCTCAAAGGCACCAACCGGAATCTTGCCGGTCTCGAAGATCTGCCGCCCCCGTTTCGACGCATCATCCGAGATGCCCGGTGCCCCTTTGCGTCGGCCCTGCGAGTGTAAGAAAGCGACGAGGTCGCTCAACGCCTGCTCGTTCTCTTTGACTCGCCAAAGTTGAGCATGGGACGCGGACCAACCTGACATATCCCCTTCCAGGAAACGCTTCGAGGATTCGGCGAGCTTACCCTCCTTGTCTTTGACGTTTTCCAACGCGGAGAATGTTCCTTTGAAATTGGTGATGACCGCCTTGATCCATTCGGATGAACCGAAGTTGCCAAGGTCAGTCGCGGTCGCCAGTTCTTCGACGGGCGGCTTGTAGCCGACGATCTTTTTGACTTTCTTGTCGGTTCCATCTTTCTGTCGCTCGATGACTTCCTCGACGATGGCATCCTTGCGAGTAATTTTTCGCCCAGTGCCGTCATGGCCGTCGTAGCGATGGCACGGAGCACAGTTGCGTGCGAACAAACGGGGGCCTTGCGACTTCGGATCGGAGCGCATCAACGACACGGCTCCCTCCAACGGAATCCCTTCGGGACGTGCAGCGAGTTCCACGACTCGGACTGAATCTTCGTGTGCTTGATGGACCGCCGCGAGGAAATCGGGATCTTCCGAGTCATTTTTCAGCGCCAACGCAGTCAGGCCAACGATTCCCAACATCATCAGCATCAGAAACGCAACGTTGAACGCGTGGCCAGCACGCCAGCGGCCGAGGATCGGCATCGCGACCAGCACGGCCATCAATGCACCGGGGACGTAGATCGCACCAAATGCAAGTCCCTGATGCTCGACCCATCCGAACCGCAGGAATTGGAACAGGAACAAAAAATACCACTCTGGCCGGGCCGCGGAGTACGCCTCGGAGGGATCGGCCGGCGCGCTGAGTTCCGCACCTTTGAAGATCGTCAGTGCGAGGACCGTCGCCAGAACGGCCAGGCACGCGATGCCATCCTTTAAAACCTGGTCGGGCCAAAAGGCAGTCGCGGGAGCTCGATCGGGATTGGTGACCGTGATTCCATGCCGGCGGAAGACCGCGATGTGCAACGCCAGAAACGCGATCAACGTTGCCGGCAGGACACCGGCGTGCATCGCGAAGAATCGAGTCAGCGTATGATGACCATACTGCGAGCCTCCCTGTGCGAGGTTCTGCAATTGTGGACCAACGACCGGAGTGGCTCCCATGATTTCGGTAGAGACCTGCGTCGCGTAGTAGCCCTTCTGATCCCACGGCAGCAGATAGCCGGTCAGTCCGAGTCCCAGCACGATCTGCATCAGGATCAAGCCGAGCCAGAAATTAATTTCTCGCGGAGCCTTGTACGCCCCGTCGATCACGACTTGCATCAGGTGCAATGCCAGCAGCACCGTCATGGCCTGAGCGGAGAAGTGATGCAGTCCGCGCACCAGCCAGCCGTACTGCATGTGGTGCTGGATGTAGTACACGCTCTCCCAAGCGGTCGTTGTGCTGGGGCTGTAGGCCGTCCAGAGAAAGAGGCCGGTGATGACCTGGATCGTGAAGGTGAAGACCAGCGTGCTGCCCCAGACGTATCGCCAGCGTGCCCCGCCGGGGATATTCTCGTACAGAGCTTCGTGCATCAGTTTCCTGAGGCCAGTGCGATCGTCGAGCCAGTTGATGAGTGCGTTCATAGTGAGTCGATTGATGGAACCACGAAGGAACAAAGTCACAAAGTCGCAAAAATGGACTCTGCCGCTCAGCCTTTACAAGTTCCTTCCTGCCTTGGTGACTTGGTGGTTGAAAACTAAGCGACCGGAATCTTCTCCGGTGTCGTCGCTCGGAAGTTTTGGAACTTCAGCCAGACTTCGCCGCCGTTACGAATCTGAACTTCGAGGCTATCAAGGTGTCGCGGCGGGATCTCATTTTGCTTGGTGCCATCGAGCTTGAATTCGCTCGTGTGACAGGGGCAGAAGTAAATCTTTTCGGATGGTTTGTAGTCGACGGCACAGCCCAAGTGCGGGCAACGAGAGTTGAACGCAACCACTTTGTCCTGTTCAGTTCGCCGCAGATAAACGGCTCCGACTGGCTGCTGAAGGTAGGTGTTCCAGGCGTCGACCCTGTCCATGATGATCTTGACCAACTGCGGCTCGCCGTCGACTTCCAAGGCATCCAAAGCAACGGGCATTTTGAGAAAGCCGTCGCCGGTGGCTCCTGCCTTTTTTCGCATCATCGGATCGAGGAAAAAAGCCAGGCCCGACAAGGCTGGGACGGCTCCGACCAAGAGGCCGATTCCCGCAGCAAGAACATGGGTGATGAAACTTCGGCGCGGCTCACCCTGCGGGCGGTCGTGCAGTTCGAGATCAGGTTGAGGCATCGCGTGACTCGTTTTTCGAAAGGAAGGAAAGGTTGAAGGGACTCAGGTTGGCAGAGCCGCTTTGATGGCGGTCAGCACTTGAGCAATGGCGGCGGGTACTGGTCCAGGAAGGATGGCACCGGCGGCTTGCTTGTGGCCTCCGCCGCCAAATTGTTCGGCGATTTCAGCAACATTTAAACCAACTCGGCTACGGAAACTGATCTTCACGGATTTTGTGGCTTGTTCGATGGCAATGAATGCGGCTTTGGTCCCGGAAATCTTCAGGCACTCGTTGACGAGGTCTTCAGTGTCGGCCGAAACCGCGCCGGTTTCGGCGAAGTCCTGCTGAGCCACCGTGATGTATGCCAGTTGGCCACCGAAGTCGAGCTTCACGGTACTGAGCACTCGGCCCGCCAGTTTGATTTTGGAAAGGGTCGTCTGCTCGTACAACATCTGAAACAGTAAATTCGGTTGCGCTCCGGCGTCAATCAGTTCGCCAGCGATGCGAAGTGTGTTTGAGGTCGTTGATGGGAATCGAAACCAGCCGGTATCGGTCGCGATCGCACAGAATAGAGGGTCGGCAGCGGCCTTTGTCAGCGGAATGTCGAAAAAGCGGAACAACTGAAAGATGAGTGCTCCAGTCGCCTCGGCCGATGTGTCTTTGAATTCGATCGCGCCGAGATCATCCGCGCTGACATGGTGGTCGATCAGCACTTTCTTCGCTTTGGTGTGCTTGATGACGCTGCCCAATTCCGTGAGCTGCCCCCACGCGCTGGTGTCCAGAATCATGTGAACTTCGGTGTCGAGTGCCTCGGTCGAAGACATCCCCTCGCCGAACTTCTTGACACGCTGCGTCGGGTCCAGGAACAGCAGATTGGCAGGCGAACTCGACGGGTTGACGATCCGCACCTCCTTGCCCATCCCTTCCAGCAGCGCCGCCATGCCGAGCTCCGAGCCCAATGCGTCGGCATCTGGCCGAACGTGGCTGGAGAGCACGAAGCGTTGGTGCTCGGCGATGATCGGGCGAAGCGGTTCCCAGTTGATGGTCATGCGGCAGGCTTTATGGTGGGTTTCATTCCAATGGCAGAAGCGGAAGCGATGACAAAACTACTGCCCGCTCGCCTCATTCGCCAGAGCACGTACGGTTTCCAAGTCCTGATTGAGCTGTTGCTTTAAGGCATCACTCGACTCAAACCGCACAACATTCCGGACCCGCGCGAGAAAGTCGATATCGAGCGTCAGCCCGTACAAGTTCCCGGTGAATCCGATCAGATGCGCCTCGAGTTTTCGGCTGGCCTCCCCGAAAGTCGGATTCGGACCGAGGTTGATCGCGACGGAATACACGGTCTCGTTGATCGAACAGCGCCCGGCATAAACGCCATCAGGAGGCAGCAGGGTCGTGATTCCCTCCATGTTGGCCGTCGGAAAGCCAATCGTCCTCCCACGGGACGCACCGGAACCGACGATCCCTCTCACACGATACGGATGGCCCAGCATTTCGACCGCCTCGACCATCTGACCGGCTGCGATCCGCGAGCGAACTTCGCTCGAAGAAATCATGCGGCCATTCACGATCACCGCTGGGACCACCTCCAACGTTCGGCCGGCGGACTCGCACAGCGATTTCAGTGTCGCGACATTACCTGCACGACGGTGGCCAAAAAAGAAATTGGGACCTTCGACGAGGCCGACCGCGTTTAACTCACCCAGCACGATCTTCTGAAAGAACTCGTCCGGTGTCAGTTGCAGCAGTGCCTGATCGGTCGGGTAGATCACGACGGTATCGATGCCGTGTTGCTGAAAGAGCTCCAGCTTATGGTCCAACAAGCTCAGGGCTGGTGGTGTCTGGTTTGGGCGAAGCAACGCAATTGGGTGCGGATCAAACGTCATCACGACGGCGGGAGTCTTCGCCGCATGAGCCTGCTGGACGAGCCTGGCCAACATACTTTGATGGCCGCGATGCACGCCATCAAAGTTGCCGATCGTGACCCAACCGTTGCGGTAATGGTCAGCTTGTTGAAAGCCGCGTTGGATGTGCATCGAAACCGAGGAGGGAATTGCAAATTGCAAATTGCAAACGGCAAGCTGCAAATTGGCGAGGCAGGAACTCAGTCAAGCCGGCATCAGACAACAAACCAGCCAGCGACACAACCATGCCGCTCAATTCGCAATTTGAGATTTGCAATTTGCAATTTGCAATCTCAGGCCCTTCTGCCGTCACCGAAAGTGCGCCCGGTCGCGGGGCGTTGGCGATGTCGAGTTCGCCGCGAGCAGACTTCGAACATCCGCCCCCAATCCCACCCTCAACCCGGCCGATCTACACGTCCGCATGCAATGCCGAGAACGCTTTTTCGGCTTTGTCGGCGATCAGGAAAACCGTGCTCGAACCAGCAATCGCGATCTCTCCACGGAGTCTTACTTCAGATTGCTTCAGAGTGACGGGGTGTTAAAAAACACTAACGGCGAACTTGTGCCAATTCGAACTGGCTTCTGAAGGCTGGAATTCAACGACCTTCAAACAAGCCACGAATGCCGGCAATCACGCCGTAAGATACAGCGGCGACCACACCGGATGCTGGAATCGTCAAGACCCACGCCCAGATGACTCGGCGAGCGACTCCCCATTGGACGGCTGAAAATCGCTGAACGGCTCCGACACCAACGATCGCACCGGTGATCGTGTGCGTGGTGCTGACGGGAATCCCTAAATGAGCCGTGCCGAACAGCGCCACTGCCGCGGCTGTTTCGGCACAGGCTCCGCTGTATGGCCTCAACTTGGCGATTTTCAACCCCATCGTCTTTACGATGCGCCAGCCGCCGCACAACGTCCCGAGTCCGATCGCCAGATGGCAGATCAGCACGATCCAAAAGGGAAAGGTCTCTTTGCCAGACTCGAATCCGGCTTGCCGCTCTTTCCATAGAGTCGCGTACATCAACGCGGCGACGATGCCCATCGTCTTCTGGGCGTCGTT
Organism: Planctomycetota bacterium; assembly: GCA_016872645.1. GTDB lineage: Bacteria > Planctomycetota > Planctomycetia > Planctomycetales > Planctomycetaceae > SXKJ01. Next base: position 3,289 of record VGZH01000046.1, on the reverse strand, counting down.
GGTGCCATGCCCCAAGCTGAATGCCGCGGCGGAACCGAGCTGCGCCATTCGGAACCACCGATCCACTTTGGAGGGGAGCGCGTTCCGAAAAGTCCACAACAATCCAATGATCAAGACTAAAGCCAGAACGAGTCCCACGAACGGCGAGATCACGATGTACTGCACCGTCTTGAGGAAGCGTTCCCATTGCAGCACGCCGGAGAACTTCCAGGCGTGAGCCATCGCCGCTCCACCGAATCCACCCAGCAAGGCGTGCGAGGAACTGGTGGGCAAGCCGACATACCACGTGATCAAGTCCCACACGATGGCCCCGATCAATCCGGCGAAGATCACGTCGGGCGTGACAAACTCCTTGTGGACCATCTTTCCGACGGTGTTGGCGATCGCGACGCCAAACACCCAGGCAGCGGCAAAGTTCCACCACGCGGCCCAGATCACCGCAGGCAGAGGCCGCAGCACGCGCGTGCCGACCACCGTCGCAATTGAGTTCGCTGCATCATGAAATCCGTTGATGAAATCGAACGCCAGGGCCACAACCAGAATGAGCAGCACATAGGGATGCTGCACAATCTGCCCCATATCGCGCGCGAATTCTCCAAAGACCTGATCGATCGCTTCCATTCAGAGTCGCTCCATTTTGGCAAGGTGCGGTTGAAACGCTCAACTTGCCTTCACGACAATCTCGTTGATCACATGCGCCACGTCGCGACAGGCATCGACGGTGTTTTCCAACCACGCATACACTTCTCTCTGTTTGATAAACGTCATGATTTCCGGAGGGTCAGCGAACAGATCGGCCTCGACGTTGCGGAACACCTCATCGGCCATGTTTTCCAATCGGCTGATCTCACGCAATTCAATGGCCATCTTCTCGGAGCTGATGTGCTTGTTCTTGCGGAGCATGCTCACGGCTTTCTGCACATGGTTGCATGACTCTTGGATGATCAGCGCCATCTTGACCGCTTCGGGCGTCGGCTTTTCGATGCCAAACGCGGTCAGCCGGAACGCGGCCTCTTCCAAGTTATCGAGCACATCATCGAGGCTTGTCGCCAGCGTGTGAATATCTTCGCGATCGAATGGCGTGATGAACGTACGGCCAAGCGACGTCAAGATCCCCTCGACGGCGATGTCGCACTTGTGCTCCAGTTCGCGCAGCTCATTCATGCGCCGTTCGCGGTGATCGAATTGGTCGACGAGTTCCGCAAACGTCTGTGCCGCAGTGACGATAAGCGTGGCCGCTGCGTCGAACTGGTCGAAGAATTTCTGTTCCCGCGGAATCAAAGAGAATCGCATGGTGCTCCTTGAGCATGCAACGAGGGCAAATGGCGAATTACAAAACACATTTGTACAGAACGTTCAAAGTTTCCCCACAATCTTTACGGGCCGCAATCTACTCGGACGACGGACCGACTCGCAACCCGGTCACGCCGATGACTTGCTCACTGTCGGCAGTCGAATTGTAAAGAGACTGCCGCGTCCGAGTTCACTGGCGACTTCCACGGTGCCGCCGAAGACCTGCACCCAATGTTTCACAATCGCCAATCCCAGGCCGGTCCCGCCCAGTTCACGCGAACGAGCTTTGTCCACACGAAAGAACCGCTCGAAGACACGAGATTGATGTTGCTTCGGAATACCAATACCGGTGTCTTCGACCTCGAGCACCGTGCGGCGGCCCTCGACATGCCAGCGAATCGACACACTGCCGCCTGATGGAGTGTACTTGATCGCGTTGTCCAACAGATTATTGAGCACCGTCAGCAAGCCCTCGTCGTCGGCCCAGACGACGAGGGCTTCAGACGGCGGCTGCACCTGCAACTCGACTCCTTTGGACTCGGCAACCGGCAAGTACTCATCCACGCAAACTTGCACAGTGTTCGCGACTGGGACTGGCAACAATTCGTAGGCGTCCTCAGCGGCTTCGATGCGTGCGAGGCTCAGCAAATCGAGGATCAGTTTGTGCAGACGTTCGGCCTGTTCGTCGATTCGCTCGAGAAACTTCCGGTTGTTTTCAGGGTCGTTGATTGCACCGTCGAGCAACGTCTCCGTGTAGGCCTGGATCGTCGTCAACGGAGTCTTCAACTCGTGGGAGACGTTCGAGACAAATTCGCGCCGCAGATTCTCAAGTCGTCGCAACTCAGTCACGTCGTGCAAGACCAATACGGCGCCCGGCGGTGGATTGCTCGGCAAGAGCGAGGCAATTCACGCGACGATGGCGTTCGTGCGCGGCACTTCGTATTCGACACGTTCCGGAACACGTCCGACCAGCACTTCCTCGACAACTTTTTGCACGCGCGGATTTCGAGCGGCCTCGAAGATTGACCGTCCCGTGGCTTGAGCCGTCGGCAAGTCGAGCAACGGCCCGGCCGCCGCATTCGCGTAGAGGATGCGTTTCCCAGAGTGGATCACAACGACCCCTTCCACCATCGAGCCGAGCACCGTTTCCATTAGTTCGCTGTTCTCTTCGGATTGTCGCCGACTGGCTTGAAGCTGCTCAACCCGCTGCGCCAACTCACGACCCATCGTGTTGAACGCGTGAGCCAGTGTTCCAATCTCGTCATGATTGCGAACCACGACTTCCTGCCCGAAATCTCCGGCGGCGATTGACTGTGCTGCCAGAGTCAATCGTTCCAGCGGCCCGACCAGGCGCCGTCCCAGCAGGTAGCTCGCCAGCAGTGCCGCCAGCGTGACCACCACGGCCGTTCCCGCAACCAACCGCGAGGCCGCCTTCAGGCGTGCTTCGAACGGAGTCCACGGCAGAGCGACGAGCACAAACCCGCGCAGTTTTTCGCGGGAGTCGACTCGCACCGCGCAGTATCCATAAGGCTCACCGACAGACAGACTCGGCCGCGCCACGAAACCAACTCCGTGTTCCGCCGCCTGCTCAATCTCCGGACGCTCGCGATGATTCTCCATCTGTCGCGCATCCGATCATGAGTCCGACAGCACCGTCCCACCTGCACGCACCAAGGTCAACCGGGGCCCGACCTCACGGCCCAGTGGTTGCAATTTTGGCTGCCACGTTGCTCGCAGTTCTTCCACGGGCGTGTCGGACGATTGCCAAGCCGCTTCGGTGAACACTCCCAGGACGGCGGCCTCGTCCTGTAATCGCTGCCGCACTTCGGACTCAATCGCCTCGCGCTGGCGACTCTGAAACAACACGATGAAGAATGCCGCCGCTACGACGGTCAACACGGCGTAGGTCAGAAACAAGCGTCAGAAGAGTCGTGAAGACCACATCTACTTCGACTGCCCTAACGTCACTTTCAACGTCACCCGCTCTCCTTTGCGG
>VGZH01000045.1 GCA_016872645.1 Planctomycetota bacterium | reverse complement strand
ACGAAGCCAAGTCGTTGAAGGCACGCGTGCTGGTCTGCCACGGCGGAGCGGACACATTCATTCCCGAAATGGCGATCAAGGCGTTTCGCGAACCGCTTGACAAGGCGGGAACGAAATACGAGCTTATCGCTTATCCTGGAGTTGTTCACAGCTTTACCGTGCCTGGTGCTGATGCACGCAACCTCCCTGGCATGAAGTACGACAAGCAAGCCGACGAAGATTCGTGGAAGCGGATGACGAAACTCTTCGCCGAGCAATTCAAGAAGTGACTGCAATGATGCACCCGACCTCCGCTGGCTTTCCGTCTCTCCGTCTGCGACGTCTGCGATCCAATCCGCGACTGCGTGATCTTGTGCGTGAGACCGAACTCAATCCGCGCGACTTCATCCTGCCACTGTTCGTACGACACGGACAGAATCAGCGGATCCCGATCAATTCGATGCCGGGCCACGATCAGATGACGCTTGATCATCTCCCGCGCGAAATCGATGAGATCGCGTCACTGGGAATTCCGGCGGTGATCCTGTTCGGCATCCCGGAGCACAAAGACGCAGTTGGCAGCGACGCTTACGATCCGAACGGAGTGATTCAGCAAGCGGTGAGAGCCATCAAGGCCGCTCGGTCAGACGTGCTTGTGATGACCGACGTCTGCTTCTGCGAGTTCACCGATCACGGACACTGTGGCATCGTCAACGACAAGCATGGGCACACCGATGTCGACAACGACGCGACTTTGAGGATCCTCGTCAAAGAGGCGGTTGCACATTGTCAGGCGGGAGCCGACTTGATCGCTCCCAGCGGCATGATGGATGGCATGATCGCTGCCTTGCGGAGCGGCCTGGACACCGCCGGCTTCGAGAACATCCCGATCATGAGCTACGCGGCCAAGTACGCCTCGGCATTCTACGGCCCGTTCCGCGATGCGGCCGAGAGTGTTCCGCAATTCGGTGACCGGCGCAGCTACCAAATGGACCCGGCGAACGCGGCCGAAGCTTTGCGTGAAGTCGCGCTCGACGTCGCCGAAGGAGCCGACATGCTGATGGTCAAGCCGGCGCTGAGTTACCTCGACGTGATCCGCCGAGTGAAGCTCGCTCACCCGGAGATTCCGCTGGCCGCGTACAACGTCAGCGGCGAGTTCTCGATGGTCAAAGCCGCGGCCGCAAACGGCTGGATCGACGAGCAACGCATCGCGCTGGAAATCCTCACGTCGATCAAACGCGCCGGCGCGGACATGATTCTGACGTACTTCGCCAAAGACGCTGCGAAGTGGCTGGCTTAGACATCGATCTCTTTGAATCGGCCCTTGCTGTCGCCGAAGGAATCGGTTGGCGCGCCCATGCGATCGAAGAGTGACAGGAACAAATCGTTGAGCGGCGTTTCGTTTTCGAGTTTCAGATAACGTCCCGGCTTCACCGAACCGCTGCCACGGCCCGCGAGGATGATCGGCAGGTTGTGGTGCGAGTGCGCGTTGCCGTCGCCGAGACCGTTGCCAAACATTACGAGGCAATGATCGAGTAGCGTCCCTTCTCCTTCCTTTACCGACTTGAGTTGTTGCAGGAAGTACGCGAACTGCTCCATCTGAAACTTGTCGATCTTCTTGAGCTTCTCGATTTTGTCGGCTTCGTTGCGGTGGTGCGACAACTCGTGATGCCCTTCATTGACGCCGACCAGCGGGTAGGTCTTGTTGCTTCCCTCGTTCGCGGTCATGCAGGTGATGACCCGCGTGCTATCCGTGCGAAACGCCACCGTCATCAGGTCGTACATCAGCCGCAAATGCTCACGGCCGTCCTTGGGGATCCCCTTCGGAATCTCGAAGTCCGGACGATTGTTCTTCGCCTGCGTCTCGGCTTGCTCGATCCGAGTTTCAATCTCGCGGACGCTGGTGAAATATTCGTCGAGCTTCTGCCGATCAGTCTGCCCCAGCTTTTCCTTCAGCTTGGCCGCGTCTCCCGCGACGACATCGAGCACGCTTTTGCGATACGCCGCCCGTTTGGCTCGAGCTTCGGGATTGTTTTCCTCGCCGCCGAACAGTCGCTCAAAGACCAAACGCGGGTTGATCTCCTTGGCCATCGGCGTCGATTCTGACTTCCACGAGATTGTGTTCGAGTACGCGCAGCTATATCCCGAATCGCAATTCCCCGACGAGCGTCCCGGCTCGATGCCGACCTCCAGCGACGGAATCCGCGTCAGATGCCCGATCTTCGACGCCACCCACTGATCGGCCGACATGCCCACCTTGATGTTCGCCCCCGCCGTCTTCCTCGGATGTGCCCCGGTCAGCAAGCTCGCCGCCGACCGAGCGTGATCTCCCGGCCCATCCCCTTTCGCTCGTCCGTTGTCCTGAGCCAACCCGCTGATCACGATCAGATCACTCTTCAACGGAGCCAACGCTTCGAGTGATTCAACCAACTCGAAGTCTGCCCCGGGCGTCTTCGGAAACCACGCCGACGGAATCACTCCATTTGGCTGCGACACAAACGCCAATCGGATGGGAATGTCTTTGCCGGCTGCCGCGGCCTTCTCTGCCGCAACGCCCAACGAATGCGTCGCCAACATCGAATCCAACACGGGCAAAGCGACGGCAGCCCCAAGGCCTTTGAGTAACGTCCGGCGAGACAGTGAACCGGTGGCGGAGAACGTCCGGATGGTCGCTCGCTGGGTTGCGGTGATGTGGTTAAAGCGTTGAGTCATGACAATTCCCTTTTGCTATTCCGCCTTGCCTTCGCCGCGGCGCATTTGGAAGGGTTCACTGAGCACGATTTGCGTGATGAGCGCTGAGAACCGGTAGCCATCCCTGGCGTGGGCGTCCAAGAGTTTATCGACTGCGCAGCGGTCGTAGTATTCGAGTCCTCGGCCAATTGCGTAGGTCATCAGTTTTTCGGCGAGGCAGCGGCTGAATTGTTTGCTACGGCCCTTCAGAATCGCGATCAACTCCGTCGAACCGTTGAACTTTTCGCCGCTGGGGAGGACCCCCGAAGCGTCAATGTCGTGCTGACCGTCACGATCACGCCAGTGGCCGATCGGGTCAAAGTGTTCAAAGCCGAAGCCCAGGTCGTCCATCTGGCGGTGACACGAATTGCAGATCGCGTTCTCGCGGTGCAGTTTCAGTTGCTCGCGCAACGACGCTTCGGGCTTGGCCTTCTGCGTCTCTTCGAGGCTGGGGACATTCGGCGGCGCAGGTGGCGGTGCGGTACCGAGAATGTTCTCCATGATCCACTTGCCCCGCTTCACCGGCGAAGTTCGGCTGGGATTCGAAGTGACGGTGAGGACGCTCGCCTGCGTGAGCAATCCCGCTCGGCCGCGTGCGGCGTCGAGCGGCACTTTGCGGAACTCGTCACCGTTGATGCCGGCGATGCCATAATGCTTCGCCAGCCGCTCATTGACGAACGTGAATTTGCCGTCGAGCAGTTCCAGCGTGCTGAGGTCTTCACGCAGAACGTGCCCGAAGAACTTTGATGTCTCGCGAAGCATGTCGTCGCGAAGTTGTGGCGAGTAATCCGGGAACTTCGTGACATCCGGGGTCAGCTCATCAAGGCTGCGGAGGTTGAGCCATTGCATCGCGAAGTTTTCGACCAGCGACTCGGATCGAGCATCCGCGAGCATTCGTTTGACTTGCTGCTGAATCACGTCAGGTTTGCGGAGGTCATTCTTTGCGGCCAGAGCGAGCAGTTCGTCATCGGGCATCGAACTCCACAAGAAGTACGACAGACGGGTCGCCAACTCGAATTGCGTCACCTCGTGCCGAACTTTCGGATCGTTTGGGTTCGCGTCCATTTCGACGCGGAACAAGAAGTTCGGTGAACAGAGCACCCCTTGCAGCGCAAACTGCATTCCGCGTTCGAAGGTTTCTCCTTGCGAGACGGCATTCTCGACGAGTGGGACGAAACGGTTGATCTCGTCGTCGGTGACGGTCCGGCGGAATGCTCGCCGCAGGAACGGTCGCAGGTTTTCGCGAACGGCGTCGGCGAGCGGTCGCATGGCGGTGGGTGTCGCGACGATCAGCTTGCGATGCGACTCCGGCAAATCATCGTCGCGGACGTCGAGCGGGCCAGCGACTTCCAGCCAGCCGATGTAGAGATTGCGGTCTTTGCCCCCCTTGGTGGCCTTCGGGTCGTAAAAGTCGTTCGTGAACGCAGCTCGAAATTTGTGGTCCCCTTTGGAAAGCTGGAGTTTGAATTCGTACTCCTCCGATTCGCGGCGGCCTTTGACCTCAAAGGTGTGAACGGGCTTGCCGTCGATGGCAAATTCCATTTTTGCCAGTTCGCGACCTGCTTGGTCGGCGGCCGCCTTGGCTCGCAGCAGATACTCGCCGTCTCGCGGGAATTTGTGCTCGGCGACGACGTGGCCGACGGAGTTGATTCCGTAAAACTCACCCTGATCTTCGGCGGCTCCCCCCGATTTGAGATGCTTGCCGGCGTAGCGGGCTTGGCGGGACTTCGCCGGGTTGGAGGCATCGATGACTTTCTCGCTGATTTTCTCGGCGGCATCGAGGTATTTCTCCATGAGCAGCGGCGAGACGGACAAAACATCGCCGATGTTGTCGAATCCGTTACCGACATCATCGGACGGAAAATCCTTTGCCGGCTCGAAATCCACGCCGAGCAGGTCGCGCACGGTGTTGTTGTACTCAACGCGATTCAAACGCCGGACGGTGACTCGCCCTGGATCCCGGTCGAGCTTGCAGTCGATGTTGAACAGCGCGTTCTCCAGCCACGATGCAACCGCGAGATACTCGTCGTGCATCGGCCGCTCGCGACCCTCTTCGACGGGCGGCATCGCTTCGATCTGCAACATCGGGAGCACTTTTTCCCAAACCTTGCGAGCCTTCTGAACGGACTTCTCGGAATCGAATGTGTGCAGCGCGATGCCCCCTTCGGCGGATTCGGCTCCGTGACATGCCAGGCAGTGCTTCTTGAGGAACGGAGCGATCTGCGCTTGAAACGTGTCCGGCTTTGCGGCTTCAACACGCTGAGGTTCGACAGCTCCCGTGCCCCACATCACGACGCCGACGAGGAAGATGGCTCCGAGGCCGCAGGCGCTCCAGAGTGGCCACAATCGTTGAGCAACCGACCGGACGGGACGTTTCGCTCTGTGAGCTCGCGACGGGAATGCGGATTGCGCCTTAACGGCCGGCCTTTTGAAAACCGCTGCGTAGTTGCGCTCAACTGCCCGTTCAAAGCCAGTTGCGGCTGGCACTGTGTAGGCCGCTTGGCATTTTTCAACGGGGCAACGTCCTTGCTTGCCAGTGTGCCGTGCGTCGACCTTGAACGTGGCACCACATTGGGCACAGGTGATCGGGATCAGTTGTTTGGTGGGCTTGGCGGACATCAGGCTCACGCGTGGAAGTCGGGAGGGTACACAGCACAAGTTTAACCGAGGATTTACGGTCAGGACAGCCGTTTGTTGCCAAGTCTGGACTCGGCCTGACGGCCTCACCGGGCAACCACTAAACTCCCGCCTCTCAACATTCGGCCGCCATTTGTTCACGATGGTTTTCATGCCTCAAGCCACCACATCGCTTCGGTCTGTCTCCGTCCTGACGTTGCTGACGCTGGGGCAAATTGGACTGCAATTCGTTCTGCAATTGCTGCTGGCGAAATGGTTCGGGACAGAGACCGACATGGACGCCTTCGTTGCCGCTTCGACATTGCCGCTGGTCGTCAGTGGGTTGCTGGCCGGATCATTGGCTTCCGCATTTGTGCCGATCTACGTCGAGACTCGTGAACGTGTCGGCGAGACGGTCGCGTGGTCGATGGCAGTGCAGCTTGTGTGTTGGCTGTCGTTGTTCACGCTGTTGTTGTGGCAGGTCGCGAAGCACCTTGCTGAGCCGTGCATGCGAACGCTGCATCCCGGTTTCGACGACGAACAAATCAGACGCACAGCCGAATTGTTTGAAACGCTGTCGAGCCTCATGGTCTGGAACAGTTTGTCCGGATTGGCTCGCGCGTGGAATCACTGTCACGGACGATTTGCCATGACGGGCTTCGCAGCACTGATCGGCAATTCTTTCACGGTCGCGCTGGCTTGGCGCGGTGGGGCGAGTGGCGGCATGGACAAGATCGCGCAGGCGGTCAGCATCGGCGCGTTGGTCACATTCGCGATGCAGATGCCTTGGGTTCAAATCTTCTCGCGCGGCTGGCCCGTAACGAAAGAGTCACAGACAGCCGTGAAACGCTGCTTGATGTTGATGTTGCCACTGCTGATTGGTTTGGCCTGCAACCAACTCGATCCACTTCTGGATCGATATCTAACGTCACCGTTACCGGGCAGCATCTCGCAACTCGGTTACGCTTCGCGTTTGGCGGCGGCGGTGCTGACGCTCAGCGCGAGTGGCTTGGCGGTCGTGGCTTTTCCGGCCCTTGCGCGTCACGCGGCTGAACGAGACGACGACAAGCTGCGGGCCGAGATCGCCGCCGCGTTGCGATTTCTGACACTACTGCTGGTTCCGGTGGTCGTCGTGCTGGTGTGGTTCGCCAATCCTTTGATTCGCGACTTATTGCAGCGTGGTCGGTTCTCGGCGGAAGACACTCGCGTGGTGTCATCCACGTTGGCGATGCTGTGTGGCTTAATCGTCGGCGGCAGCTTGGGCGAGATCTCCGCAAAGGTGTTTTATTCGTGGCAGAATACTCGAACGCCAGTGATTGTTGGCTTGTTGGGATTCAGCATCGGTGCGGCGTTAAAGTTTCATTGGGTGCAGCCCCACGGTGTCCTGGGCTTGGCGGCAGCGACGTCGGCGTATTACCTGCTCAATGTGATTGTCATGCTGGGATTGATCGCCTTGCGGCTGGGGTTGGGGATTTTTCACGGAGTACTCGGCACATTGATCCGAGCGGTAATTGGTTCGGCCGCGGCGGCGGGTGTCGGTTGGCTGCTGTTACGGACCTCGCTGCCATGCCCCTCGCTGTGGGGAGCGGCGGCTGGCGGAGTGACGCTGCTGATCGTACTCGTGCTGCTGCATGACGACGTGGCTTGGCGAGCAGTGCGGATGGTTTTTCCAACTCGAGCGCAGAAAGCGCGATCGTGAACGCCAACTTCCAAACACGAACAGCCCGGACACTCGAAGGCAGCCGGGCTGTTCGTTGATGTTGCTGAAAACTCAGAAGTCAGACCGCGCCTTCGCCGGATTCACCGGTTCGGATGCGGACGACGTTCTCCAGATTGGAGACGAAGATCTTGCCGTCACCGATCTTGCCGGTGCGAGCTCCGGCGACGATCGCGTCGATCGCGGCCTGAGCTTGACCGTCCGTGACGACGACCTCCAGCTTGGTCTTCGGGAGGAAGTCCACGGTGTATTCAGCACCGCGGTACTGCTCCTTGTGCCCTTTCTGGCGGCCAAACCCCTTGCATTCGGTCACGGTCATGCCGAGCACCTGGATTTTGGTCAGAGCTTCTTTCACGTCTTCCAATTTAAAATGCCGGATGATGGCTTCGATTTTTTTCATGAAATAGTCCTTGTGCAGGTTGGAGGAAATTCACGGCGACGGCCACTTGCCGCCGCCGTGGCAGAGAATTGCGAACGTGTGGTTAGGTCTTCTCCAGCACAAAGCCGTGGTAGGCGTTGTTGCCGTGCTCGCCAATATCCAAGCCTTCGATTTCTTCCTCTGCCGAAACACGGATGCCAATGGTCGATTTGAGCACGACCCAGCAGATACCACTGACGACGACGACGTAAACTGCCACTGACACGATACCGGTCAACTGGCGAATCAACTGGTCGGCACCGCCGCCGGTCAACAGGCCCGGCATGCAGACCGCCTCGCCAATCGCGAAGTCTTTCAGTTTGCCGGCATCGGCGAAGAGTCCCACGCACAACGTGCCGAATACTCCATTCACCAGGTGCACCGAAGTGGCGCCGACCGGATCGTCGATCTTGAACTTATCGAACGTGATAACCGCCAGCACGACGATGACACCGGCTATGGCGCCGATGATCGCGGCAGAAGTCACGGTGACGACCGAGCACGGAGCGGTGATCGCCACTAGACCCGCCAAGCAACCGTTGAGGGTCATGCCCAAGTCCGGTTTGCCGAGCTTGACCCAGCATGTCGCCGTCGCTGTCAGGGTGGCAACTGCCGCCGCGATGTTTGTCGTATTGCAGACATGCGCGATGAAATTAGCATCGGCATTCATCGTGCTGCCCGGATTGAATCCGAACCAGCCCAGCCACAGGATCAAGCAACCAATCGTGGCCGCGGTCAAGTTGTGACCGGGGATCGCGTTAACCTTGCCGTCCGCAGAGTACTTGCCGATGCGCGGGCCGAGGATGATGACACCCATCAAAGCCGCCCAACCACCGATCGAATGCACCTGCGTTGAGCCTGCAAAGTCATAGAAGCCCTTGGCCTGCAACCAGCCTCCGCCCCAGACCCAGTGTCCAATGACCGGGTAGATCGCGACCGCCATCAACGCGCTGAAGACTATGAACGAGAGATACTTGATTCGCTCCGCCACCGCACCGGACACAATCGTCGCGGCCGTTCCAGCGAACACCAATTGGAAGAAGAACTTGGCCCACAGCGGAACCGTCGTCCAACCAATCGAGCTGTAGACACCCTTGTATTGGTTCGTAGCCGCATCGGCAGTCCACAGCGCCGGGCTGTTGTCTTCGCCGCCCACCATCAGCAAGCCTTGAGTCCCCACGACAGGGTTGCCGTCGCCGAACATCAGTCCCCAGCCCAACAACCAGAAGAACACCGACGTCACCGCGAACACGATGAAGTTTTTCGAGAGGATGTTCGTGCAGTTCTTGGCGCGACACATTCCCGATTCGACGCAAGCGAATCCCAGATTCATGAAGAACACGAGCATGGCGGTGACGAGCACCCAAATCGTATCCATCGTCACGTCGAGCGTATTCAAACGCTCCTCCACCGTGGGGCCGGGCGCTGCGGCCGGAGCCGCTTCAGCCGGAGCTGCCGCCGCCGGAGCTGCCGCCGCCGGAGTCTCGGCCGGCTTGGCCTCTTCTTGTGCCAGGCTTACGCCGGCCATCAGCGACAACAACAAACCGATCGACAGAAATGTCAACCATCGTCTCATCATTTTGGTTCGCTCCTAACGTCAACGAGGCATAACGGAGGCTCGCGAACCTGCGACGCGCGGTTCGTGCCCTTATCGCTTCCAGAGCGATTCGGTTGAGCCAGTTTCTACTGATTTGACCAAGTTCGACCGCGGCGTTCGGTGGCAGACGCCACCCAACATGACCTTGGCACCGACTCATTCGCCCAAGGTCTTCACCAACCCTCGCACTCCCTCGAACCGGGTCGGCCACGTCGAAACCAACAGCCGCCGCGCATTCGCACAGCAAGTCTCTGACCCAGTTTTGCAAGCACCGTGCCGAAGTGGCTGACCCCACGCTTCTTCGCCCCCAAGCCGGCGGCAGACCGGTGGTTTTCAACGAGAAAATGTCGAATTCCCAGATTCAAAAAACTTTGGCGAGGCCCAATTTCTTGCAACCAGCTGCCGGTCTCCACATCTCCCGATGACTAATTTGCAGGCAGGTTCGAGGCTTTCGCCCGCTTGCCGGCGCGGCCTCGCGAAGTCATGCTCCTCATGGTTGCGATGCGGGTCAGGTTGCCTGGGTCACAATTGAAATGGGCGGCCGGACTCCCCTTTCCTTTAGGAGCCAATCGTCATGTCCAGCCATCCCACGTTCGGAGCCCATTACAGCCGCCGAAATGTTCTGTACACCGCCCTTGTGGCCGGAGCCGCTTCGGCCCTGCATCCCAGGACTCAATCCGCCAGCAGTGCAGAGAAAGCGAAAACCGCCGTGACCAAAGGGAACATCAAACAATCGATCGTTTTCTGGTGCTTCAACGTCTCCGGTGACAAGTGGGACATCGAGAAGCAGTGCCAAGTCGCCAAGCAGCTGGGTTGCGTGTCAATTGAGCTGGGTGACCACAAAGATTTTCCGGTCATCAAAAAGCATGGCCTGACCTGCGCGATCGCCGGCAATCGTATGCCCGGAGCTCCGTTCATGCGCGGGTTGAACAACCCAGACTATCACGCCGAAGTGATCGCTCGCACGAAAGAGGCGATCGATGGCTGTGCCGAATACGGCTACGGCAACGTGATCGCTTTCACGGGCTACAAGTGGAAGAAGGCGGAAGACCCCAAGAGCGGTGAGATCTCGCTCGAAGAGGGAGCCAACAACTGCGTCAAGGCGTTAAAGGAACTCTGTGCCTACGCCGACAAGAAGAACGTCAACATCTGCGTCGAGCACCTCAACACGCGCGACGACAGCCACCCGATGAAAGGTCACCCGGGTTATCAAGGGGACCACATCGACTACGTCGCCAACATCGCTCGCCGAGTCGGTTCGCCGCGTGCGAAGATTCTGTTTGACATCTACCACGTCCAGATCATGGACGGCGACGTGATCCGCCGCATTGAGGAATGCAAAGATGTTATCGGCCACATCCACACGGCGGGCAATCCGGGCCGGGCAGAACTCGACGACAAGCAAGAGATCAACTATCCGCCGATCATGCGCAAGCTGCTGGAGATCGGCTACAAGGGCTACGTCGGCCAGGAATTCATTCCGACCCGTGACCCGCTCGTCGGCCTGACCGAAGCGGTCAAGCTCTGCGATGTCTGATGTTGCGTTGCTATTCCGCCGCTTCGAGCAGTCGCTGCCAACGAGCCATCAGCATACGGTGCCCGCCGGACGCTGGGTCGTCTTCGTCAATGTCTTTCAGAGCACGGATGGCCGGTTTGAGTTTTTTCAGCTTTGCCAGAGCCATGGCCATCAAAGATTGATTGCTAGCCACCCAGCCGCCACTGGAATGTTGGTTGGCGTAGATGACGCATTGATCCACCACGGATTGCATTCGGTTTTGTTCAAATTGACACAGGGCTAACCAAAAGCAGGCATCATCCCCCGCCTGCAGATGTAGCTTGCGAATGTGAGCGTATTCCGGTTGCATCAATAGCAATCGCAACGATCGTGTTTCCGTCGCGCCGACAACTGAGACGTCGTCGTTAGTTTTCCCGTCCGGAGCCACCATCTGCAACTTTTTCGCGGTGGGAGGATCCACATCGTACAATTGCGCCGCCAAATAACCGGGAATGACGTCGGACCAGCGACCGATGACATGTTCCATTCGCCTTTTCATCATCATCCGTTCTGGCTTGGCGAACTCCAAATCGAAATTACGGCCATCCTGTTTGGCCAGAAACCGTTGCACGCGAACTGGAGCGGCCAGCGATTGTGACAGCTTGAGAAGTTCTTTTTGCTGTTCAGGAGTCATTTGCGACGCCGCCTCGCGCATGGTTTCCGGATACTGCCAAATCGCGACATCGTCCTCCGACCAGGCGGCCGCCGGATGCTTGGCGACTCGCGACCACAAGCCTGGTTGATCCTCCAAATCTTCCAACGAGTCAGACACGAGCAACGAATTCTCGCCGGTGAGCTCCTGCTGCAGCCGCTTCATACGAATCGACAGTTGTTCCGAATGACAAATCAGCTCAACCTGCGGAGCTTCCAGCATCGCCGACGTCAGAGTGAACGATTCACCGCTGTCTTGGGTGATTGCAGCCAATAATTTCGGATCACGTTGTGCTTGCCGCAACGACATCGGCAAACGAGGCAGCACGGATTTCGGATCGGCGGTGTCGACGGTCAACGGCAGCCCCAGCGTCGGGTCGAACAGCAGAATGTCCTTCTCGAACAACACACCCACCAAGATGTGGTCATCGCTCGCTGCCTCACCAGCTGGGCGGCGTGGTGAGAGAATCACCGAGTCTACGTTGCGTTGTCGCAATAACTCCGCGAACGCCCAAGCTCGATCTGCCGCAGTGCCCCGTCCGAAGACCATGATGTCAAACGGGCCCATCGGAACTTGACGGCTGCGCGCCGGAATCAGCGCGATGTTGCGAACGACATAATCAAACAGATTCACGACGACATCGAGGTCTTTCTCCGCTTCGCCGGCAGCGAATCTCGTCGCCTTGCTGGCCCACAAACAATCTCGCAGGTAAGACGCGTCCCGTCCGACAAATTGCTCCAGCGAGACCTGTTCAATCCATTCTTTTGACAACGATTTCAGGAGGCCATGCGGACGATGTGGCTCCCATCCTTCACCCCGTTTGTCGGCTTCGGCTTTCGCGCTCTTCGCCCACTCATTGAGCACGGCGATCGCCTGTTCGGGACCAGATGCAATGCCGAGTTTCTCCGGCCGCAGACTCTCCATGGCATTTTGCAAGTTCCGGAGAGTGCGTGACTCCGCTTGCTGATCTGCTTGCTCACTCTGCGGCTTGTCGGGCTGATTGGTCGTCGCCTGCGGCGTGCAGCCGGACAAAATGAGAACCACGCTGAGCATCGCACCTCGCGAATTCCCTCGGAACAGGCTGCAGAAACTAACTCGAACGGCATCTCGCATGAAGTCAACCTTCGGTCAAAGAACGGTAGAATCGCAGACGTTTACTCGCCCACGGCGGTCATTTCTAGGAATAGCGACCGCAGCCGACTTAGTTGATAAAGCAACCGTGGTACGTCGGAAAGACGCAGCATGTTGGGACCATCGCTGAGTGCTCGATCAGGATCGGGATGAGTTTCTAAAAATACGGCGTCGCAGCCGGCTGCGACGGCGGCACGCGAGAGGGGGGGAATCATTTCCCGCTGGCCGCCAGTTGTGCTGCCTCCTGGGGTCTGCACGCTGTGCGTCGCGTCGTAACAGACCGGAACACCGCTGCGCTGCATGATCGGAATGCACCGAAAGTCGTTGACCAACCGGCCATAGCCAAATGTCGTCCCGCGCTCGGTCAACAGAACCCGCGGACATCCGGCCTCTTCGCACTTCTTGACGATGTGGGTCGTGTCTTCGGCCGCCACAAACTGCGGCTTTTTGACGTTGACCACACCGCCATTTGCGGCACACGCGGTCGCAATTGCATGAACGAGATCCGTCTGCCGCGCGAGAAACGCCGGTACTTGCAGGATCTGACAGACCTGCGCGGCCGGATCGGCTTGCTGAGGTTCGTGAATGTCGGCCGTCACCGGCAGTCCAGTCACCTCGCGCACCTTCGCGAGAATATCAAGCCCCCGTTCCAGGCCGGGTCCCCGAAAACTGTGATAACTCGTCCGATTGGCTTTGTCGAAACTCGATTTGAAAACCAGTTGCCAAGCATTCGCATCTGCCCATTCGGCCAATTGCTTGGCGATGTCGAGCACCAATGGTTCGCTCTCGATGACGCATGGCCCAGCAATAAACAGCAGCGGATGCCCCGGGCCGCATTGCAGATTGCCAATTCTGATCGGGTTGTCTGGCATTATCACCTCGTTGCGAATCATCGTTCCGGCGCGAAGATCTCCAACGCTGCCGGCAGCACTTCCAAGGTCACGGGAGTGAGTCCTGCCGGATCACCGTCCATCTGCCACGGAACAAATTCGTCGGCTTCGACTCGCACTCGCGACGCCTTCAAGCATGTGACGTCGGACAGCTTCTGATGCCGTCCGGCGATCACTTGCCCCAAGTACCGCACCATTTGAAATGTCGAGCCTTGTTCAAAAAGGCACAAGTCCAACTGGCCATCATCGGCAGTCGCTTGCGGGGCAAACGGAATCCCGTAGGCGTACTTCGGTACGTTGACAGCAATCAGCAATCGAGCCAGACGCGGATGCGGCTCATCGTTCACGAAGACTCGCACGGGCGGGTGATTGTACTTGCCGATCGAGTGCCAAATCGGCGCCACGTAGTGCCATTTGCGGATGTGGCCGCGGCGACTCGCGTGCGCCCGTTGCAAGACGTCCGCATCGAAACCGCAACTCGCCATCAAGGTGAACCGCCGTCCGTTGAGTTGTCCCAGATCGAGTCGGCGACACGAGCCGCCGGCAATCAATTCGGCGACTTGTGCTCCCGAGGGCTGAATCCCGAGATACTTCGCCAACAGATTCTCGGTCCCCAGCGGCAACGTCGCCAGCGGCAATCCCGGATACCGATTCACCACGTCACCAATTGTCCCGTCGCCGCCGGCCGCGACCACGCACCTGAGTTGCTCTCGCGCCGCGGCATCGGCGATTTTCGCCTGCAAGCGTTCGCGGCTCGCGAACAGCCGCGGCCGAATGTTGCGCCGCTTTAACTCGCGGATCAATTCCAGCAAGACGCCACGCCGAGCTCCCGTCCCGGAAATCGGATTTCGCTGGATCGCCACCCACGGACGCTTCATGGCAGCATCTCCAGCAGGTCGCTGAGTTGCCGCAACTGCGAGTGGTCCGCATCTCGCTGCAAATGGACCGCTGCAATGCCGGCCGCTCGTGCCGATTCGACATCGTTCACCAGATCGTCACCGACCATCAACACCTTGTTGGGATCGCATTCCGCAGCTTCAACAACGGCCGAATAAAATCCGCGATGCGTCTTGCGATATCCGACCAGCGACGAGATCACACGGCACCGGATGTCTCGCAATTCGGTCAGTCCGTCGCAGACGCGATGCAGCCGAGCGTCGAAATTCGATGCGATCAGCACTCGATAGCCACGCTGGTCGAGTTCCTTTAACGTCACGGCGACGTCGTCAAAACACCGCCACGATTCCGGCCTCCCGAAGTGCTCGAACAAGGAGTCGAAGCACGCCGAGGGTTCGGACACATCCGGCAAGACGTCCCGCACGACCTGCTGCCAGAAGTCCCGTTCAAACTCTTCGTTGGTCCGGCCCCGCTCACCGAATTGTTCGATCGCCAATTCGTCCGCGCGGCGGAAAGCCTCCGCAAATCGTCGCCGAACTTCTTCGGCGGACAGTCGCGAACCAAACCGCTGGCCATACAGCGCGTACGCCGCGGCAACCGATGGCTCGGCATAAATCAACGTTCCCACAGCATCCAGAGCGATGCATCGAAATCGCTTCGCCGAACCACTCATCCGCACCTCCTTGATTTCCAAGTTTGGCAGTCTGTCGCCACCCGCACGGATCGCCAAGACCAAGATTCACCAAACTCGCTTTCGGTTCCACGACAAAGCGACTCCTTTTGGAGTACGCTGCGACTCTCAAAAAGCGATTCCGAAATCCGTCAGCGAGACTGCTTGTGAAGCACGAACCCGCGTTGAAACTCAAGGTCTTGTTCGAGGACAATCATTGCCTTGCGGTGCTCAAGCCGGCGGGACTCTTGACGATGCGAGATCGCACGGGCGACGTCTCGGTGGTCGATCAGGCTCGCGAATACTTGCGGCGAAAATACGACAAGCCGGGCAACGTTTTCCTCGGAGTCGTGCATCGCCTTGACCGGCCGGTGTCGGGAGTGCTGCTGTTGGCTCGAACCAGCAAAGCGGCGGCACGGCTGTCGGAGCAGTTCCGGAAACACTCGGTCAGCAAAGTCTATCACTGCGTCGTTGAAGGGCGTCCACCAAAGCTCACCGGCGAGTTGATCGATTGGCTGGTCAAGGACGAAGCGACAAATCTGAGCCGCGCGATCTGGAGGCCAGAAGTCAGAAGTCCGAAGCCAGAACACGAGGGCAAGCTCTCTCAATTAAACTATCGCCGCTTGAAATCGGTTGGATCGGTGAGTCTGCTGGAAATCGAATTGCTCACGGGACGAAGCCACCAGATTCGAGTGCAGTTGTCATCTCGCGGTTGGCCTATCTGCGGCGATGCCAAGTACGGTTCGAAGACAAAGCTCGACGGCTGGTTGGCTCTGCACGCAGCCTCGCTGACCTTCGAGCACCCCACGCAACGCGAACCGATCACAGTGACGGCTCCGCATCCGACCGAGTGGAAGCGGTTTGGTTTGTAGCCCTGCCGCTACGACACGGCAGACTTCGAGATGATCGACCCTCGCGCGGCAATGGCCCGGTTGATCCGGGCAATTTGGGCATCGGTCAGCGACCAGTTCATGGCTGCGGCATTCTCTCGGATTTGATGCGGACGTTTGGCTCCACACAGCGCGACGGTGATTCCGGCTCGCTGGATCGTCCAGTTGAGCACGATCTGCGAGACTGGACGACCGAGTTCCAGCGACATCGCACGCAGGTCGTCGAGGAAGTCTTGATTCTTCTGCCATTCATCGCCGGAGAACATCGGATATTTTCGGCGGCCATCCTTCGCATCGAAGACATGCTCGCGCGGCAGGTGGCCCGCCAACAGGCCTTTCATCAGCGGCCAGTAGACGACGACGGCGACGTCCCTCTCGACACACCAAGACAACTGCGAATCCTCGATCTCCCGTTGCAGCATGTTGAAATGCGGCTGAAATGCCGTCAGCGGGCAGACTGCCTGAAACCGTGCAAGCAATTCGGTGCTCGCGTTGGAGAGTCCCGCGCTGAGCACTTTGCCTTGCCGGATCAGCTCGCCAATCGCACCAGCCGATTCTTCGATTGGGATGTCTGGATCGGGAGCATGCAGGTAGTAGAGGTCGATGCGATCCGTTTGTAGACGCCGCAGGCTCTCGTCGCATTCATGCTGCAGTCTCTCCGGCCGGCCACACCGAACCTGTTTGCCGTCGATCCAATGGATGCCTCCCTTGGACGCCAAGACGATCTTGTCCCGATCTTGCCGCAAAACTAGGGCAAGCATTCGTTCGCTTTCACCGTCGAACCCGTAGCAATAGGCCGTATCAAAGAAATTAATGCCCGCCGCGGATGCCTCGCGAATCGTGGCCAAGCTGTCCGCCTCGTTGACGTCGGTGCTGGTAATCCCGGAGATCGGCCAGCAGCCCATTCCCAGCGGCGTCACCATCAACGAAGTTCGGCCCAAGGTGCGAAGTGTCATCTCATTCCCTCTCGAAATGCCAAGGCAATCGCATTTTGCGACCGGATGGTAGAGGACTCGAATCGGCCTGCAAGTTGTTCCGGACGGGAAACAGTGATTAATGATTGCCTCTGCTGGTGCGTCGCGCTCTAATAGTCGCTGATGTTCAGTTCTCGTGGAGCAAAATCATGAAGCACGGTCACTGGTGGTTGATGTCGGCGTCGCTATTGGTTGTCGTCGCCTGTGGTGCGGTTGTCTGGTTGGATGCTGAGCGAGCAATCGCTCAAACGGGGTCGAGCAAAACGAAGCCGAAAGTCGGGACGAGCAAATCCAAGGTGTCGGACTCGAAAGAACTCGACACTCGCGCCGAAAAGAACCTCGAAAGTTTCGTGGCTGACACCATCAAGTTGGCTGAGGAATACGAGAAGGCCGGCAAGTTCGAGGAGGCTCAAGATCAACTTCGCAATGTCGGCAAACTGAAACCGGACTTCCCAGGTCTCAAGGAGAAGATTGACAAGCTCGGTGAGGCGGTGTTTGAGACCAACGATTTTGATTTAGATCTGGATGTTGCAGACAGTTGGAAGAAGATGGTGCTGGTCTCTAAAGGCAAGCCGATTCGCGTTGAAGCTTCCGGGAATTACAAAATCACACTGGCTGGCCCGACGGACGCCAACGGCTTGCCGACTAAAGATCCTCGAACCGACATGGCTGCGGGAGTGAGCTGCGGAGCTTTGATGGGTGTCGTCGTTGCAATCCAGGATGGGGGTGGAGCCACCACTGGCGCTGCTGCGACTACTGGTACCGGTGCCGGAAAGGGGGGCGGACGCAATAATGACAAAGTTGGCGAGCCCTTTGAAATCGGAGCCAGCAAGGAATTCACGCCGAAAGAAGACGGCGTTCTGCTGCTCAACGTAAACTTGCCGGCCGGCCACAAGAGTACTGGGAAGCTACGAGTGCATGTCTCTGGGCACCTCAAGATGCTGCCGAAGGAGTTGCGGTGATGACCGATGTCGCCGCGTCACCGCTGCGAGTCGTTCTGATCGGATGTGGTCGCGTCGGAATGCACTTGATTGAGCGATTCTCAGTTAATGGGCCGTTCCGAGTCGTCGCTGTTTGTGACGATTCGTGCGCCGGCGACTTGATCGCGCCATTTGGCGTGCGCTCGATGAGCCTGCAACAGATCGCACAGTCGCAAGACATCGACGTCTTATGGATCACGTCGTTTTGGGGATTTCCCTGGGAGTCTCCGCTCTCCGAAGTCTTCCGCGGCCATCATCTGATCACGGAAGCGCCGTTCACGCTTGGGAATCAATCCGCCGAACGGGCGTTTGCCGATGCGGCTCAACGAGGCCGCCTGTTGCTGGTCCATCATCCTCGGCGCGCCGATCCTGACTTCCGGCAGGCGTTGGCGGTTGCTCACGATGAAAAGATTGGCGCGATTCGAGCGGCAAAATTTGTGTTGTGGAGTTATGGACGCCCTCCGCGCGGAGCGACTCGTGGAATTCAGCAACCAATTCGTGATGAATACGCTGAGCCGGGTGCGACGAAGGTTCGCTTCGTGGCTCACGCACTCGATCAGCTGGTGCAACTCGTTCGGAGCCGTCCGATTCGAGTGGCAGCGATTGTCGATCCGGGATTCGCCGATCTTTTTTCTGGTGATTCACTTCTGCTGCGAATCGTTTTTGAGTCAGGCTGTCTCGCAGAAATCGACATTCGACTCGATAGTCCCACACCCTTCCAGATTGGCTGGACGCTGACCAGCGAACGGGGCGGATATGCAAACGGACGGAGATACACCCTGACCGACGATGGTGAGGTCTTCGATTCGCCGGTGACGATATCGGGTCAGAATGTTGAAGCTGATCCGATCGATTGCCTGGCTCGCGAGATTCGATCTGGCGTGCCGAATGCGAGTGAAAAAGTTTACGCCTGCGCGGTGGTTGCATTGCTGGAAGGGGCACAACAGTCGCTTGTCACCCGCCAAGAGGTAACGCTCGACTGGCCGTCGGAAGGATGACAACTGGCACTTCGATCACTTCTGGGCCCAAAAATCCACGACACAGACATCATCGACCTGAGGGCCGACGAGCTTCACAAAGTCTTGGTGGGCGGCGTGCGGCAAATAGGCATCGCGTCCCTTCTCGTCAGCGAATGTCACGAAGAAGCAATGCGTGAATCCCTTCGATTTGCCTTCGGGGCTGACATCGGTGCCCCATTCGAAATCGCGGATCGTGTCGATCTTGCTCGGCAAGTCGGCGAATGCCGTCTCAATGGCTTTGGCCTGCTCTTTGGTCGTGCCCTCTTTGAACTTGAAAAGTACGACATGTCGCAGCATTTTTCGCGGGGTGTTCTTGGACTGAGCCGATGTCGGAGTACTGTTGATCAAACTCATCGTGGTCACTGCTAACAATGCCGAAAGGATCGCTGCGCCAATGATCCGTCGCATCGAGGATTCCTCGCTCATGAAAACCTGTCCGGTCGAGATCGAGACTGCGGCTAGGTGGACTCTTTGATGGTCTCGTAGCCCATGTAGATCACAATGGCCGCCGTAATCAAAAACAAGATGTCGAAGACCTTCATTCCCGAATAGGGAATGTCAATAATGAGATCCACAATGGCCGACACGGCAACCAGCCCGGAAGCCACCATGGAACCAATTAAAAGACGTTTGATTTGCTTCGACATCGACAACTCGCGTTACACGGACGTGGGAGAATCGCAATATCAATCGGCCACAAACAAAGCCGACCCGCGGGCGAGTATAAAGACGACCCGCCCGGCAACTCCAGCCGAGTCGTAAGTCATTCCTGTGGCGAATCGCCGTTGCTTCAAAAACCTTTGCTCACTAACTTCACGCCCTTCGCCAGCCATTGTCTTGAGTTGGCGGGCCGGCAACCGCATCGCCGGTGAAGGAATTTCTTCCACCCCAGCCCCAGCAGGAGCGCACATCGTGGCAAAAGAAAAAAGCAGTGACACTCTCAAGATCGATCCTGAAACCGCCCCCGAAGCTCCGGCCGCTGCGCCGGCCGCTGCTGCTCAGCAAACGCTGACAGTCGATGACGCTCATTCGGCTGCCAGTTATGCCAATTTCTGTCGCGTGTCGAGTACGCCGGAAGAGCTGATTCTCGATCTGGGACTGAACCCCAATCCGTTTGCTCAAGGCAGCGTCACGATCCATGTGGGTCAGCGGATCATTATGAATCACTTTACGGCGAAACGGCTGCTGCAAGCCCTGGCTGTCACGCTGCAACGTCACGAGCAAGCGTTTGGTACGCTCGAAACCGACGTCATGCGACGGCTGCGTTCGGCGACCTGATTTGCCGAGATGGCAGCCAACATTCGCAAAACGTCGGTGTGCGGAACTGCCGCCACCGACGTTTTGGTGCCTGAGGTGTCCAAGATCGCCGCATTGAGCGTTCACAGGAAGTGGCCTTATGAACGACACGCCTCCCGAATCGAATGACGACAGCTTGGAACAAAATCCCAGTCGAGAAGTTGTCAGTCAAGAGGTCCAAAACACGCACATCGGCGCGCTAGTGCCGGAATCTGTCGCGACTGGTGTTTTTACCACCGGAGCTGTTGTGCTCAATGGACCGCACGAGTTCATCATCGACTTCTTGTTGCGCATGTCCAAGCCTCAGCAAGTGGCGGCCCGCGTCGTTTTGCCGCCGGCGGTTGTCCCCCGGTTCATTGCGGCATTGCGAGAAAATGTCAAAAACTACACAGACCGTTTCGGGAATCCGGCGATGCCTGGAACCCCCGCGCATCCTCTTTGTCCCCCGGCAACGGCCGAGGCACATCAACAGCAACAACAACAGCCGCAGCCACAGGGATCGGCTCAAGAGCTCTACGAGCAACTCAAAATCAAAGACACGGAACTCGGCGGCGCGTACGCTAACGCCGTGATGATCGGCCACACGGCAACGGAATTTTTGTTCGACTTCATCACCACGTTTTTTCCGCGATCGGTCGTGTCGTCGCGAGTCTACATGTCGGCTCCAAACGTGCCGCGTCTGCTCGAGTCGCTGACGCATTCATTCGACCAGTTCCAACGCAAGCTCGCCGCCGGGCAACAGCCGCCTCCTCCGTCGCAGCAGAAGCCGCTCGATGATTTGCTGTGATGTTGGATGGGCACTCTTGCCCCTCCTCACTTCGCCGCCGGTGTCGCTTTTTTACCGCCGCCGACTTCTTGGCGACCTTCGTTGGCGTTGGCCTCGTCGTCGGCTTTCTTTAGCTCCGCCAATTCGTCGCGCTGTTCCTTGATCCGCTCGTCGCCAAGATGACGGCTGATCAATTGAGCCGAGTCTCCGCAGAGCTTGTCAATTTTCTTTTCGAGGTTCTTGTCCCTCTTCGCCTGAGCTTTCTTGAGCATCGCGGCTTTGACGGAATCGAGCAGCGTTTGAAAATGGTTGGCTTTCGGTTGTCGATCAAGTTCGGCTAGGGTCTCACTGAATCGAGGCCAATCGCTGGTCTTCGCCGCCCCTTTCGCACGAGCGACCAACAAGGCTCGCCGCGCCACCGAGTCGATCAACTCGGCGCGCAACAGTTCCAGTTGGCTTTCGATTTGCAGACGCAGCGAATCGTCCGGTAATTCCGCGATCGTTGTCGGAGTGATTCCGGGGATGAACGGGAAACGCCCGAGTAAATTGCCGCCACTGGAAACATACAACCAGATCAGCGGCTTCTCCGGATTGAGTGGCACGGTCACTCGGCCGCGACGATCGGTGACCAATTCCAGCACCTTGTTGAACTGCGTGACAAACTGAGGGCCAGTCGGCTTCGATGAAGCCTCCTCAGACTCACTTTCCTCCGATTTCTTCGCCTCAGGAACCTTTGCTGTTTCCGGCGGGGCCTGTGGAACTGGAACCATTTGCCGTTCGTAGACATTGACCTGATAGCCGATCAGCGGTTTCGTCGGGTTGTTGTGGGGCGTGAGCCGAATACGAGTCTCGTGGAACGCCGGACGCACGCCGATCGCCCAACTTTCGACACGTTTGGTGTTCTTGCCCAACGGCAGACGCAAACCCGTATGAATTGAACACTCGCCGCGAGCACGATCGCCCGACTCCATCAACAGGTACGACCAGGGAATCATCTGCACCTGTGTCACTTCACGATCTTTGTTGAAGTATCGCAGCAGCGGTTGGAAATAGTTGCCCTTCGCCATTTGCTCGACCGACGGATCAGCAGAGGGGAATTCTCCCGCTCGCACGCGGACTTTGCCCACGCCCCCTTCGGCACTTTCGATTAGGATCAACGGGCGAAACAAATTTCGAATGACATCGCCCAGTTCGTTGGTCAATGCGCGACGGTCACCGACAATTCGCTCTTGGCGAACACTGAGTTGCTGAGTCATCCGATCCCACTCCCGCCCACAAACTCGTAACACGCTGCCGTGTCCCGAGACACAAACAACGAACGCTTTGTCGAGTTCCTTGTCCGCGAGTTGTGCTTCCAGCGACCCCCATGTCAGACGCGACAGGCCATCCTCGTTCTCCGGCGTGAGCCAGCGATTATCTTCGACCGTTGCGATCCACATTTCGCCAAACGTGCGGTCGATCCAAGTCGACAGTTCCGCCAAAACTTCCTGCCGTGCGCGAGCCGTTAAGGAAGGATGCTCATCGAAGGCCACGCTGATTCGCACGCGATACGGCTGCAATTCCATGGGAATTGGGGGTGGAGCTTCGGCCGGCTTCTCGACGAGATTGGACTTCGCCACCGGAGCGGATGGAGATTCCTGTGCGAAAGCCGGAGTGGCGAGAACTGCGATGAGCAACAGCCAGTGCAGAGTGCGGAGTGCGGAGTGCAAAACGACCAATGGCCTCCGACGCCGAACGAATCTTTTCACACCGTACGCGGCGGCGCGGCAACTCAGACTGTCGCTCCGCAGATGGCACATTGCACTTGGCACGTTTCACGCTCCTTCAATCGATTGGGTACCACGGTTCCGAAATCCACTGTTCCACGTCGTGATACGGATGCAGCGGAGCTTCCGGAATACCGCGCAGCGTTTTGCGGAAAACGAGGGCATCGTCGATTTCCCACAGCGGAATGAACTGCACGGTTTCGGACAGCTCGCGATGCAGTTCTTGCAAGGATGCCACGGTGGTGGCCCAATCAGCCACGCGATCGAGATCAATTAGTCCTTGTCGCAGCCAATCGGGGAGATACCGAATTGACTCCACACGCGAGACGGTATCGAGCGACAGCAGGGGCCAGAGTTCCATCATCGGCTCCGTCATGCGACTCGTACGGTAGACCAAGTCCCAGGTGGGCGGCTGGGGCGCCGCGGCTGGCGCGGCGACAGCATCTTGGCCCGACGCGACGGGCAGGGGGGCGGCCCCCGGAGGTTGCGCGGCTTGCGCCGGTGCGACTAAGCTGACGAGTTCAATGTTGATGTCGATCCGCTTCCAGTCTTCGATCAAACGTTTTGCGGCGTCTTCGACAATTGGATCCGGTTCGCAGATCATGCGCAATGTCCGCATCTCAGCGCCGAGACTCTTCTTGGCCGCCGTCGCCAGCGCGAACGCCAGCGACATGTCAGCCTCGCGCGGAGGCACCAGTCTGTGATACGCCGACAGGCTTGTCGCCCACGGAGCGGTGACGACTCGGCCGCGATCCGGCTGGCTCTTCTTGACCAATGTTTGCAATGATTTGCGGTAGTCAACATCAAAGCTCAGCGCAGTGAACTGTCGCGATTGTTGATCGGTGATTGCCATTCCGGTCCAGACCAATTCGGACTTGGCTTCGTCATAGGTCAAGCCGCTGTCCGGCGGGAGTTTGGCTGGGACTTTCGCTTTCGGCAGAGATTCCCGCAGCGTGCGAACTGTCAGATCGCGAAGCATGACATCGCGCAGCACTTGCGAGCGATCGAGGCCATACAGCAGTGCCCGTCGCAGTTCCGGGCTGCGGAGCGGCTTGCTTTGCGGATTGAACTGGACGAAGTGTGTTTGCGGTACGGCGTACTTGCGTACGAAGAATCGTCCGTCCGCCGCCAGCTTGTCGAGTTGCCATGCCGGGACGCACGGGATCATCGAAATCTCACCCCGAAGTAAGCCTTGTACCGCCTTCTCGTGCGACGGATAGCGATACTCAAGAATTTCAGCGAGGTGTCTCTGCAAGACTCGTTCGGGCTCGTTCACCGTCCGTCGCAACGAGATGGCGTTATCGCCCACCGTGGCAACACGGTAGCGTTGATCGAGTTCCGCGCTGGTTTGTTCGCTGGTCCCCAATGGCATCGCAAACAGAGCTTCGGTCCTCACGGGGATGCGCGAAAACTTGACGGAAAACTCGAACGGCCCACTCACCGCGACGCCGTCGATGAAGCTCGCCAGTCGTTCATCGAAATGCGCAGAACTTGGTTCCAGCCGTTCCAACAGCGCGGTCACCACACCCGATGCCGTGACGATCGGCGACGATTCCCAGGATGAACGACTCGAACGGAGCGTGAACACCGCTTGCCGGCCCAGATCGGTCGGCTCCCAGCTTTCGAGGAATCGCGAGCGATACCGCGCCCCGCCGTCGATGCGTGATGGCTCGAAGAACTGCAAGCGATTCAGGCCATCGCGACGACGAGTCGCCTCAGTCGCAAACGGAAACCGGGTCACCGGAATCACGGGGTCGATGCTGCCGACCTTGAGAATCTGCCAGCGCTGAGCGGCTTGACGATGGGAGTTTTTCAGACTCGGTGTCGCGGGCCAAACGAGCGCGGCTTCGTCGGCCAGCACAGCAGCCTGGTCGAATTTCCCGGCAGCAGTCGCAGTCGCTGCCTCAGCCAATAGTCGATTCGTCTCGGCAATTAGTTGGTCACGCCAATTTGCCGCATTGGGATGATCTGATTGTAACTTAATCATTCGGGACAGATAAAACCGCGCCTGTCGGAAGTCGCGGGACTTCACGGCCGGTTCAACCAAGATGTCGATTGCCTTGCCAAGTTCAGTGGAACATTTCGCGAGGTCTTGTCCCATCGTCGCATAACGCACCAACGGGTCTTTGGAGTTAATCGCCGACTTGACTCGTTCGTGCATTTGTTCAAGCAATGCGAACGCTGTCTCGGTCTCGCCTTGAGCCAGCTTTCCCTGAGCGTCCAGCAACAAGAATCGATTCAACCGCTCGTCATAGCCGGGCCAACCCAGGTGCCGGCGGTCTACGAACAGAAGCAACTCGTAGGCATCTTCCAGTTCCGCATTGTCGAGCAACAAATCGACGCGACGCAGAACCACATCCTCAAAATTGATGATGTCGCCGACGTATTTGTCGACGTTCAGTTTGTACGATGAGTCTTCCTCGTCTTCCGAGACTTTCGTGCTGTCGGGCAGTTCGACTTCGATGTTGTCGACTTTCTCACGCAGCTTGCGGTGCTCATCAGCCGACTGACGCAGTCGAGCGGCGAATGCCTCCTGCGACTCACCGGCCATTCGCGTGACCTTTGGCGGCTGCGCCATCTGTTTCCGTTTCTCGTTGATCTGATCCAACGTTTTCGGCCGAGGCTGCAATGGCTTCACCGTCAGCACGTCGTCATTCTTGAGAAAGACCCAATCGAACGGCGGCTTCGTGAGCAGATCTGACTTCGACGGCAGATTTCGTAAAACGTCAGCCTTTTTAGGCAACGGCACGTCGGTGGATTGCTCAGCCTTGGCTGGTGCTTCAGCCTGTGCCAGTTCAATCGCGACGGGCTTCACCGAGCCTTTGGTCGTCGCGTCTTGAGCCATTGCCGGTGTTGCGTCACCGATGAGCAACTCCGCGACAAACAACCAGGCCACGACACACTGCGTTCGATGTCGACTGAAATGCATAGCCATATTCCGACCTCCGGTTCAGCAATTTACGCGGGCGGACCGGCGAACGGAATCATACAACGCTCGCCAAACACCGCATTTCTTGGTCTCGCAGCCCTTGCAGTTCAAATTCCCAAATCTCAGATTGCCGAGCCCTATGGCCACTGACCTGCAAGTCCACTTGTTGCCGAGCCTGGTTTCCGATGAACAACTGCGCGGTGGCGTTGCCGTTGTCATCGACGTTTTGCGGGCTAGCACGACGATCGTTCAGGCCCTCGCCAGTCGTGCCGCCTGTGTGATCCCGGTGTCGACCGTTGCCCAAGCGCACGTCGCCGCTGCTGAGATTGCGGAAATCACGCTGACGCCCACGACCACCGAAGTCCCGGCGGACAAGCGTGCCAAAGCCGGTATTCTGTTGGGAGGCGAACGGGGAGGAGTCCTGATCCCGGGATTCGATCTCGATAACTCGCCACTGAAATACTCGGCGGGAACCGTCGCCGGAAAAACCGTGATCTTCACGACCACCAATGGCACCCAAGCCTTGTTGAAATGTCACCTCGCCGAGCGAGTTTTTGTGGGATGTTTCAGCAATCTCCATTCGGTGATCTCTCTCTTGGCCAACGACTCGCGTCCGATACACCTCGTCTGCGCCGGGACTGATGGATTCGTTTCGACCGACGACGCTCTCTGCGCTGGAGCGATCGCGACCGGAGTTTGGGCCGCTCGCAACTGGCCCAAGTGGCTCGGCGACGAATTGCGGATGGTGATGGACTTCTTCACCTGTCGCTGCCAGCCGATGCGTGAAGTCATTAACACGCTGCGAGAAAGTCAGGGGGGCCGCAACCTGATCTCGCTGGGCCTGGATGCCGACATCGAGCGTGCCGCTCGCTGGGACTTGTTCCGCATCGTGCCGGAATTCGACGTCGCCTCGCGCCGCTTGCACCCAGCGATCGACGTCCCCGCCGATCCCAAACAAATCCTGATGGCTCCGCGTGAATAGCTTGGCTTTACCGGAGTCGAAGAAGCCGTTTGAACGGAAAGCAACAAAGGAAACCAAGGGAATCGGGGGCCGACCGGATTTCCTCTTCGTTCACTTTGTTTCCTTCTGTACCAAGTGTCGTCTGTTTCACTCCGGCAGTCGCGAGACCGCGCTTGACAAGCTCTGCGCCGCAAAGGATTGTCCGCCTCAGTTGTCGCTCGCCTCGCAAAGGAGTTGTGTTCGATGCCCAAGTCGATGGATCAAATTGTTTCGCTCTGCAAACGCCGTGGGTTCTTGTTTCAGTCGTCGGAGATTTACGGCGGCATCAACGGCTTCTGGGATTACGGGCCGCTTGGTGTCGAGCTGAAACGCAACGTCCGCGCCGCGTGGTGGAACGATATGATCATCAACCACGATGAGTTCTCGGTGCTCACTGGTGCTCCGCGCGAATTTCAAATGACCGGCATCGAAACCTCGATCATCATGCACCCGCAGGTCTGGAAGGTCTCCGGTCACTTCGATCTGTTCTGCGACAAGAAGGTCGATTGCCACACCTGCAAGGGTCGCTTCCGAGCGGATCACCTCAAGACCAGTCAGTGTCCGCAGAAACCCAGTAAATGTCCCGGCGAACACGATGCCTGCAAGTTGACCGAACCGCGTGACTTCAACCTGATGTTTAAGACAACGCTGGGAGCGATGGGAGGCGAAGATGACGCCGCGTTCCTCCGCCCAGAGACCGCTCAGGGCATGTTCGTGAATTTCAAAAACGTCGTGGACAGCATGTCGGTGCGCGTCCCATTCGGGATCGCCCAGATCGGCAAGAGTTTCCGCAACGAGATCACGCCGCGCAACTTCACGTTCCGCTCGCGCGAGTTTGAGCAGATGGAAATGGAGTTCTTCTGTCATCCGTCCGAGTCGCGGCAGTGGTACGAGTACTGGCGCAATCGCCGGTTCGCGTGGTATCAGAAACTCGGCATCGCCAGCGACAGTTTGATCCTCCGCGATCACGCTCAGGATGAATTGTCGCATTACTCCGTCGGCACGGCGGACGTCGAGTACGCCTTCCCATTCCTCGGACCCGGTGAGTATGGCGAGCTGGAAGGGATCGCACATCGCGGCGACTTTGACCTCCGCTCGCACATGGAAGGGAAGTTTGTGAAAGGAGCCGATGGCTGTCTCACGCTGGATCTCAATGCCGACGGCTCGCCGAAATACAAAGGCTCTGGCAAGGACATGAATTATTTCGATGACCAGTCGCGTGAGAAATTCATTCCGCACGTCATCGAACCTGCTGCCGGTGCCGATCGCGCGACGCTGGCGTTCCTCTGCGAAGCGTACAACGAGGACCAGCAACCGGATGAGAAGGGTGAGATGCAGAGCCGCGTCTATTTGAAACTGCATCCGAAGCTCGCCCCGGTGAAGGTCGCCGTCTTTCCGCTGATCAAGAAGGAAGGGATGCCGGAGAAGGGACTCGAAATCTATCGCGAGCTGAAACAAGCCGGGATCGCCGCCGTCTACGCTCAGCAGGGAGCCATCGGCAAACGCTATCGCCGCCAGGACGAGATCGGCACGCCGTGGTGCATCACCGTCGATGGGGACACGATGACCGCCGGCACCGTGACGCTCCGCGACCGCGACTCTCTGGAGCAGATTCGCCTGCCGGTGACGGGCGTCGTCGATGAAATCGCTCGCCGATTGCGAGCCTGACATGCCTGTGTGGTCCGTGTTGCTCGAAGATGGTCCGATCCTGGCGATCAACAAACCAGCAGGATTGTTGACGCAGGCTCCGCCCGACGTGCCGTCGCTCGCAGCCGAGGTCAAAGCCTGGCTCAAAGAACGCCACGACAAGCCGGGCAACGTGTATCTCGGCATTCCGCATCGGCTCGATCGAGGTGTCTCCGGAGTGATCGTCTTCACGCGAAACTCGAAAGCCGCCGCGCGCATGGCCGAGCAATTTGAGCAGCGCGACGTTCGCAAAATCTATTGGGCCGTCGTCGAAGGGATTCCCGATCCGCCCGCCGGCGATTTGACCGACTGGATTCTGAAGCTCCCCGAACAGTCGCGAGCTGAAGTCGTCTCTGCCGTCACGCCAGGAGCTCGCGGGTGCCGGTTGTCGTACCGAGTGCTCGTGACTCACGACAACTCATCGCTCGTCGAGATCGAACCGCACACCGGCCGGATGCACCAGATCCGCGTGCAGTTCGCCAGCCGTGGCTGGCCGGTTCTCGGCGACACACAGTACGGCTCAACTCGCTTGCCGTTTGCCGAAGTACAACGAATCGCGCTGCACGCGCATTCGCTGACGTTCCAGCATCCCGTCCGCTACGATCCACTTACCGTCACAGCCCCGCTGCCGCACGATTGGCCCAAGCCGTAGCCCTGTCGCTCCGCGACAGGCAAGCCGATCGCGTGACCGACGCTGATCGGTATTTGACAGTCGATTTCACAATAGATTTCCACTCACCTTGGCCATCCTGTCGCGGAGCGACAGGGCTACATTTATGCGAATCGTCCAGCTACAGACCTCCGATCGTGGCCGCCGACTTGGCGTGATCAACGGTGACAAGATTCTCGATGTCACCGAGATCGACGGCGCGCCGACGATTCGTTCGACCTACGAAGCGTTTCAACTTGCCGATGATCGGGGCGTGTCGCTGTCGGAGTTGCTCGCGCCGCGAGCGAAAGAGACGCCGCGGCGATTCGACTACAAGTTCGTGCTGTCGAACGGACCGCATGGCGACAAGCCGTTCCTGCTGCCGCCCCTCGATCATCCCGATCCTTACCGCACGCTCGTGACGGGCACGGGCCTGACGCATCTCGGCAGCATGAAATCGCGAGATGAGATGCACATCACGGCCGAAGCTTCAACCGCTCCGAAGACCGATTCGGCGAAGATGTTTGAAATGGGGCTGGCCGGAGGCAAACCGGCTCTCGGCCAGCGCGGCGTTGCTCCCGAATGGTTCTACAAAGGAAACGGCACGATCCTGCGCGGCCCGCGCGAGCCGCTCGACATCCCGGAGTTCGCACTCGATGGCGGCGAGGAACCGGAGATCGTCGGCGGCTACGTCATCAACAGGCTCGGCGTACCGACTAGATTGGGCTTCTCGCTGGGGAACGAGTGGTCGGACCACGCCACCGAGAAAATCAATTACCTCTATCTCGCCCCGTCGAAGCTCCGAAGCTGCGCGGTCGGACCAGAACTTCACACCGATTGGGATTTCCAAGAGGTCTCATTGCGCTGCACGGTGACTCGCGGCAAGCAGGCGATCTACGACAGCGGGATGCTCTTCAGCGGCGAGCAGCATATGAGCCACTCGCTGGCAAACCTCGAAGACCATCACTTCAAGTATCCGCAGCATCGCTTGCCCGGCGACGTGCATCTGCATTTCTTCGGAACCAGCAAGCTGAGTTATTCGACTCGCGATTGGAAATTCGCCGACGGCGACGTCGTGAAGATTGAAGCAACCGGGTGGAGTGCTCCGCTGACGAATCCGGTATCACGACCGAAAGGTGCGTAATATGACGACTGTCCGCGCCGTTTGCCCGCACGACTGCCCCGATGCGTGTGCGATGCTCGTCACATTGGACGGCGATCGCGCTGTCGCGGTTCGGGGCGATCGGGAGCATCCCTTCACGCGGGGGTTCTTGTGTCACAAGGTCTCGCGGTATCCCGAGCGGGTTTATCACCGCGATCGGTTGATGTTCCCGATGCGGCGCGTCGGTCCGAAAGGTTCCGGCCAGTTTGAAAGGATCTCGTGGGACGCGGCGCTCGACGAAATCACGGCTCGCTTCCAAGCAATCGCGGATGGACCACATGGGCCGCAAGCGATCTTGCCGTACAGCTATTGCGGCACGATGGGGAAGATTCAGAGTGAAGGACTTGACCGCCGCTTCTTTCATCGACTCGGAGCCTCGTTGCTTGACCGCACGATTTGCGCGACGGCGGGTGGGCTTGGCTACACGATGACGATCGGCAGTAAGCAAGGGACCGATCCCGATGCGTTCAGCCAATCGCAGTACATCATCAACTGGGGCTCGAATACGGCAGTCACGAACATGCACCTTTGGGTGCGAATGGTGGAGGCTCGCAAACGGCACGGCGCGAAGATCGTCACGATCGACCCGTATCGTTCCGTCACGGCTGCTCGGAGCGACTGGCATCTCGCGCCGCGACCGGGGACGGACGCCGCTCTCGCGCTCGGCCTGATGCACGTCATCTTCCGAGACGGC
Source organism: Planctomycetota bacterium (assembly GCA_016872645.1). GTDB lineage: Bacteria > Planctomycetota > Planctomycetia > Planctomycetales > Planctomycetaceae > SXKJ01. The sequence goes on along the minus strand of VGZH01000045.1, from coordinate 16,054 downwards.
CTCGCAGATGAAGACTACCTGCGCGATCACTGCCTGGGCGGCGACGAACTGCGAACACGAGTCTTGTCCGACTACGCCCCGCAGCGAGTCGCCGAGATCACCGGCCTCGACATCGCGGAGATTGGGCAACTCGCGCGTGAGTACGCCAAGACGGTTCCGAGCGTCATCCGCATCAACTATGGGATGCAGCGACATGCCGGCGGCGGAATGGCTGTGCGGACGATCGCGTGTCTTCCGGCAGTCATCGGGGCGTGGCGTCATTCGGCCGGAGGTATCTTGCTTTCGACCAGTGGCACGTTTGCGTTCAATCTCGCAGCGGTGCAGCGTCCTGACCTGGTTCCGCCGGGGACACGTACGGTCAATATGACGCAGCTCGCCGAGGCGTTGCACGGCGAACTGCCCGGTTCGCCGGTACAGGCGTTGTACGTCTACAACAGCAACCCCGCCGCGATCGCGCCGGATCAACAGCGAGTGCTCGCTGGTCTGCGACGCGACGACCTTTTCACCATCGTTCACGATCAGTTCCCGACCGACACCGTCGATTACGCCGACATCGTTCTGCCGGCGACAACGCAGCTTGAGCATTTCGATTTGCATGGCTCTTACGGTCATCAGTTTGTGCAGGTCAACGTCCCAGCAATTGCTCCGTTGGGCGAGTCACGCTGCAACACCGAAGTTTTTCGCGGTCTTGCGGGGCGGCTCGGCTTCGAGCCGGAGTTGTTTGACGTGTCCGACGAACAACTCGCTCGCGAATTACTTTGGGAGACTGGCCCCGTGGAAAATGTTCCGGCGGCGATGCGAGGGATCACGCTGGAACGTTTGAAATGCGAAGGGGCAATCAAGCTCAGTTCTGCAACGAAGATCTCTCACCCAGGCCCTAGTGGCCTGAGTGATTCGTCCGAATCGGCCGAATCAACCGACCCACAAGGGTTCGGGCTACGTTTGACCACCCCCTTCGCGAACGGTGGCTTCGCGACACCCAGTGGCAAATGCGAACTGCGCTGCGAACGGCTGGCACAACTTGGTTTTGATCCGTTGCCGACGTTCATCCCTCCTGCGGAGTCTCCGGCGTCTGCTCCCGAATTGGCGAAGCGGTTTCCGTTGCAATTATTGTCGCCCCCGTCGCCACATTTCTTGAATTCGACGTTTGTCGAGGTCGATTCACTGCGACGTTCGGCGATTGAGCCGCAGTTGGAGATCAGCGCTGCGGACGCGACTGCCCGCGAAATTCAGGAAGGCGACCTCGTCAACGTCTTCAACGACCGCGGCTCGTTCATCGCGCGAGCAATCGTCGGCGACAAGGTCCAGCCCGGAGTCGTCGTCGCACCGAGCATCTGGTGGAACAAGCACAGCTCCGGTCGCTGCAACAGTAATTCAACGACACCCACACGGCTCACGGATCTCGGCGGCGGCGCGACATTCTTTGACAATCTCGTGCAAGTAACCAGGACCCTGTAAACCGAAGCGTCAGCGCGGGCATGTGATTCCCGGGCTCTGAATTGGCAGCGTTCGGGAGCACTCGCCCTGGCTGACACTTCGGGTGATTCCGTGTCAAAACGGCACGGGCAGCAGCAGCGTATGATGTTCGAACAGCACTCGGCGACCGTGTTCGCCAATTGCGGGAGTGAAGAACAGGATGAAGACGTAGATCGCCACCAGGAGGCTCAGCACGATCTTGCAGAGCCAGCGCCACGGCCACCACGCACGTTTGGTGTGGCGGATCGAGCGGCCGTAGGCCCAGCCGAGTGCAACTTTCGTCGGAAAGATCGAGACCACGAACAGGATCGTGATAAACCACATCGCGTCTTGCGGGGGTGAGACCGCTTTGAACAGGTACATCGGCAGCGCCAGCAAGTACGTCAGCACGATGGCCAACAACCACGCGAACGGCGCGCGACGAAACAGTTCACGAGCCGTGCCGAGTTCCTTAAACGACATCATGCGGTTCTCCGCCGCGAAGCGAGCTTGCAGAATCGGCGCCCACATCAGCGTCAACCACAGGCCGAATCCGCCAGTCAACATTACGAGTACCTGCGCGGGTTTCTCCGGATCGTGCAATGAGCCATAGAGCGCCGAGGGAATGAACAACCACGCCGCTGTTCCAAGAAAGCCACGCCAGCCGACCGAGTAGTACGGTCGAGCATTCAGACCAGAAAGGAACTGGCCAATTGCCGTCGAGGCCCGATTCCAATAGTCGTGATCTCGCCAACGAGCCAGCAGCCAACGAAGGTTCTTGATGGGCCGGAAAAAGCAGGACAACGCGCCGCCACGAGCCAAAGCCAAACAAAGATGCGCGGTCATCAGCCACTTCGCGACGAACAGTCCGAACGCCCAACGCGCCGCGACCTCACCATTCGGATCAATCAAGGCCGCGTCTGTCGCCGCTCCGGCCAGCAGTCGCAGCGGCAGCACGCACAGCCAAGTCCCCAGCACGATCGAGCCGAAGCGCGGTGCCAATCCCAGCAACGGAAACGACGCTCGAATCTTGCCACTGCGAGCGACTCGACCCTCAACATCCAGCAGATAGCCGAGAACCCAAAAATTCACCAGCGGCACGGCAGCCGCGACCGCCAAGAGCAACGTCAGGCTCGCAAGGCCAAACAGCGTGCGGACGATCCACATCGCACACAGGATCGGATGCCGCCACGGCACCGGAAACGGAGGCAGTCGGTCGGCGACAAGTTCTGCTTCGAGGACTGGCAGCAGCGTCGAGGCTTCGATTTCAGCGGACTGTTCGTCAGGGACGAGAACCGGCGACGCAGGTGGTTGAGCCGTCCAACCGGGAAGTGGCTTAAGCGGCGGTCCATCGGCAACCAGCGTCGGCAACTCGTCAGGCGAATGGGATGTCCCCCGTTCCTCCGAAGGGAGCGGCTGGCGAACGCCTGGTTTCGTCGATCCTGAAATACTCACGGCGATACTCGTGGAGGACGGACACTCTTGCTGATCAAAAAACCTCAAGGCGAAACACGCACGAAAGCTCCTCGTCCGGCCGATATACCTCGACGCATCGGCCACGGTTTCGCGATGATCCCTGAAACGCCGCAGGGCGTCGAGTGGTATCAGGTGGCCGATGTGTCTCGAGCCCGACAGATGCGAGACGGAACTGCCACGAAAGGCGATCTCATGCGATGGAAATTGCTGCTTCCCGGCATTGTGTTGCTGGCGGTCATCTGGTTGGTGAGTTTTGTCACCAGCCAACCGCTCAAAGGGATCGCAACCGAAGAGTCGGCGAACCCGACAACGGGCATCGACGAGTCGATTCAAAAGGTCAACACCTTTTTCACTCGACGTTGGGCGAGCGAAGATTTGCAGCCGACGAAGACGGCGGACGAGTTGGCCGTACTGAGACGCATTGCGCTGGCATTGATGGGAACGGTTCCCTCGCTCGAAGAAATTCGAGCGTTCGAACAAGACTCCGGGCCGGATCGATTGCAACGGTGGACCGCTCGGTTCTTGCATGATCAACGCTACTTCGATTACTTCGCCGAGCGACTGGCTCGCGGCTTTGTGGGTGTCGAAGAAGGGCAGTTCATTGTCTATCGCCGCGACCGATTTCTGAGGTGGCTCAGTGAGCAGCTTGAAGCCAATCGCCCGTATCCAGAATTGGTTCGCGAGATGATTGCTGGCAACGGCCTGTGGACCGACCAACCAGAAGTCAATTTCGTGATGGCCGGCTACAACGACGGTGAGGGATTCAACCAGAACAAGCTCGCCGGCCGAGCGGTGCGAGCGTTTCTCGGCCAGCGGATCGACTGCGCTCAGTGCCACGATCACCCGTTCGATCATTGGAAGCAAAACGAGTTCGCCGGACTCGCCGCACACTTTGGACAACTCAAACTCAGCCCGGTCGGCGTGCGCGAGGACCGTGATCTGAAGTTTGAGGTCGAAGATCGAAACACTTTGGAGAAGAAGGTCGTCGAGCCAGAGGTTCCGTTCGGCGAGAAATGGGAGCCGACCGACGGCACTGGCCGAGAGCGACTCGCCACCTGGGTGACACACTCGGAAAACCGCCGGTTCGAACGCGCGATCGTTAATCGCGTCTGGGGATTGCTTTTCGGCCGCTCGTGGATCGAGCCGGTTGATGACTTGCCAGACCCGCCAGGAGATCAGATCCCCGGCCCGCAGGTTGAGGGAGCCAAACATCCGAAGGCACTGAAGGCCGGAGAGCAAGATTTGCTCGATGTGCTGGGAGCCGACTTCCGCGAGCACCGCTATGACCTGCGCCGTTTGATCGAAGTCATTCTGGCCTCGAATCCGTTTCTGTTGGAATCCAAATCTGACCTCGATGACGGACCAAGACTGGAGCAGATGAAGGAGCACTTTGCGATCTTCCCGCTGACTCGTTTGCGGCCGGAGCAAATCATCGGCTCGTTGCTGCAATCGTCATCGTTGACCACGATCGACCAGAACTCGCACTTGATCTCACGGTTCATCAAGCTGACGCGGTCGAACGAATTCGTGAAAGAATACGGCGACCTCGGCGAGAACGAACTCGAAGACCGAGCCGGCACAATCCCGCAAGCGCTGCTCCGCATGAACGGCAACTTGGTCCGCGAAACCATCGACGCGACGCCGTTCTCCGCCAGCGGCCGCATTTCGGGCATGGCCAAAGAGGATCGGCAATGTTTGGAGCTGTGCTTCCTCATCGGCCTCACGCGGCGACCGACCGATGACGAATTCACCGAACTGTTGCCGCTGCTGAGCGACCAACGCCCCGACGGAAAAGACAATTTGATGAGCCGTGGCAATCGCGTCGAAGACATCTATTGGATTCTGTTCAACTCGCCAGAGTTCGCGTGGAACCACTGACCCTTTGGACTGCGGTGTGTCAGCATCGCTTTAAATGTTGTGACCTCAACGAGACGGAAAGGTCGGAAGCGGCTCTGACGCGCCGCACTCCGAGGAGGCTGCCATGCATCGTTCACGCCGCGATCTTCTAAAAGCTGCTTGCATGTCCAGTTTGTCATTTGCGTTTCCCAGCCTCGATCTGCGAGCCGCTGAAGCTCGCGGTGTCGAACGGAAAAAGTCACTGATCGTCATCTGGCTTGGCGGAGGCGCCAGTCAATTGGAGACGTGGGATCCTCATCCCGGCACGAAGATCGGCGGGCTGACGAAGTCCCTCAAGACGACGGTCCCGGGTCTCGAAATCGCCGACATGTATCCGCGGGTCGCCGAGCAGATTCACGAGTTGAATGTGATTCGCTCGCTCGTCTCGAAAGAAGGGGACCACGAGCGTGGGACGTACTTGCTGAAGACCGGCTATCGCCCCGACCCGACTCTGATCCATCCGTCGCTGGGGGCGATTGCCAGTCACGAATTGCCGGACGAGAAGCTCGAAATCCCAACGCACATATCGTTGCTTGGCGGGCAGTTTCCAGCTCGTGGCGGCTTCCTCGGTGAGATGTTCGATGCGTTCAAGATCTACGATCCGGCCAACGGCATCCGCAACTTGCAGCCTCGCGTCGGCGATGTCCGTCAGCAGCAACGCCTGAAAGGGTTGGACGCCGTCAGCAAAGCGTTTCAAGCTGGTCGCCGCGTGCAAGTCGAGAACACCTTGCATCAACTGACCGTTGAACGCGCGTTGCGCATGATGACCTCAGAACAGCTGCGAGCGTTCGAGATCGATCAAGAGCCGCAAGCGATCCGCGATGCCTACGGTGACACGCAATTCGGCCACGGTTGCCTTGCCGCGCGACGATTGGTTGAGACCGGGGTTCGAGCCGTCGAGGTCACACTGATGGGTTGGGACACGCACGCCAACAATTTCGAAGGGCACAAGACACAGGCCAAGGAACTCGACCCCGCAATGTCCGCGCTGATCCACGACCTCAAGCAACGTGATCTGTTGGCCTCAACAGTCGTCCTGTGCATCGGCGAGTTCGGACGTACTCCGAAGATCAACGGCCTTGGAGGCCGCGATCATTGGCCGAAAGGTTTTTCTTGCCTTGTCGGCGGCGGAGGACTCCGTTCCGGAATTGTCATCGGCGAAACCGACAGCGAACCGCAAGTCGAACAAGACGCCAAAAAATCGACCGCGATGCCGCACGATCCGATCGAGATTCCCGACCTGTTTGCGACGATCCTGCGGCAACTCGGCATCGAGTTCGACAAAGAGGTACTGACCCCGATCGGCCGCCCGATGCGATTTAGCTCTGGCAAACCGATCGAGCGGTTGATCGCGTGAGCGTAGCGGAGTCTCCCCGTAACTCGGAGCGTTCCGGTCACGGAGCGACCGGACTACGATGTGCCCATGCCGCTCATTCCCATTCAGACACTGGATGACCCACGACTCGTCGTCTTTCGTGATGTCAAAGCCATTCGGCATTCCCACTGGAAAGGCCGGTTCATCGCCGAAGGGGCGCGGCTGGCGAAACGGCTGCTGGCGACGGATTATGTCGTCGAGTCGATATTGCTTACCGAAAATCGCGTCGATGAATTCTCGTCGTGGCTGCGACCCGACATTCCAACTTTCGTGATGCCGCAGTCACTGGCGGCTGAGCTGGTCGGTTACAACTTTCACTGCGGCGCGATGGTCTGTGCGTTCCGCAAGCCGAACCCGAGACTCGACGAAATCATGGCTCGCGGCGGAGATCGGAAGACGTTCATTGTCTGCCCCGACGTGAAAGATCCCGAAAATGTCGGCACGCTGATTCGACTCGGAGCCGCCTTCGGCATCGACGCGATGCTTCTGGGACCAGCGTGCGCCGATCCGTTTTCGCGGCGAGTTCTGCGAGTATCAATGGGCAATGCTCTGACCCTGCCAGTTGTTTGCAGTCGCGACTTGAGTGCGGACCTGCGACGATTGAAGTCTGAGTGGCACGTGCAACTCGCGGCGACGGTGGTTGAGAACGACGATCCGACGGACGAGGAGTTTTTGGTTGGTCCGCCTTGGCCCGAGTGCTCGGACGAGGGCGTCCATGCGACGGAACCGGCAGAACCGCTGGGGCAGGCTCGCCGACCGGCAAGGCTGGCGTTGCTGTTTGGCAACGAGGCGAATGGTCTCGGCCCGGAATGGCTTGATCTGTGTGATCGTCGATTGACGATTCCGATGCGTGCGGCTGACTCGCTGAATGTCGCTGTCGCGGCGGGGATTTTTCTCTACCACTTCACCAACTCGGCACTCGATGCGCCGTCGATGGGGCACTGCGTCTCAAATTCTTAGCGCGCCGCGGCGGTGAGTTTCTGCGCCGCCCTCCTGCGCTCGTCATCGAGAGCGCTTGGGCTCAACAGATTATCAATGGCCCTTAGCACGGATCGCTCAGCGGGCTGATTCGCCCCGTGGCAGAGAAGTCATCAATGTCTTTCGAAATTCGCTGATTCTGCGTTTGCAAGTCGTTGCTGAGTCGTGATTCCGTGAGGCTTCTGTCGCGCCGTTGTCGTCCGGTGACATCGACGATTTGCCCGTTGTGTTTCGGCAACGAGTCGTTCGGGCACGAACAGTGCGTTTGATCAGCGATGTGATCCGCCTCGCAGACGGGTGGTGATTCAGAACATTCCGAGATCTTTGATCGGAAAACATCCCTGCCCGGTTTGGGATCCCTGCTGCCAGCGGCGAAACGGTATCAAGCAGTGACGCAACGTGATGATTCACCGTTGTGAGTCTCCCCTGTGTGAGAGCGGTGGAGGTGAACGCGTCAGGCTCTCTTCGTGTCACAACGATTGCGAACGGCACTCCCTTTTGAATTGTGGAAGCTGCGCTGGCGTTTCTTTGAATTGAGACTGAGAGACCTCCGCCAGCCAATACGAACCTCGCGGTGCGTGAGACGTACCGCGAGGTGTTTTCGTGCGTCAACACAAGGAGAAGAACAGGGTTAACAGAAAGAAACAAAGGTAACGAAGCTCAACGATTGAGGGTTGTTTGTCTTCGTTCCTTTGGGGCCCTTCTGTTCAATTTGCATTTGTCGTTTGTCTTTGTAGGCCTTGACTGGCCCATGCCGCACTCATCGCCAGCACCGCCGTTTCGATGCGCAGGATGTGCGGGCCCAACCGCACCGAATTCGCGCCGGCCGCAATGGCTGCGGAGTGTTCGTCCGCAGTGAATCCTCCCTCGGGCCCGATCAAGGCCATCGTGGTTGGCACTTTGCATCCGAGCATTTCGCCAAGAGCTCGCTCCGCGCGCGGATCGGCCAGCAACAGACATTTCGGTAGCGGCGCTGCCGTGAATTCCAAAAGCACCTCGGACAACGTTGTCACCGGATCGAGTCGCGGGAGACGTGACCGGCCGCTCTGCTTGCAAGCGGCGATCGCGGCTTGCGCAAGCTTGTCCATCTTTCCATCACCCGGTTCGACGATGCTGCGAGCGGTGCGCAACGGGATGATCCGCGTCACTCCGAGTTCCGTTGCCTTCTCGACCAGCCAGCGGGCGCGGTCTCCTTTCGGCAACGGGGTAGCGAGAATCAACTCGTCGGTGTCAGCGGATGTTGTCCAGCGATTGAGAATTCGAAAGTGAGCCGTCCTCTTGCGATGACTGATCAACTCGGCGATCGCTTCGTCTCCCTGACCGTTGAACAGACCGACTCGGTCGCCGACCTTCGCTCGCAGGACGTGCAACAGGTGATGAGCTTCGGGACCATCCAGTTCGACGGCGTCATCCGGCATGGCAAGCTGTAACGGTTGCGGAAGGAAGAAGCGTTCGACCGGCGATTCTGGTCGTGCAGATTGTGGGCGAGTCATGTGATGCCGGGGCCTCTGCCGAAGACGGATTCGAGTAGCCCGACTCTCCGAGTCGGGTTCTGTTTGAAAGCATCCGACTCGGAGAGTCGGGCTACGGAGAACGCGAATGCACGAGCGGTATTGGGAACAGAATGACGTTGCGTTGCAAGGCCTGCTCGGCCAGGGCAGGTTGATTACGACTCCGCCGCATGAAGAGGCGTTGGCTCGGCTGAGCTATTTGGTCGAGCATCGTGGGCGATTTGGCTTGATGCTTGGACCGGCCGGAACTGGCAAATCCCTCGTCCTGAATGCGGCCGCTCACGAGGCAAAGCGGTTGGGTCGCGAGGTCGCCACGATTGAGCTGTTTGGAATCGATTCACACGACCTGCTGTTTCAATTGGCCGTTGGCTTGCGACTGGGGCCAGCCGGCCACTGGTCGCACGGGACTCTGTGGCGAGCGGTCCGCGACCACTGGCGCGCACTGCACTCGGCCCGTTTGCCGAGTGTGCTGTTGTTCGATCACCTCGAACGCGCCCAAGCGGATTGCCTCAGCATGATCGAGCGTTTGCTGCACCTCGATGTTGCGAATGATGGTGGCCTGACGATTCTGGCGGCGGCTCGCGCGGGACATGGGCAATTGTTGTTCGGAGAATTGGCCGAACAATCGGAGTTGCGAATCGAACTCCCTGGCTTGAGCCGTCGTGAGACAGAATCGTTCGTCCGAGAGTTGCTCGACCGTACCGGTCACCGTCGCGAGGTTTTTCAGCGCGATGCGGCGGAGGCAATGTTTGACCTGAGCGGTGGCGTGCCGCGCGAGATCGTCCGCCTGTGCCGCTTGGCGTTGGCTGTTGCTGAGCACGAGGATGTCCACCGCATTGACTCGGTGATGTTGCTGGATGTGGCGAGTGAGCTTCCACGACCGACTGATCAACGGCCGTCACGCGAAAAGATGATGGCCACAACTTGGTAGAAGCGGTTGCAAAACCTGGCACGATGCCCGAGCGAGTGGCCAAAAACGCGGAGCACAATACCACTCGCTGGCGTGTCGTGCTGGTCTGAAGACTGTCTCTGGTCCGCATCCGTACTGCGACTGTCAGGGTACGGCTAGCGTCGTCGATGCTTGGCCGCTCGCTGGCAGTCGCGGTACTGTTTGTACGCGACCACGATTACACCTTGGATTGACGCCATGCAAACTCGACCGCTGGGCCGGACTGGTCTGAATCTCCCCATCCTTAGTTTCGGAGCCTCATCGCTGGGACAAGAGTTTCGGAGCGTGAAGCTCGACGAGGCGCTCACTAGCGTGCGTGTGGCTTTGGAGTGCGGCTTGAATTTCATCGACACGTCGCCGTTCTACGGCCGCGGCATGAGCGAGGTCTTGACCGGCATCGCTCTGCGAGACGTGCCACGAGACCAGTATCTGCTCTGCACGAAGCTCGGCCGGTATGATCTGGCTCACTTCGATTTCTCCGCCAAGCGAGTCGCCGAGAGTGTGGACGTCAGCCTGCATCGGCTGGGGACCGATCATCTCGACATCTGCCTGTGCCACGACATCGAGTTCGTCGAGATGCAGCAGATCGTGGACGAGACGCTTCCCGCCCTTCGCAAGCTGCAGCAGGCGGGCAAGGTGCGATTCGTCGGCATCAGCGGTTATCCGATGAAGCTGTTCCGGTTCGTGCTCGATCAAACTGATCTCGACTGCGTGCTGAGCTACAACCAATACTGCCTGCAAAACACTCGCTTCGCTGACGAGTTGGTGCCGTACCTCAAAGCCAAAGGAGTCGGTGTGATGAACGCCGGCCCATTCGCCGCTCGGCTGCTGACAAACTCGCCGCTCCCCGCGTGGCACAAAGAACCTCTCGCCGTCCGCGAAGCCTGTCGCCGCGCCGCCGAGCACTGCACGAAACACGGTGTGGACATCGCTCAACTCGCGGTGCAGTTCTCAATCGCGAATGCTGACATCACGACGACGATTGCCGGCAGTGCGAACCCCGACAACATTTGCAAATGGGCCGAATGGGCCGCGTTACCGCTCGATCAACAACTCCTTGCCGACGTGCTCAAAATTCTGGCTCCGGTCAAAAACATCGGCCACATCGAAGGGCTGCCGAAGAACAACTGATCGTTGTAACGCTTACTTCGGGTTAATCCGCACGCCGAGTTTTTTCAGTTCCTCAACTTGTTTCTTGGCCGCGTCACTGAGCGCGGCTTCTTCGAGGTACAGCTTCCAGTACGGTGCGAAGCGCTGCTGGCCTTCCGTGTCGGCTTTGGCCATCACGATCAACGGAGCGAGATCGCCAATCGGGTTGCCGGCGAGGAAAGTGAATCGCAACTCGGTGAAACCAGACAACGGGGCGAGGTCTTTGACCTTGTTGCCGCGCAGGTCGAGGTTGTTGACCCACTTCAGTCCCTTCAAGTGGGAGATATCCTCGATCAAGTTGTTCCCGAGATACAGCGAGGCGAGCTTCTCCAACTTGGCCAGCGGTTCGACCGACGCGATCTTGTTTTTCGACAAGTACAGAGCTTGCAACTTGACCAAGCCAGCGATGGAGTCGGCCTTTTCGATTTGGTTGTCTTCGAGCTGCAGGTATTGCAACTTCTCCAGCTTCGCGAGCGGGGCGATGTCGACGATCTGGTTCTTGGACAGATCGAGCGATTGCAAGTTACTCAGCCCGGCCAGCGGAGCGAGGTTCACGAGCTTGTTGCCCGACAAGTTGATGAGCGCGAGGTTCGGGCATTTCTCGAGGCCGGTGAGATCAGCGATCTCTTTCTTCTTGGCTTCGAGGAAGAAGACGTTTTTAAGGTCTTCCTCTTTGAGCGCCTCGTCAGCCTTCTTCTTGAGTTCAGCCTTGAGCGCCGTTTCGAGGTTCTTGTCCGGCACCAGCGGTTTGTCCTGAGCGGACGCGGTGGCCGCGAACAGGGACAGGCCGAATGAACCAACACAGAGCCACGTTAGAAGGTCTCGTCGCGATCGCATCGGGTGTTTCTCCACGTCGAAAAAGGTGGGCAAGGTTTGGGAGCGGGAGTGTAATCGGCTCGCGCGGACGACAGTAGCGAACGGGGTAAGAACGACGGGGCAACGGCTGAATTTGATTTTCTCTCTCACTCCCTTTGGGAGAGGGCCGGGGTGAGGGAGCCACGAGGCAACCGACTCTCACTGCCGATGAATGGGCATGAGAAAGCCTACCGCTCTTCGCGTCCCTCATCCGGCCTTCGGCCACTTTCTCCCAGAGTGAGAAGGGATGAATGGGCACACTCAAACTTGCGGATCGGGGATTGAGATCGCCTCGAAGCCGGTTAGTGCTCCGGCGGCGAACAAGCCGAGGATCATCAGCCAGACGATTCCCAGTGTGTGCCAGAACCAGGCACAAAAGGTGACACCGCTGGAGTACTCGTGGTCGTAGCGGTTTGCGAAGGCATTGACGGTGATCCAGGCGACAAACAGCAGTGCGATGACGAAGTGGACACCGTGCAACGCCGCGAACATTGCGACAAGCGCGTTTGCTCCGGTCTCAGCCGATTCGGGCAACGACTGTCCCGGCCGGGTTTGATTCTGGGCAAGCCGCCACAGCCCACAAATCTGAAGACCGACGAACAGCGTTCCGGAGATCAGCGACACCACCAGCCAACGGCGAAACGATTCGAGCCGTTGGACTCGCACCAGCCACGCGGCTCGTTGAAGCGTCACGCTCCCGGCCAGCAAAAACGCCGAGCTGATCCAGAACGCAGTCGGCATGATTGAGCGATCGGACGGCGCGCGGCTCAACCAGTGAATGCCGCTCATTGCGATCAGCACGGCAACCGTCAGCAGTCCCGACGACAGGACGAAGAATCGTCTTGCAAGCAGACTTCGCGGACGGGCGGACGGCGAGATCGACACGAATCAGCCTCGGAAAAAAACGAACGTCACGACCACGAAGATCGGGATCAGAATCGCTCCCGAATATGCCATGTATCCGAAGAAGCTGGGCATTTTCACGCCGTTCTCTTCGGCAATCGCTTTGACCATGAAGTTCGGGCCGTTGCCGATGTACGTGTTGGCTCCCATGAAGACCGCTCCGCAGGAGATCGCCGCGAGGATCTGCACGGCATTGGCCTCGGCGGGCAGTTTCAAGAACTCAGCAAGGTATTGCCCTTCCGGCTGAATGTTTTGAATCCCGCACGCGGTTGCCGCGAAGGTCAGGTAAGTCGGCGCGTTGTCGAGGAAACTCGACAACATTCCCGCCGCCCAGAAGTACTGCCACGGCTGGGTGATCCCCATGCTCTTGCCGTTAGCGTTCAGGATCAGGAGCGCGGGAATCATCGTGACGAAGATTCCCGCGAAGAGCACGGCCACTTCGATGATCGGCCCGAACGTAAACTTGTTCCTGCCGTGAATCTCTCGCGAGGTCGAGAAGTACGACGCCAGCAGCAGTGCGACCATCAATCCTTCCTGAATTCCGTATGCCCACTGCTGACTGCCGGAGAAATACACCGTCGCCAGAATCCCTCCGAGAAATGCAAAGTTCCGCAGTCCGTCGATCCCGAACCGCTCGTGCTGCATGACCGCTTCCAATTGAGAACCCGCCCGTTCCTTTTCTTCGCGATTGAAGACGAGCTGGTCCCAAATCATGAAGATAAAAAGCAGCAACCCGTTGACGAGTGCCCATTGCTCCACCAGCCGCATCGTCCACAAAAAGGGCACACCTTTGAGGAAGCCGATGAATAACGGCGGATCTCCCAATGGAGTCAGCAGCCCACCGCAGTTCGAGACGACGAAGATGAAGAACACGACAATGTGGGCCTTCTTTTGCCGAGGCTGATTCGCCCGTAGCAGCGGCCGAATCAACAGCACCGAGGCTCCCGTCGTTCCGACGAAGCTGGCCAGAACCGCACCCAATCCGAGCAACGCGGTGTTCAGCAGCGGCGTCCCGTCCAGCGAGCCGCGGACAAACACCCCTCCGCTGATGACGTACAACGAACCCAGCAGGCAAATGAACGACACATAATCCTTCGCCGCGTGCAGCAACTCCCCTTGCCCGTCGGAACCAAAACTGATCGCCAGGTACGCAGCGAGAGGCAATCCCAAGACGGCGGCGATGATCCCTTTGTTCTTGTTGTGCTCCCACCAGTGCGGAGCGGCCAGCGGAAGGACTGCAATACACAGCAGCAGCGACACGAACGGCAGAACGGTCCATACGGACAACAGGTGGCCGAGACTCGCGTGTTCATTCGCTAGCGCAACGATCGGGGGTGCGGCCGGAGACGTATCAGCAGGCTCTTGACCCATCAACCAATTTGTCAGGAACAGCGTGCCGACCGCGGCCAGCCACTTCAGCCAGCGGATCGCGGTTGGTGAGTAGACTCTCTTCGACATGGATTACCTTCGGCGGTCCAGAAGCATCAGAGCCGGTGCCAGCGCCACATGGCTCCCCGGAGAAGCGGCGAAATATAGGGGAGCCGCAGAAGCCGAGGCAATTCGCCGACGGAGGACCGATCGCCGAAACGGCCTTGCAAAACTCGGCAGATTCCTCTTTCTTACACCCCTAAGCCGCCGAAGCCGGAGCTTGCTCCGCGAGTTCGGCTCCGCCGTACCCTGTGCGAGCCTTTCAGAAATGAGCGATTCCGCAAAGCGAGTGGTCATCACCGGTCTGGGCATCGTCAGCCCGATTGGGATCGGCATTGAGCGATTCGAAGCGGGACTCAAGGCCGGTCAAAGCGGCATCGCGCCGATTTCGCTGATCCCGTACAACGCCGCTCCCGGCGGCATCGGGGCCGAAGTCAAAGAACTCACCGACGAGACCGCCAAAACAACGTGGCTCAAAGGCCAACGCAAAAGCTTTAAGGTCTATAGCCGCGACATTCAGTTGGGAGTCCTCGCCGCGATCATCGGCATCGAGCACGCCGGTCTGAAGGTCGAGGCTTTGGCTCACGAGCGAATCGGCGTCGAGTTCGGCTCCAACCAGATGTATTCGCCGCCAGACGTCCTGCAAGGAGGCGCCGACGCCTGTGCCGACGAGAACCTGAACTTCCAATTCGATCGCTGGGGCCAGACCGGTCTGCCTGCGATGGAACCGCTGTGGCTGCTCAAGTACCTGCCAAACATGCCCTCGTGCCACATCAGTATCCTGGCCGACGCGCGCGGGCCGAGCAACTCGCTGACGATGAACGAGGCCTCGGGTAACGCTTCGATCGGCGAGGCGATCCGCATCATGCGGCGCGGCCAAGCCGACATCATGATCACGGGAGCGACTGGCACACGCACCGCCAGCATCAAAGGGATTCACGCGGCGCTGCAAGACGAACTCGCCAATCATCCCGGCGAACCTCCCGAAACTTGGAGCCGTCCGTTCGACGCCACTCGCAATGGCCAAGTCTTGGGCGAAGGAGCTGGCGCGCTCATGCTCGAAACGGAAGCCTTCGCCGCTGCACGCGGAGCAACCATCTATGGCTCGATCCTCGGCACGGGATCTTCCTGCGTGATCAACAAACAAGGCCGACCGAATTTTCGTCTCGCGTTTGCAAACGCCACACGAGCCGCGTTCCGCGACGCCAGAGTCACCGCCGACGACATCGGCCACGTCAACGCCTTCGGCTTGGGCGCCTTCCGTTGTGATGCCGAAGAAGCCGCAGCGATCCACGACTTGTTCGGCAATCGTGCCGAAGAAATTCCGGTCACCGCTTTCAAGAGCCAACTCGGCAACTCGGGTGCCGGTTCCGGCCCCTTGGAACTGGCCGCCTCGCTCTTGGGTCTGCGAGCCGGAGTCGTCTATCCGACCCTTAACTATCGCACCCCTGACCCCGCCTGCCGCCTCAACATCGTTACTGGCAAACCGCTCCCGATCAGCAACAAGCTGTTGCTCAAACTCAGCACCACCGACATGGGCCAAGCCACGGCCCTGATCGCCGCTGGTGTGTAATCATACCTTTTGGTCGGTCGCGAACGGATGCGCATCGACTGACTCGAGCTTCGCCGGGGAAGCAAGCCCGGGTGCGAGTAATCATCAATCACGCAGCCGCGAGGCCCTGCGCGGAGTCGAAGACATACCGCAGCAAGATGCTCCTGGGGCGCTTCGCAGGAACAACTCGTAATACGGATCGCCGAATCTAAGTGCGTGTTGGGATGTGGTTTTTTACACAGATGGATTTGATCAGGTCGGTGTCGAGGCGGTATCGGTACCAGGATTCCTCCGCGACGTCGAAGAGTTCGTCGTAGTCGCGATAGGTTCGGTTGGACTAGGAGTGACTGCGGAGGTAATGCCACAGATTCTCGATGCCGTTGAGTTCCGGCGAGTACGGTGGCATCGGGATCAACCGGCGGCACAGTGGAGGCAGCGAACGTGGCCGTCGAAGTGGGCGGTAAAGAGGTCAATGCCGTTGGGGTGCAAATCGCAGTCGAAGATTTCGCTGGGGGTCTCGGAGAGGT
>VGZH01000044.1 GCA_016872645.1 Planctomycetota bacterium | reverse complement strand
CGGCAGTTGGAGTTCCAGGACTTTTTGATCCTGCCAGTTGGAGCAACATCGTACTCTCAAGCGTTCGAGTGGATCGTCACGATTTATCGGCGGCTCGGCCGAGTGCTGACCGAACGCGGACACGAAGGCACTCTGATCGGCGATGAAGGAGGCTACGGGCCCAAGCTGCGAACGAACGACGAGGCGATTGAACTCGTCGTCGCCGCAATTGAAGCGGCCGAATTGAAACCCGGCGACGATGTCGCGATTGGTCTGGACGTCGCCAGCACGCATTTTTTCGAGGATGGGCATTATCGCTTGCCAAGTGTTTCATCATCTCCACTTTCAGCCGAGCAACTGGTCGATCTGCTCGAAAACTGGGTCGCGCGGTATCCGATTATCAGCCTCGAAGACCCGCTGGCCGAGGACGATTGGGCCGGTTGGCGGCTCATCACCGAACGGCTTGGCAATCGCGTACAGCTCGTTGGCGATGATCTGTTTGTGACGAATGTGGCTCGGCTGCGTGAAGGAATCGAGCGCGGTGTGGCCAACAGCGTGCTCATCAAGCTGAATCAAATCGGCACGCTCAGCGAAACGCTGGCAACGCTGAGGCTGGCCATCGACAACGGCTACTTGCCAGTCGTGTCGGCCCGTAGTGGCGAGACCGAGGATGCGACGATTGCCGATCTCGTCGTCGCGACCGGAGCGGGACAGCTCAAAGTTGGCTCGGTCGCCCGCAGCGAACGGCTCGCGAAGTACAACCAGTTGCTGCGGTTGGAAGAGACGCTTGGTACTCACGCCGGTTATCTCGGCGGAGAAGTCTTCGGGAGTGCGGTGTATCGGCATCGCACTCCAAAGTTCACACGCGATGCCGCACGCGGCCGGTGACGATGACCGTGTGGGCTCGGCCTTTGACTTCCCAGCCGGCGAACGGGGTGTTGCGGCCTTTCGATTTGAACTTGGCGGGGTCGATTCGCCAGGAGGTCGTCGGATCGATGATCGTGACGTCCGCATCGTGGCCGGATTTCAGCGTCCCTTTTTGGATGCCCAGGATCGTCGCCGGATTGACCGTCAGCTTGGCGATCAGCTTCGACCAGGTCAGGTGCCCCGTTTCAATCAGTGTTTTGATGCAGATCGGCAGCAGCGTTTCGAGTCCCACAACGCCCGCCGGTGCGCTGTCGAGCTCGTTCTGCTTCTTCTCTTCAGCAAACGGCTGATGGTCGGAACTGATGACGTCGATCGTGCCATCTCGCAGCCCTTCGATCAGAGCGTCGATGTGCTCTTTGGATCGCAGCGGCGGATCGACTTTGAAGTTGGTTTCGTAGTTGCTCAGGCTCGCGTCGGTCAGAGCGAGGTGATGCGGAGTGACTTCGCTGGTGACTCGCAACCCCTTGGCCTTTGCCCGGCGAATCTGCTCGACAGCCCCAGCGGTCGAAAGAGTCATCAGGTGAATGTGTCCGCCGGTCATCTCAGCCAGCGCGATATCGCGAGCGACCATGATGACTTCGGCTCCGGCCGGGATGCCGCGCAGGCCCAACTGCATTGAGTAGTAGCCTTCGTGCATGATCCCCTTGGCCGCGAGTTCCGGCACCAGCGGATGATTGAAGATCGGCCGGCCGAACATGCGCGTGTATTCGAGCGCTCGCCGCATGATCTCGGCGTTCGCGACGGGATTCTTGGCGTCGGTGAAGGCGACCGCGCCCCCTTCGACAAGTTGACCGATTTCCGCGAGTTCCTGCCCATCGTGATTCTTGGTGACAGCTCCCAACGGGAAGACGTTGCAGTGTCCGGCACGCGCACATTGAAGCTGCACGAACTCAGCAGCCGCGCGGTTATCAACAACCGGTGAGGTGTCCGGCATGCACGCGACTGATGTCATCCCCCCCGCCAGCGCCGCGGCTGTCCCCGATTCGATCGTCTCATCCTTCTCGTCGCCTGGCTCGCGCAGCGAGACGTGCAGATCAATCAAGCCGGGGCAGACGATCATGCCAGCCGCATCGATGACGTGATCAGCGACCGCCGCGCCCGTGTCGATCCCTTCGATTCGATCGTTGCGCAAAAACAGATTGCCGACCCGATCAATGTTTTGACTGGGATCGACGATACGTCCGCCGCGAATCAGGGTAGTGCTCATCGGATTTTCGCTGACGCTAAGGGGACTCTTCCTGCCGCCGATTGTGCAGCAGGTGCAGGCAGGCCATGCGGATCACAAGGCCGTTGGTGACTTGATCGAGAATAACTGAATGCGAGCCGTCGGCGACTTCAGGAGTAATCTCGACGCCACGATTGATCGGGCCGGGAGCGAGGATCAGCACGTCGGACTTCGCTCGGCGGATGCGGTCACCGTTCATGCCGAAGAAGTGCGCGTACTCGCGGATCGACGGGAAGAACGCGGAACGTTGCCGCTCAAACTGAATTCGCAGCAGGTTGATGCAGTCGCACTGGCCGAGAATCTCGTCGAGATTGTTCGAGACTTCGACTCCCAGCCGTTCGACGTGCGCCGGGATCAACGTCGAAGGCCCGCAGACGATGACTCGCGCACCGAGTTTCTTCAGTCCCCAGATGTTCGACCGAGCGACGCGGCTATGCAGGATGTCGCCGACGAGGGCGACGGTCAGGCCCGCGATTTTCTGGCGATGCTCGCGGATCGTGAAGATATCGAGCAGTCCTTGCGTCGGATGTTCGTGCGTGCCGTCCCCCGCGTTGAGCACACTGGCCTTCAGCAGCTTCGACAGTAAGTGCGGAGCACCGGACGTGCTGTGACGGACGACGACCTGATCGACACCCATCGCCTCGATGTTCTGAGCCGTGTCGTAAAACGTCTCCCCTTTCGAGAGGCTGCTACTGGACGCGGTGAAGTCCACCGTGTCCGCGCTCAGCCGTTTGGCGGCGAGACTGAAACTGGTCCGCGTGCGAGTTGACGGCTCAAAGAAAAGGTTTGCGACG
This sequence comes from Planctomycetota bacterium, assembly GCA_016872645.1. Taxonomy (GTDB): domain Bacteria; phylum Planctomycetota; class Planctomycetia; order Planctomycetales; family Planctomycetaceae; genus SXKJ01. The sequence continues at coordinate 44,724 of VGZH01000044.1, read as the reverse complement.
ACCGTTCCTTTGAGTGCCGCCAGTTTCGTTTCACCTGCGGCAGCCAGGCGTTTGAATTCGGCGGCCTGATCCAAAATCAACAAGATTTCGTCGGCCGAAAGTTCTTCCAAGCCGAGCAAATGTTTCTTGGTCCAACGCACCCCGAAAACCGAAGCGGTCGCGGTGGTCATGGGCGTTCGTATCCGGCGAAAAGACAAAAATGGAGGTTCGGGCCGGATCGTACCAACGTGGGGCAGGTTTTCAACCGGCCCGCGTCCGCAATGGTACGATATGGTGAGGGAGTGACTTGGTGACAAGGTGCAGAAGCACAAATCAGCAAGTCGACTTTCTCGCCTTGTCACCTCGGTACGATTTCACCGCGTCACTAGGCGAGTCCTCACGGCAAATCCACGTCCAGCCGCTCGACTGCGTGCCAGTCAACTTCGGTGTTCGACACCGCCTCCTGAAAATCGGACGTCGGCCGCGAAGGCACTTGCTTTGATTCCAGCAGCGTGCCGCTGGAAATCTGATTGGACTTGATGCGACCCAACGCGTGGCCTCCGAGCACGCTGGCAACGTACGTGCCGTAACCAGTGAAGATTCCGCCAAGCGCACCGCCGACGTACGTTCCATACGCCGGGTACAGAATCTCGTAGGCGTCCTGCTGTGTTTGCTCGTCGGATTCGGTCAACAAGTACCCGAGCGCGTCGCTGGTAGCTATGGCTTCGTGATAAAGAGGCACACCAGGCAGTAGATACACGGCGGCGTAGGTCCCCTTCCATTCGCGTTGCGCGAAGTCCTTTGCGTGCCCCGCTTCGTGAACGGCGACGGCGGGGACGTCCGAATAGATGTGAATCGTGTTCGTGAACGGGTTGAAGTGATCGCCTCCAAAGAGTCGTCCGGGCAGGATCGTCTCGCCGAGCACGCTCAGCGTTCCGAGCGTGTATCGCCAGCCGGCTCCAACGGAATCGTTCGCGGCCAGACGCCGCCAGTCGTCGCCGGGGTGGTATTGATTCAGCCGCACCTTGACCGACGAGAGTTCGTTCTTCGCCAGGTATTCCGCGACGGCGGCTTCGGTCTGCGGACCGATGCGATGATTCTCGATGCGGCGATCCCACAGGATGATCTTGTTCGGAATGCCCCAGATCCAACCAACTGCATCAACGAACTTGTTTGGCTGGCCGCGCTCGACCGGCTGACTGGCGGTCGTCGCATCCAGTTCTGGCGACGTGCGATACCAATGAGCCGCTCCGAACCGATACGGTGTCATCGCACATCCGCAGAGCCCGCAAAGTGCGATCTCGGCCCACAGAAATGCGCACCATCGACAAGCCGACCGTAAGGACTTAGGCATGATGGGTTCCACGAGGAGAGCAAATCAGGGCGATAGACGGGCAAAAACGGAGCAACTCCGATACAGATCCCACATCAATCGAGCCAGATTCCGTTCAGAAGGGGGCGGGGTTCTAGCCCAGAGTGTTCGATTCCCGCAATGTGTTTCGGCTCACTCGCAAAGCGAGTCCGCACGAAGCGGAAACCGGGGAGCAACTGCCGGATTCACGATGGATGGCGGGCGGATTCCGAGCAGTACGTCGGCGGCACTGCGTGCTCCGCGGGTCTTTGATTCTCGGCTCGATTCCACCGAACTGCCGGCACTGTGAGGCGTGAGGATCACGTTGTCCAATTCGAGCAGCGGATGCACGGCGGGTTTTCCTGGCAAGGCAAAGACGTCGACCTCTTCGAACACGTCGAGGGCGGCTCCGGCGATCTTGCGCTGCTGGAGCAATTTGACCAGCGCGGCCTCGTCGACGATCGCGCCGCGAGCCGTGTTGATCAGCACGGCGGTCGGTTTCAATCGCGCGAGCCGATCGGCGGAAAGCAGGTGGTGAGTCTCGGCGCACAGCGGCAGATGGATCGACACGAAGTCGCTCTCGGAGAGCAATCGGTCAAGCGGGACCAGTTCAACGTGATGTTTTGTCGCGAGGTCTTGGTACTTGGCCGGGTCACGAACCCAAGCCAGCAAACGAAGACCGAACACCGAGGCTCGTTGTGCGACGGCTCGCGCGCTGGCACCCAATCCGACCAAGCCGAGCGTCTGGCCGGCCAGTCGATGCACTCCAGGATGATGCCGCGCGGTCCATTGGAACGTCCGCATCGACTCCATCATGAACGGCAAGCGGCGGGCAAACGCCAACAGCAGAGCCAGCGTGTGCTCGGCTTGTTCGTTGAGGCAGAAATCCGGCACGTTCGTAACAACGATCCCCTGCCGACTGGCCTCGGCGACATCGATCTTGTCAGTGCCCGCACCCAAGCGAGCGATCACGCGGCAACGAGTGAGCCGTTGGATCACTGATCCCGGTACCCGCGACGAAACAACCAGCAGCGCATCACAGTTCTCCGCTGCCGCGAGAATTTCGTCCGGCTCCTGCCCTTCAATCTCGACAAACTCTGCACCGGCCCGCGCAAGCGTTTCGCGCTCGACGTTGTCGGTCGGATAAGTGACGGCGTTGAGTCGGACGGCTTTGAGCATGCGAATTAGTCCGTTGTCAATGATCCGATGTCAGTGGCAATCACAACTGACAACGGACTACTGGCCATTAACTTTCCCGTTTCGTGAACTCCTTGACCCAGCGATCGTCCCACAAAGACGGGAACGAATTCTTGCGATACGGGTGCTGAGCACACACTTGCTCGTTCAGTTCGAGTCCGAGGCCAGGTTGATCGGGCAGAGCGAATTCGCCGCGCCGGATCGGATTCCAGCCGCATACAAGGTCGTTTCGCCAAGGCACGTCGTACTCGGCGAAGTTCTCTTGGACAGCGACTTGCGGTGTCGACCAGCCGAAATGGAGCGCGGCACACAAGGCGACTGGACCGATCGAGCAGTGCGGTGAGATGCGTTGGTCGTTCGCTTGGCACAACGAAGCGATCTTCTTGCCGATGCCGAGTCCGCCGCAGTGAGCCAAATCCATCTGCACGATGTCGCACGCTCGCAGCGAAGCCAGCCGCTCGAATTCTTCGAGCATGTAAAGCCGCTCGCCCGCCGCGATGGGGAATGGCAATGCCTGTTTGACTTTGAGCAACTGGTCGAGACTGTGCGGTGTCACCGGCTCTTCGTACCACGCGGGGCGATAGGGGATCAGCCGGCGGCCCATTTCGATGGCACAATCGACGGACAAGCGGCCGTGAACCTCGATCATTAAGTCGATCTCGTTTCCGACCTCTTCGCGCACGGCGGCGACGATTTGCTCGGCGTCGGCCATCCGCTCGTGAGTCATTTCTTTCCAGGCGACTCCAAACGGATCGAACTTCATCCCGCGATAGCCTTGACTGACGACCTCTTTCGCCTTGGCCGCGTAGTCGGCCGGAGTGCAAGCACCGCCGTACCAGCCGTTCGCGTAGGCGGGAAGCCGCTCGCGTGCTTGGCCCCCCAGCAGCTTATAGACTGGCTGACCGCAGGCTTTGCCGATCAAATCCCAGCACGCAATCTCAACTCCGCTGATCGCCGTCAGCACCGTCGAGCCACCTTGATACTGATCCCGTATCAGATTCCCAAACACTTTTTCGATGTCAAACGGATTGACTCCGACGATCCGATCCTCCACCCATTCGTGAATCAGTGTCTGCACGGTGGCCTCTTGCCATTCGAGCGTTGCTTCGCCAAGTCCGGTCAGCCCCGTGTCGGTCGTCAGTCGCACGAACAGATAATTCCGCAACCCGCCATTCACGAGAAACGACTTGAGCTTGGTGATCTTCATGGAAGCCCTTTGGAGTGCGGCGATGAATGGCCACTTTACTTCTCGGCAGCGCCGCTTTCTTATCTGTCGTGAGTTATTTTGACTTCATAAGAAAGACAGTGACTCCGCCGCAATTCAAAGTGGCGATGAATCACTGCACTGCAAAGGAACGCCATGTCCGACAAACCAACCGTTGCCGCCGGCGCGCTTGCTCCTTGGGAAATCGACAACTTGCCCGAACCACCGCGATCGGGACGGACGTTGTGGCTGGGTTTGATCGGGCCGGGAGTCGTGCTGGCTGGCACGAGTATCGGGACTGGTGAGTGGTTGTTCGGCCCGGTGGTGTCAGCTCAGTACGGAGCGTCTCTGTTCTGGCTGGCGATGATCAGCATCGTGTTGCAGGGCTTCGCGAACCTGATGTTCATGCGGTACGCGATCTACTGCGGTGAGCCAATGAACGTCGGCATCCTGAGGACCTGGCCCGGACCGATGGCCTGGATCGCGTTCTTTGCGCTGCTCGATGTGGCCTCGTTCTTTCCCTACAACGCCTCGAACGCGGCGGTGCCGTTGGCGACGGGAATCCTCGGACGCCTGCCAGACACCATCGGGAACCCGGATGACAAGTTGCTCGTGCGCGGATTGGGCATCACGATCTTTTTGCTGTGTTTCGTGCCGCTGATCTTTGGAGGCACGGTCTATCGGATGCTTGAAAAGATCATGGCGACCAAACTCGTGGTCGTGCTGGGCTATTTGTCGATCATCGCGCTGACGATGGTCTCCGCTCCCGTCTTTTGGGATGTTTGCACTGGCTTCTTCGCCTTCGGCACTGTTCCACTCCGCCCAGACACGCTCATCGTCGATCGTCACTTCAGCGTGCGAAAAATAGTTGGTGACGCCGAATTCTTTGCCAAGGGAACCTGGGAACGGAAAGATGACTCCATCACGGGCGAGTTGCAGGTCATTCGCGGAAACAAAAAGTCCAAATTCAATTTGGCAAACTCTGACAAGCTCAGCGACGAGGAGAGCCAATTCCGCGATGCAATCCTGGCGAGAACGAAAGTGTTCATCCGCAGCAAACGATTCCTGATTGAGTACTCGACGGATACTGAAGTGTGGACTGCCGAAGGAGACGTTGTCGACAACCACACGTTTCAGCCTTCAAGAATCACCGTTTTGGGCACAGGACAATCGACGGTCTATTCCACGCTCGACCAAGTCCCCGACTCTCAACGCTCACGGCTGAAAAATCACTTGCAGCACGAGGGTTTAGCTTATGTAAACGCCTTCAACTACGTCAGCGAGCATGGCCGGTTGCCGCCGCTGGACTGGTCGATGGTCGTGGCGTTCGTGGCGATCGCCGGAGCGGGCGGGCTGACGAACACAATGTTCTCGAACTACGCACGCGACAAAGGCTGGGGCATGGGCTGCCACGTCGGCGCAATTCCCAGCGCGTGCGGCGGGATCACCGTCTCGCTGTCACATACGGGCAAAGTGTTTTCGCTCGACAGTGAGAATCGTTTCAAGTGGCTCGGCTGGATGCAGCACATTCGACGCGATCAAGCGATCTGGATAGCGGCGTCGGTGATCGGCATGGCGTTGCCCTGTATGATGTCGCTGGAGTTCATCCGCAATGCCAGCGTGGTCGGCGACCGAGCCGCGGCGATGTCGGCCGAAGGAATCGCCGGCCGGTATCCGTCGTATGCCTCGCTGTTCTGGTATTTGACGTTGATCTGCGGCTTCCTGGTGCTGACTCCGGGACAAGTCAGCACCGGCGACCAGATTGCTCGGCGCTGGACCGACATGCTGTGGAACGCCAGCTCACGCGTGCGACGGACAGGCGAGGTGCGCTACGTCTATTACGGCATCATGTCGATCTATGCCACCGGAGGTTTAGTGATCCTGATTCTGTTTCCCGCCGTGGCGATCGCGAAGTTCGCTGCCGTGTTGCAAAACATTGCGTTGGGTTCGACATCGCTTTTGGCTTTGTACGTCAACCGCAAGCTGCTGCCGAAAGAAATCCAACCTGGCTGGTTCCATCAAATCGGCATCGTGCTGTGCGGAGTCTTCTTCCTGAGCATCAGCATCGCGTTGCTTTTTATTTGAAAAACTGGTTGCCAATCCAACACGAAGCGCAAGCAAGTCGTGAAGTCCCCTCTTTGGGATGAGTTCGTCGTTTGCACGTCGGGCTCGTCGAATTCTCCGTGCCAACCCGACGCTTATGGGCGAAAGTGCGACTTGCGAAAGTCAAAAGCGTTCGTACCCCGGGGACTGAACCACTGATTGAACAGGGCCGGCTGCGGCGCACAGCAGGAGCTCGATCGATTTTCGGAATTGGAGACGGACCGATGGCGTCAGCAGGAACGATTTCAATTTTCCAATCGGGGAAGGGAGCTTTGAGTCATTTTGGCTCAGCCGCTTGGCTCGCGGCGGCGATCAATCCCAAGACAATCGCAGCGAAGAATGGTTGGCCGAAAGAAAAACTCAGTCGCCCGGAATGGCTGGATCTCTCAATGAATGCAGGCATAGTGACACCTTGGGGTTCAACGATGGTTTTATGGAACGGACGACCTCGTTCCTGGGCGTGAGAGTTTGGTCGAGCTATCGCAGAGCAACAGGTGATTCCCAGCTCGACGTTTTCTGCAACGAGTCTGCGCTGGTAAATCAGTCCGGTTGTGACGTCACACGACCGGGCGGGTATAGTTGGCTGAACAGTTTTGTGGCAAAGCCGTCACTAACCCGAAGCGTCAGTGGGGGCGGGCGTTCCAAAACGCTTTGAATCGACTCGACGGAGCGTTCGCCCTCACTGACGCTTCGGGTTAGTCTGTTGGAGTTCCTCTCAGAGATCAGGAGACAACCAGTGGCGAAGGCATGGGGCGGGCGATTTCAACAGCAGACAGACGCTCGCGTGGAAGAGTTCACGGAGTCGATCAGCTTCGACTCACGATTGGCGGAGGCCGACATCATCGGCTCGCAGGCGCATGCGCGGATGCTGGCAACGGTGGGGCTGCTGACGGCAGCCGAGGCCGATCAGATCGTGACCGAGTTGGAAGACATTCGCGGCGTGATTGCTCGCGGTGAGCTGCCGTTCCGGACGGAACTCGAAGACATCCACATGCACATCGAAAGCGAACTGATTCGCCGGATCGGCGACACCGGTCGCAAGCTGCACACCGGCCGCAGCCGGAACGATCAAGTTGCCACCGACCTGAAACTCTGGACGCGCGACGCGATTGCTCGCATCGACGGACTGCTCGTGAATCTCCAACGGGCGTTCGTCGGACGCTGCGACCGAGACCTCGACGTCGTTCTGCCCGGCTACACGCACTTGCAGCGGGCAATGCCGGTACTCGCTCCGCATTTTTGGTTGGCGTGGGTCGAGAAGTTTGAACGCGATCGGCAACGACTGCGAGATTGTCTCACGCGAGTCAACATCTCGCCGCTGGGAGCCGCCGCGCTGGCGGGGACGTCGTTGCCGATCGACCGGCACGAGACCGCGCGGCTGCTCGGCTTTACCGAGCCGGCTCGCAACAGTCTCGACGTGTCGAGCGATCGTGACTTCGTGATCGAGTTCGTCTTCGACCTGTCGCTGATCGCGGCACATCTGTCGGCGTGGGCCGAGGAGTGGATCATCTGGTTTTCGACCGAGTTTGGATTTCTGAAACTGCCGGATGCGTTCACAACCGGCTCGTCGATCATGCCACAGAAGCGGAACCCTGACGTGCTGGAATTGATCCGCGGCAAGTCGGCTCGCGTGATGGCCTCGCTGACGCAGTTGCAGTTTCTGACGAAGGGGTTGCCGATGGCGTACAACCGCGACTTGCAGGAGGACAAGCTCGCGCTGTTCGCTGCGTTCGACACGACCGCCGCCTGCCTGGAACTGGCCGAACCGCTGGCCGCTCAAGCCGAACTACAACGGGATCGCATCGCCGCGCGGCTGGAAGAAGGCTTCCTCGATGCGACGATGCTGATGGAGTACCTGATCGGCAAGGGTGTCCCGATGCGGACGGCTCATGAGACGGTCGGCAAACTGGTCGCGCTGTGCGATTCGCGGAAGTGCCGGCTGTCGGATCTGCCGCTGGCCGATCTGCAATCGGCGTGCGATCGAATCGCGGCGGACGTCAGCAAAGTTCTCGGCACAGCCAACGCCGTTGCCGCGCTGCGCAGTTTCGGGTCCGGTGGTCGCGATCCGGTGCTCGAGCAGCTCCATCACTGGCGAACCAGACTGAAGAATTGAACCGCACGGAACTGCATCTTCGGGCGGATCACTTCAGTTCGATTTTTAAGTCGGTCAGGCCGCCAGCGGGAACCTCTTGCTCGAGTCCTGAAGTCGCCGGGTTTGCGTACTTGCTGGGAACAGCAAGTTTGGGCTTGGGGAGCAATTTCGGATCGTCCACCGGCGACGCGGATGCGGAATCGTCCGTCGACGTGGGCGCGAAGGCGATCGAAACTTTGTGCTTTCCGGGAGGCGCACCGTCAGCCACGTCATTGGTTCCCAGCGTGAATTTTCCAGAAGCATCGGTGATTCCCACAGCAGCACGTCGGCCATCGGTGGGAATGAAGCTGACCTGAAAGCTCTCCACCGGTTTCCCCTGATAGGTCACTGTGCCCGAGACCGGCACGACTTTTTCGAGGGTCGGCTTGACCACAGCGGGACTGCATCCCGCGAGTCCAAGAATCAGCCCAAACCCAACCAGTCCATTGATCAACCGCAGCACGTGAAACTCCTTCTTGCTGACGCCACCGAGCGAGTCGATTGCGCCGTTTAATTCCAGCCTTGTTGAACGAGGGGAGCAATCGACTCCATTACCATTGGCCGTTCGACTCTCGACCGGCCCGGCTTCCCACCGAACGCCACACCGGTTCGCTCACATTATCGTTGGCGAATCGAACCGATCCATCGCAGAGGACGATATGCGAACCACCGGCATGATAGCTGCGCGTGGCCAAGTGGCCGCGATCGACACCCGTGCCGCGAATGCAATCGCGGCGTTTTGAGTTTGGCGTCAGTGTGTGCGAATAAAACGTGGCGACCACGACTCCGCGATAGTATTGCTTCCCGCGGTAGGGAAAGGCGGCGGCTGTGGTATCGCATTGCGGGACGGAGATCGTGTCACCCGTGGCACTGGCGTCCCAAGTTCCAAAAGGCAAGTTGGTAGCGACGTTGTAGTACTCGGGATCGGTCGCCGGAACGCTTTGCGAGGTCACTCCACCGGATGGACCAAGGCGGATTTCGGCGAACATTCCGGTGGCGCTCAGACCGTCTCGGATATCGGAAAACTTCGCCCCGAAACGCCGCCCAAAGGGGCCGTCGTTGGCCGCATAGTTGGCGTTGTTTCCCAAGCTTTGTGCGTAGTTCGTTTGACCGCAACCGGCGGGACATTGCGTCCCGGCAAGGACGAACCGCGAGACTCCAGGTTGGGACGGGCACGCAAACACGGGAACGTCTTGTTGGCGCGACGCTTGATTCGTCGCTGACGAATTGAGATTCGTGTTGAAGTCGAACAGCTTGAATCCGGCTTTGTTATCCAGGTAGGCGAGGATCATGGGATGCGGAGAAGCATCATTCGAAGTCGCACCCGCGACAGGAGCGACGACGAACGAGCCCGCGGGGAGCATCTTGTGCGACTCTTCATAATTGTGCATCGCCAGACCGATTTGCTTGAGATTGTTTTTGCATTGCGACCGTCGCGCGGCCTCGCGCGCCTGTTGCACAGCTGGCAACAGCAGGGCGATCAAAATGGCAATAATGGCGATGACAACGAGTAATTCGATCAGCGTGAATCCAGAAGAACGGCGACACTTAGACGGCATGACGGTTTCTCCGATCGCCTTGGAAACACAAGAATTGACCAACAGAATCAGTGGCACGAGTTGCCGCGAGAACGGGGTATCGGACGCGGAGGCGGAGCAAAAGTCAAGATTTTGCCGTGGAATTCAGGTTCCGCTCAGGTAAAGGTCAGGGGAATCACGAACCTGAATCAAATCTGCTCGTGGTTGCATTTGCCAAGCATCGCGACCAGATTCCGGAAGGGTGCTCCCGAATTCCATTCCAAGATTTGTTATCGCCTCAGGTAGGGCGACTGACGTGAACGGACTCACGAACGACGGTTCGAAGACTCTCTCGATGACTCGCGGCCAGAGATCGCGCCGACTGACTCACAACTTGCGAGTCAGCCAGGCCGACGCCGCGGCGTTCGGCGTAATGGTCGGCTTGGGGGAGACCTACTTGCCGCTGTTCGTCCTGACGGTCGGGCTGAGCGAGGTGATGTCGGGCCTCGTCGTCAGCGTGCCGGTGTTGCTGGGCGGCATGCTGCAGATGGTTTCGCCGTGGGCGGTCGCCTTATTGAAGTCACACAAGCGTTGGGTTGTGTTTTGTTCGATGCTGCAAGCGGCCAGCTTTGTGCCGCTAATCGGAGCGGCGATCGTCGGTTACATCCCGGCGTGGGCGGCATTGGTCGTTGCCTCGCTGTATTGGGCCGGTGGATTGGGGACCGGGCCAGCTTGGAACGTCTGGATCGGAAGCCTTGTGCCTCGATCCATCCGAGCGCACTTCTTCGCGAAACGGACACGCTTGCAGCAGCTCACCGTGCTGGCTGGTTTTCTCGGTGGAGGGTTCGCTCTGCAATTCGGAAAGCGGCTGGATGAGGCTGCTGGAGCCGGGCATGGAAATGTACTGGCGGTGTTTGGCATTCTGTTCACGATTGCTTTTGTCTGTCGAGTCTTGTCCGCCTCGTTCCTGGCCGCTCAGCATGAACCGGTGCCGTTGTCCGTGGAGCGTCGCCGAATGCCGGTGCTCGAACAACTGCGGTCGTACCGACACAGCGCCGGAGGGCGCTTGCTTTTTTACATCATCGTGGTGCAGTTCGGCGTGTGGATCACTGGTCCGTACTTCGCTCCTTACATGAAGAAGAAACTGCATTTTGAGTACGTCGATTATGCGGTGCTGATCGCGTTCTCGTTCGTCTTCAAGATCATGGCTCTGCCGCTGTGCGGTCGATTTGCGAAACGTTGGGGGGCTCGGCGACTACTGACGCTGGGGGGAATCGGCATCATTCCACTCTCCGGCATGTGGAGCGTTTCGGACAATTACGCCTGGCTGTGTCTGACGCAGGTGACCGCTGGTGTCTGCTGGGCCGCCTACGAGTTGGCGTTCTTCCTGTTGTTCTTCGAGTCGATCCCGGCGAACGAACGAGTTGGTGTGCTGACGCTGTTTAATCTGCTCAATAGCGCCGCGCTGGCTGCTGGGGCGTTGGTCGGCGGAGTGATCCTGTCGCTCGCGGACGAGGCCCCATGGGCGTATCACACATTATTTGTCGCCTCTTCGACGTGGCGAGCGATCAGTTTAATCTTCCTGTGGCGCGTGCCGCACATCGAAGTCACAGGAGACGCGGTCGGAGTGCAAATTGAAGAATTGCGTCCCACCGGCGAAGTACTCGACGGCCCAATTCTTTCAAGTTTGCCAGATGAGACTCGCCCCTGATTCAGGGGCTGGTTGAAAACTTGTTCCACGCCGCTTCAAATCACTTGCCTCACACAGGACAGATCATGCAGACGTTGATTGAAGCGAGGGAGATTCAAAAAGTTGTCGCGAACTTGGGGCATCAGATCGCCACCGAGTATCGGGACCAGCCTCTGACCGTGCTGGGAGTGCTCACCGGCAGCATCGTTTTTCTGGCAGACTTGATCCGGACCATCGACCTGCCGCTGCGAGTGGGATTGATTCAAGCCTCCAGCTATCGCGGCGCGACGACGCGTCCGCTCGAACTGCGGATCAACGATTCACTGGTGCCAGATATTCGCGACCGTTCGGTGCTGCTGGTGGATGACATTTTCGATACCGGCAACACGCTGGCTTCGTTGATCGATATCATTCGCCATAACTCGCCGCGCAGCATTCGCTCGGCAGTGCTGTTGTGGAAAACCGGCAAGGCAACGGTCACGATTCAACCTGACTATCACTGCTTTCAAATTCCGGATCGTTTCGTCGTGGGTTATGGCCTGGATTACAACGACGACTACCGGCATCTGCCGTACATCGCAGCCTTGGAACCGAGGGACTTGTGAGTTGAGCTCTCCATTATCTGCTTGATGGTCCACCTCTCCATGTCTGGTGATCCTCTTTCCTGCGAACTGTTGCTTCGAGAGGCACTGCGTGAGCGTCTCAAAGCCAGTTCGTTGCTGACGGAAGAGGAATTGGATCAAACGCTGAAATGGATCGACGCTCAAGACAGCAAGCTTGACGGAGCGTGGGCAGCGCAATCACTGGCGGCGCAAGGTCGGTTGACACCTTTTCAAGCGCGGGCGGTTTGCAATGGGCGGATCGGCGATCTGCAAATTGGCAATTACGACATTCTCGACAAGCTGGGCAGCGGTGGGATGGGGACGGTTTACAAGGCTCGGCACCGTCGCATGAAGCGGATCGTGGCGGTCAAAGTGCTGGCCGCGAGCCACGGAGACAACAAGTCCTTTGTGCAACGCTTCCAGCGCGAAGTCGAGACAATCGCGCGGCTGTCGCACCCCAACATCGTAATTGCTCATGATGCCGATGTTTGTGAGGCGGGAAACTACCTCGTGATGGAGTTCATCGAAGGTGCCGACCTCGACCGACTCGTGCGACTGCGCGGTGCGTTGTCACCCAGGCTGTCCGCGACGCTGATCTTGCAAGCGGCTCGCGGTTTGGAGCACGCGCATGCGCAGGGCATTATCCATTGCGATATTAAACCGGCAAATCTGCTGCTGGACTCGGCTGGGGCGCTCAAGATTACCGACTTGGGTCTGGTACGCAGCACAGAGCTTTTCGGTGACTCGGACAGCCACGAATCAATGCTGACAAAAACGGGCGGCATCTTGGGAACAGTCGATTTCATGCCGCCGGAGCAAGCCTTCAATCCGTCGCTCGTTGATCATCGCGCCGACATCTACAGCTTGGGCTGCACGCTCTTCTTTCTGGTGATGGCTCGGCCTCCGTACGGAGGCGAGACGCCAATGGAGACGTTGCTTCTGCACAAGCAAGAGCCCATCCCGTCGTTGCTGAAACTGCGCACGGAGATGCCCTGCGAGTTGGACAACCTCTACAGGCGAATGGTCGCCAAGTTGCCAAATGAACGGTTCGCCACGATGTCGTTGGTTGTCCGCGCCTTTGAACGGAGCGGACTGACCTTATCTGATGCCGAAGTCGCCGGCGAACTCAACCAGATACGGATGTCCGACTTGATCACGTCGCCACGCCCACCCTCCGCGGCGAGGCCGATTTCCGGCGTCGTAAAGGGGACCACGCTTGATCATCCGAATTCGATGTCTTCCGCACATGCACGCGGTTCATTAACTGTGCTCGTGGCCGATCCCAGCCTCACCGTTCGAGTCCATATCCGCAACACGTTAAACGACCTCGGCTTCACCAATGTTGTGGACTTCTCGGACGGCACTAAAGCGATGAACGAATTGGTCACTCAATCATTTGATCTGATTGTCACCGGCCTGAACCTGTCTGGGGTCGATGGCCAAGAATTGATCCGTCGTCTTCGGCAAACTCCAGAGTTCGCCGACACACCAATTCTGCTGGTCACGGCCGAAGCCGCACCGGCCAAGTTGCAATTGCTGCGGCGCATCGGCGCGTCGGCAATCATCGACAAAAACTTTCGCGCCGACGAAGTCCGCGCTGTACTCGATTCACTTTTCCCAGCCGCGTGATGTCGCGCTCCCTCACGGATCATTCAGCGGGGGCCGCATCGCGGAACGTGTAGACATCCAGCGGCGCGAGCTTCGCGGGTATCGGATTCTTTGTGTTTGGCAGAAGGAACGGGATGGCGTAGCAACCAACTTTTCCAGTGGACATCTCGGCGACGTAAATCACGCTCGCCGCCGGTTGCGTCCCGGGACGGGAACGAATCTGCGCCAGTCCCGGAGTCATCGCGTAGGCCGGCTTGGCCCCTTTGACCTGCAGATCAGCCCCCACATCGGCTGCGAAATACTGGACGAACCCGACTCCTTGCTTGCCCAGACAGGCTCCCGTCAGCCGGCCGGTGAGGAAATCCAGCACGAAGACCGCTTCCAAATTCTCGGAAACGACGACGGTACACATCCCAAATTTGTCGTTGCGATCCGAAGTCGCGGCGGTCAACTGACGATGCGGCCAGAACGCCGCAATTCCCAATCCGACCACCACTCCGGCAGTCAGCCAGAGCCAACCAGGGATACGACGACGAGACGACGAGGCCATCAACGGCTGAGGTGCGAGAGGTTCCACGAGAAATCTCCGTGAAGTTCAAAGAGGCAGAAGAAATGGGTTTGGGGACGCCACCTATAGCGAACGTTTCGATTGAGCGGCAATCTATCGAGCCGGTTTCCCAGCGACTAGGTCAGCCCCTACCACCATGAATTCGTCTTCCGGCATTTGTCGCGATTGGACTACCCTCCAAAACGAGAAATCAACGTCGGCTCGCCGTCCGCGAAAATGAGTTTCGCGAGGTCCACGCCGTCCGCCGGTTCAAAAAGGGAATTTTATGCGGACCATCGCGGTGATGAATCAAAAAGGAGGCGTCGGCAAGACGACCACCAGCGTCAATCTGGCAGCGGGGCTGGCGACTCGCGGACGCAAGGTGTGCCTGATCGATCTGGATCCGCAAGGTCACGCCTCGATGCACCTGGGGGTCGAGCCGACCAACTCCACGCCGACAATCTATCAAGTCTTGGCGGGGGACAAGACTCTGGCCGATGTCCGGCAGATGGTGGCCGCGAATCTGTGGGTCGTGCCGGCCAACGTCGAACTCGCCGCGGTCGAAATGGAACTGGCCAATGTCGCCGACCGCGAACTGATCCTCCGCGATACGCTGCAGCAGTTCGCGAAGTCACAGCCGGTGGACTACGTCATCATCGATTGCCCGCCATCACTGGGAGTGCTGACCGTCAACGCGTTGACCGCGGTCAAGGAAGTGTTCATCCCGCTGCAACCGCACTTTTTCGCATTACAAGGGTTATCAAAGTTGCTGGAGACGACAGCCCGAGTGACTCGGCGATTAAACCGCGAACTCAAAGTCAGCGGGGTCGTCGTCTGCCTCTTCGAGACCGGAACGCGACTGGCCAGCGACGTGATCGCCGACCTGACGAACTTCCTGCGGTCGAGCGATCCGAATGCTCCGTGGGCGAACGCCCGCATTTTCCAGACGAAGATCCGCCGCAACATCAAGCTCGCAGAAGCACCGAGCTTCGGCCAATCCATCTTTGACTACGAGCCCAGGTCCGCCGGCGCGCAGGATTACCAGTCGATCCTCGAAGAAGTGATCGCGATGGAAGCGGCTGGCTCGATCCCGCACGCCGCGTAGTTCGCCTGTTGCGTGCCCGGCTGGCGTGCAACTGGCCACACGCCAGCCGCGCGCACCACGATCAAAACCCGCCCGCGTTGATTTTTGCTCGCGGCAGCCGTGTAATTCCGCCGCACATTCCGGCGGGGGACTGACCGCCGACTCTTCAACTCGCTGACATTCCGCAGGAGATTGGCAACATGGACACGACAAACGGCGCTCTCAATCGCAAACTTCGGATGGCTCTGGTGGGCGGTGGCCAAGGAGCCTTCATCGGCCGAGTCCATGCGACCGCCGCGATCCTCGACAACCGAGCCGAACTCGTCGCCGGCGCGCTCTCGTCGAATGCCGAGAAGGCCAAGGCCTCCGCCCCAGCCTACGACATCAAGCCAGACCGCGCGTATGGCTCGATCGAAGAGTTGGTCGAGAAAGAATCGAAACTCCCCGCCGATAAACGAATCGACTTCGTCACTGTTGCCACGCCGAATCACACACACTTCCCAATTGCCAAAGCCGCGCTCGAAGGGGGCTTCAATGTCATCTGTGACAAGCCGATGACGTTTGATCTCGCTCAAGCCGAACAGCTCGCCGACATCGTCACCAAGTCTGGAGCGGTCTTCGCAGTCTCGCACAATTACACCGGCTACCCGCTGGTGCGAATGGCTCGGCAGATGATCCTCGCCGGCGAACTGGGGGAGATTCAGGCGGTTCGTTCGTGCTACATCCAAGGCTGGCTGCGCACGCGACTGGAGACGAGCGACCAAAAACAAGCCGCGTGGCGAACCGATCCGGGCAAGTCCGGCGCAGCGGGTTGCTTCGGCGACATCGCGACGCACGCGTACAACCTCGGCCGCTACATGACTGGCCTGTTGCCGGAGTCGGTCTCGTGCAATCTGAAAGTGTTCGAGGCTGGTCGGAAGCTCGATGACTACGGGCACGCGGTCGTTCGTTTCGAGAACGGAGGACTTGGCACCGTCACCGCCAGCCAGATTTCTCACGGCCGCGAAAACGATCTGTTCATCGAAATCGACGGCACAAAGGGAGCGATGCAGTGGCGGCAAGAGGAGCCGAACGTGCTTACCCTGAGGCGCAACGGACAGCCGCACGCGATCTACACGCGCGATCCGAACGCGCCGTATATGAACGACTCGGGCAAGGCCGCGTGCCGCTTGCCCTCCGGCCATCCGGAAGCGTTCTTCGAGGCTTTCGCCAACATTTATCGCTCGGCGTACGACGCAATCATCGCCCGCGCGACCGGAACCGCCTGGGAGAAGGTCAACACGGTTTATCCGAACGTGAACGACGGCGTGGAAGGGATGTACTTCATCCAACAATGCGTCGCCAGCAGCACCGAAAACGGAGCATGGCTGCCACTCAAGCACAAGCTGGCTCGAAAGTAGCTGTTTGCGAACTCGATTCGCGAGAAGCCCGGTTTCTTTCGAGAAGCCGGGCTTCTTTGTTGATCAGCCTGCACCACAAGACGAGAAAAGATGATGCCCACATTTGCCGAACTGGTCGTATCACGTCAGCAATGGCTGGAGGGAACTCTCAGACCGTGGTGCCTCGCCGCGCCCTGGAAAGAACTGTTTCAAGCCGAGCAAGACTGGATCAACCTCGCCGGCCAAGTCGATCCGCAGGGAACGTTGTGGACCTGGGCGTGGAGCCGCTTTGCAGCCCTTGTCTGCGAAGGCTTGCCGGGGATCGAAGAATCACATTGCGTGCGGGTGACAACGCGCGACGGGCGAGTCTTCGTTGGCTACCCCGACAACCGTGAAAGCCGACATGGGAAGCTGCGGTTGCTCTGTGAAACTTTGCCCGGAACTGGGCGGCATGAACTCTCAGAAGCGATCTCGATTGACGACGTTGTCGCGGTGCAACGTTTGTAACCCGACCGCTTGTGCGTCGGTCGATCTCAGCCTCTTTTTCGAATCACCCGGGCCACAAAAGCCTGGGCTACTTCATCCGTACGCCGACCGCCGAGCCGATGACGACTTCCGGCCACAGCTTTCCGGCGGGGTGAACACGAACGGTGATCCACGACTCGGCATCACCGTTGCGGTTGTGAGCCTGCGGGCAGATGAAGGCCACTCGGCCAGTACGATCTTCACCGGCGAAGTCCAGCCGCAGTGTCTGACCGACATGCAGCTTGATGACTTCGCGAGACGGGACATCGACTTCGACGAACGGCCGCTCGCGATCGTGAACCGTGACTAGAGCCTCACCGACTCCCACCGGATCGGCCACGCGCTTAGAGAACGAACCCACGATTCCATGTCCCGGTGACGTGACCGACATCGCGGACTTCTGCTTGTTGAACGCTTCAAGTTGCTCGGTCGCCTCTGCGAGTTTGGCTTCGGCAACATCCACGCCAGCCGCCTTGCGGATCATCTCCGGCAGATCTTTGCGCAGCTTCTCCAACTCGGCAATGTGATGCTCGCAGAACTCCGAAGAGGCTTTGTTGACCTCTGCCAAGTTGAGCGCCAATTCTTGACGCATGACGGCGCTGAATTTCATTTCTTGAGGAACAGCGACCGGCTCAACGGGAATCGAATCAAAAATCCGCTCTGGCTGTACGAGGAACTCGGGACTCGCCGCCAACCATCGTCGGTTCGCAGACTCCCGGGCAAGGTTTCGCAGGGTGACATGTTCAAACTTGGCGGCGTAACTCTCGCGAAGGAACTTAGCCGCCTCGAGCCGCGTGCGCAGGAGAGCATCGTCAACGTCCTTACGTTGCAGACTCATTTCGACTTCCGCTTTGGCTCGGCACTGTTCGAGAGATGCCTGCAGTGAGGTGACCTCGCGCGACTTCACGGAGATCTCTCGATCGAGTGACTCGTCGGCCAGTTGAATCAGCGGTTGACGCGGTTTGATCGACTCGCCTGAACGAGCTTGCACCGCTTCCACGCGACCGGAGTGCGGCGCGTACACGACCGATTGCTCCGCACGGAGATATCCGATCAGGCGGACTTCTCCGGCGCGGGCCAGCAAAACCGTCGCTCCCAGTCCAGCAAACAAGGCGATCACCGCCAGCGGCACCAACCGCACGAGAGACAAACCCGAACTCGTCGAGACCGTCTCCGACTGTGCAGGGGCCGTATCCGCCGGAAGCGGCGATGAAGTCATAGCGCGAGTCCCCCGCGAGCCGGCTAGTGGCCGAGTCGTCTGCCTTCGTAAACCATGCCGATCAGCACGCGCTCTTAGAATCGGAGCGACAGCAAGCGCTTAATGATACGAACTGCCTTATGCTCGACCAGTTGGCGTGAAGGCCAGAGCAAAGTTTCGCTGAGCGGATCGAGTGGTTTTCGCGGCAAAGCTTCACATTGCGAGTCGTCAGCCACCGATCCGCCGCACGACTTCGGCAGCCGGAAAGCGAACTTTCGGGAGCGCTGCGTACTTGTCGTCGGCCGCTCGATAGCCAGCCACGCAGACGACGACGGTGCCGTAACCCTCGCTCGGCAGACCGAGCAGTTCGTCGTATTTCTCCGGAACAATCCCCTCCATCGGACAGGTATCAATACCCAGCATCGCCGCCGACGTCATGAAATTCCCCAAAGCGATGTAGGCTTGCAGCCCCGCCCAATGATGGATGTCGAATCCTTCCGGTGGAGGAACCAGCGACTTCATCAGCATTTTCTTGAATCCAGCCAATGACTCGACCGGCTTTCCATGAACCTCCGCCGTTCGCGCGAGATGCCCATCAACGTCTGACTCGGTCAACGGCTTCCGCACGGCAAAGACAACGACGTGCGACGCCTCCGCGACCTGCCGCTGCCCCCACGACATCGGCACCAGCTGGTCCTTCGTCGCCTGATCGGTGATGACCACAAACCGCCACGGCTGCAAACCAAACGAGGAAGGGGTCAACACCAACGCCTGTTCCAGCGTCTGCCAATCCTCGGCCGAAACTTTGCGAGCTGGATCAAACTTCTTGACGGCATATCGCCACCGCAATTGTTGAAGCAACGTTTCGTTGCTGACAGGCTTTGACGACATGCGCGGGTTCTTCCTAATTCAAAGGCCGAAGCTAAGCTCAAATCAATTCGCGAATCGGCGTGCCGCGCGTCAACGGAATCGGGCGTCCTTGCGGGTCGAGAAATTCTTGCGTGTGGTCGATGCCGAGGTGTTTGTAGATCGTGGCGAGGATGTCATGCGGGTCGTGTTGCAGATCGACAGGGTGCTCGCCGAAGCGATTCGTTTGACCAATGACTTGGCCCATCGGCATTCCGCCGCCGCTGACAAGGATCGACATGGCTCCGGGGTAATGATCGCGGCCAATGCGACCATCTTTGAATTCGAGACGCGGAGTGCGACCGAATTCGCCGGTAACGATCAACAGTACCTTCTTGTCGAGTCCGCGATCGAACAGGTCTTCGATCAGTGTCGTGACAACCTGGTCGTAGCGCGGTGAGCGAGCGACCATCGCGGTCGGCATGTCCCAGTTGACGGCGTGGTCGTCCCAATCGTGAGCCTTTGAATTCGGGCCACTGCCGGGGACTCGAATCGACACGAAGCTGACTCCCGATTCGACCAGCCGCCGAGCGAGCAGACATTCGCGGCCGAAGTAGTCGTCGCCGTACTTGTCGCGCAGCTTCGGGTCTTCCTGGTTGATGTCGAACGCCTTCTGAGCCTTGCCGGTCGTGAGAATGTCGATCGCTCGGCGATTGAACGAATCGAGGGCGTCCATCGCGCCTCCCTGATCGAGGTCGCGCCGCAATTGGTCAAACCCGCGCTGCACAGCCAGCCGATCGTTGAGCCGCCGGGATTCAACCGTCAGCCATGAATCCCGCAACGAGAAATTGCAGATCGGCACGCGGTACTGAGCACTCCAATAACCCTGAGCGATCGCAGGGCTGTAGTCCGGCCCGTTGAGACAGACGCCGTTGATCGCCACGGCGGCGGGCAGCCCGCGATGCTTGTTTTCGAGCACCCGATTCACGACCGCTCCGACCATCGGATGATGCGACTCACTGGTCCCCGCCTTAAACTGGCCATAGCCAGAAAGGAACCGGGCGTGTCCCTCGAAGTGATTCGCCTGATCGTGACTGACCGAACGCAGAATCGTGTACTTGTCGGCAATCTGAGCGTGCCTCGGCAGCAACTCGCAGACATCAAGGCCGGGCAGATTCGTCCGAATCGGCGAAAACGGCCCACGAATGTCGCTCGGAGCCTGCGGCTTCATATCGTACGTTTCGAGATGACTCGGCCCGCCATGCACGAACAGCAGAATGACCGCTGTGTCTTTGCTCTCGGCGATACCGTTCGTCGCAGCCGAAGCTCGCAAGCGAAGCAATTCGGCCAGCGTCATACCGCCGAGTCCCAAAAAACCAGCTCTCAGCGAGTCTCGCCGAGTCATCATTCGTCGCAGTCGCAGCGGATCACACAGCAGGTCGAGCATGCCTGTTCTCCAGATTTCAATCAGCCATCACGGATGCGAAGATTATCGGCAAGCTGAGTCGCGTCTGGCAACTCAAAGATTTGCTGAGTCTGGCTGGCTCGAAAGTCATTGGTCGGCTCTGTTAGCATCTTGATCTGGCTCAACCCGCCCGGCAACAACCTCACCGCGTTTCGTGGAGAACTGCCCGATGAATCTGCCCACCCCTGCCCCGCAAGCTGCTGATTCCGCCTCGTCGTCTCGTCGCGACTTTCTCAAAACCGGAGCCGCCGCTGTCGCGATTCCGGCAGTAATCGCGTCGATTGCTCCGCGAGCCTACGCCGCTGGCAGCGACAAACTGAAGATCGGCCTCGTCGGCTGCGGCGGTCGCGGTTCGGGAGCCGCTCGCGAAGCTCTGTCGGCCGACCCAAACGTCGAACTGGTCGCGATGGGGGACGCCTTCGGCGAGAACCTCAACAGCAGCCTGCGAAACTTGGCCGGGGTCGACACGATCAAGTCCAAGATCAAAGTCGATGATGATCACAAGTTTGTTGGGCTCGACGCTTACAAGAAGGTCATCGACTCGTGTGACGTCGCGTTGCTGTGCAGCCCACCCGGTTTTCGCCCGGTCCATTTCAAGTACGCCGTCGAGGCCGGCAAGCACATCTTTACTGAAAAGCCGATGGCTACGGACGCACCCGGAGTCCGCTCGATCATGGAGTCGGTCGAGGTCAGTAAACAAAAGAAGCTCGCGATTTGCGCCGGCTTCTGCTGGCGCTACGACAACGCCAAGCGAGCCTTCTTCGAGCAAATTCAAAACGGAACGCTCGGTGAAGTGAAGGCCGTCTTCGGAACGTACCTGACCAGTCCGGTGAAGCCGATGCCTCCCGCGAACACGCGGCCGGAGGGACTCAGCAATTTAGAGTGGATGGTCCGCAACTGGTACAATTACACATGGCTCTCGGGCGACGGACTCGTCGAGCAAGCGGTCCACACGGTCGATTGGCTGGCCTGGGTCTTCCAAGATCAGCCTCCCGTCAGTTGCACGGCTGTCGGCGGCCGACAGATCCCGCAAGAGGGTGGCAACATCTTCGATCACATCGAGGTGAACTACGTCTGGGCCAACGACGCGCGTGGCTTCCTGGCTCAGCGGCAGACCCCCGGCTGCCACAACGAAAACAATTTGTACGTCCTCGGCACGAAGGGGAGCGGCCAACTCGGCCCGCGCGGCACGGTCATCAATGGCGAGTCCGAGTGGAAGTACAAAGGCCCCGGCAACAACATGTACCAGACCGAACACGACGAGTTCTTTAAATCGATCCGCGACGGCAAGCCGCTCAACAACGGCGACCGGATGGCCAAGAGCACTCTGATGGGCATCATGGGCCGCACTGCCGCCTACACCGGCAAACAGATCACCTGGGAGATGATGCTCAACTCACAAGAGTCGCTCGTTCCAACGTCATTCCCCGACGGTTGGAAGACACAAGTCGAACTCCCCAAGATGGCGATGCCGGGCATCACACAGTTCGCGTGAGCAGCGATGTCGCAGGCGCATTCAACCCTCTTGAGTCACACCAGCATGCTCCACTAGACTCACTCTCTGCCTGCGGTACCCGATAGTGTAACGGTAGCACAACAGATTTTGGTTCTGTTTGTCCAGGTTCGAATCCTGGTCGGGTAACTCATGCTTCATGATCAAGCGATTCGCTCTCGCGCCCGCTGCGGGACTCATTGAGTTCGCGGTTGCATCGTTGGACTCTGCCATGAGTCTCGCTCGCCTGGAGGCGCCCTATTGTCACAGTACTCTGCCGAGGACCATTCCAGTCCATCCCTTCTTTCTAAAAAGGCGTTCGACATGCTGTTTTTACGAAGACATTGCCTGCTGACAGGACTCTTCGCGGTACTGATCTTGGTCGTTGTTTGCTGGCCGACCGCCGACCTGAAATCAGAGACCGCGCCAGAACGGATTGCCAACAAGCCGAAGACTCCGGGACAGTTTGTGTTGCGTCAGCGGACTCGCTCGGAGATGGCAAAGGGCAGCGGTGAATGGAAAGAAGGGAGCAAGGAGGCTGTGTGGAACGCCTCGGAGACGGCGATCATCATCTGCGACATGTGGGACGGGCACTACTGCGTCTCTGCCGCTGAGCGTGTTGCGGAAATGGTGCCGCGGATGAACGCGGTGCTGACGGCGGCGCGAAATCATGGGGCGACCATCATTCATGCTCCCAGCGGCGTCACGTACCACTACGCCGACATGCCACAACGCAAGCGGATGCAGCAGGCGACAAAGTTCAAGCCGGAGATTCCGCTCGAAGCGTGGTGCTACGTCGATCCGAAACGCGAGCCGGAACTTCCCGTCGATGTCTCGAAGCAACCGTGCGATGATCCGGTGGTCGGAGCGGTCGTTCAAAAATTCAGTCGGCAGCATCCGGGGCTGACGATCTCTGGCTGGGATGGAGTCAGCGACAACGGCGAAGAGATTCTCAGCTACCTCAAGCAAGAGGGCTTGAAGAATGTCGTGCTGATGGGCGTGCATACCAACATGTGCGTACTGGGGCGGCCGTTTGGAATTCGGCAGATGGTCAAGCAAGGCTTCAACGTCGTGTTGGCACGCGATCTGACCGACGCAATGTACGACCCGCGAGAG
This sequence comes from Planctomycetota bacterium, assembly GCA_016872645.1. Taxonomy (GTDB): domain Bacteria; phylum Planctomycetota; class Planctomycetia; order Planctomycetales; family Planctomycetaceae; genus SXKJ01. The sequence goes on along the minus strand of VGZH01000044.1, from coordinate 21,690 downwards.
AAACCGTACGTCAGCCACACACGTGGCACCGAACTGATCGTCGAGCACATCGAGAAATACTGGTGCCCGTCGATCCTCGGCGATGATTTGACGCGGGTCTCGCGAGGTTCCACCGATCCGAAGTAACCAACGTAGAGCAGTCACTCGGCGACTAGACAATTCGAATCGCGGATTGACTCGACTACTTTGGCAGCTTGAGATCGGCGAAGTCGAGGATGCGTTGCCAATAGGCTCGGTTGAGGACGTGCTTTTCGTCGCGACGATATTGGACAAGGTCGCCGCAATTCGCGTCGGTGAAACGTTCGTCGCCGTTCACGATGCCGCTGCCGACGAGGCCTTGATTGCCGAGAAACTTGTAGACCTTGTCCGCTCCCTTCAGCGACAGCATCGCGTTGTCGAAATTGGCCCAAGTGTCTTGGTCTCCCTCGCCGTCCAACAGCGGACGAGGAGCGACCAACGCCACGAGCATGTGTTGGTCGATCGGCAGTTTCGCTTCGTGTCCGCCAAACGGCACGAATGAGTCACTGAACCAGTGCGGGAAGGAATTGTTGATGCGGGTGACGGTTTCCTGTTTGTTGTCGCGACTCAGCGCCATGCCGCCAGTCCCCGATTGATGCGGAACAGCGAGAGCAATCCGTTCGTCGAACGCCGCCGCGAACAGCGCGGTCTTGCCCAGTCGCGAGTGGCCGATCGCGCAGATTCGCGTCTTGTCGATATCCGGACGAGTTACGAGGTAATCAACAACGCGAGACAGACCCCACGCCCAGGCTCGGATCGTGCCCCAATCATTCTGACCAAGCTTGTCTTGTCCGGCTGGCAAGTAATACGGATGAATGCCATCGGTCAGTTCGGGCGTGTCGGGATCGAGATCCGCGTTGTAGAGCGTCGCCAGCGCGTAGCCGCGTTCGACCAGCAGATCCGCGGCCCAAACATTCTTTTGCGATCCGCGACCTTTGTCGGTCGCGCGTTCGCTTTCGACGCCAGCACAACTTTTGTAAATCCACTGCGGCGGCAGCGCGATCTTGGGGTCGTCCAGCACCGCGTGATTGCCGCAGAAGTTCAAGCCGACGAACACTGGTGATGGCCCCTTGCGGTTGTTGGGGACAATCAGCAGCAGATTGATCGGTGGCGCGGACTTCGGGCCGAACTTGATCGTGACCTCGCGGAGCGTCGCTTTGCCGTCGAGGCATTTTTCATCGGTGCGGACGATCGTCGCCGTAAGGTTGTCCGGTGGCGACGGAGCCTTGCCGTACATGTAGTGCTCGAACAGAGCTTTCAATTCGGGGCGTCGCTTGTTGAACCAGTCATCGCGCGTGCGGACTGGAGTGCCATCCAGCATTACCAACGGATCGGGCGGCTCAGGCCGCTCGGGAAGTTGTTCGAACGACGGAAACTCAGCGGCGGCCACTGATCCGAAGCTCAGACCGCAAAACATCACGAATTGCCACAAACGACGGACAGTCCAATCACACAGCATCGGCAAACTCCCGGCAGAAAGGCAGGCGACTTCGACGAACGAACGCAGTTCAGGCTATCGCTGTCACGCGGAAACTCGCAATGCCGCGAGAGGTATTTCGATTGCGATCCGACCGTGCCTTGCGTGTCCATTTGGTCGCTCTTACAACAACACCCGCTTGGCTAGGGAGGCCAATAGTCGCTCGTTACGACGAACGGATTGAAACCGTTAAGCCCGATGCGTGGTACGACGGGCTTCGTGCGTGAAACCCAAACAGCCGTCGGGGACGGCGTCTCTTTTTTGATTGGATTGAACATGAATCGTTGGTTGCGTGTCGGAACCGTATGGTTGGCATTGGCAGCAGCACTGCTGCCGCGTTTGAGTCTGCGGGCCGAAGATGAAGCCGTTCCGACCGACCGCCTGCTACCGCCGGATGTGTCGGTCTACGTCTCGATTCCCGACGTCGATGAACTGAAAGGTCGCTGGTTCAAAACTGCGTTTGGAAGCCTCACGCAGGATTCGGTGTTCGAGCCATTCAAGGGTGAAATCACCAAGGCCCTCGAATTGGTCTCCAGCGAGATCAAAAAGGAGCTCGGTGTTTCGCTGAACGACTTCCTGGAAATCCCCAGCGGCGAGTTCGCCTTCGCCGTGCTCACGCCGCAAGGCAAGAAGCCTGCCGTCGCGATGTTCCTCGACTTCGGCGACAACAAGAAGACCGTCGACGCGCTCATGGAGAAAGCCGAGAAAGCTCTGGCAGAGAATGCCGAAAGCGACGATGAAGAGATCGATGGGACGAATGTCACCAGCTGGAAGTTCAAAGAGGGAGGGCCATTCAATCAGATGGCCTACTTCATCAAGGACTCCATGCTCGTCGTCAGCTCTGATTTGGACACAGCCAAGGGCGTGCTGTCGCGCTGGGACGGCAAGCACTCCGACACGTTTGCCGACAACGACAACTACAACTTGATTCTCGAAAAATGTTCGACCGACGATGACAACGGTCTCTTCGTCTGGTACCTCAATCCGAACAGCCTGATCCAGGCAGTTGTCACGCAAGCGGCGGCTCAAAATCCTCAGGCCGCGCTGGCGATGGGATTCCTTGACCCGTTGGGTATCACCGCCCTCAAGGCGATCGGCGGCTCGTATGACATGGCCACCGAGAACTTTGACAGCATCACCAAATCGCTCTTGGTCATCGAGCAGCCGACCAAGGGCTTGATGAACATTTTCCAATTCCCGGCCATCGAACAGAAGCCGCCGAAGTGGGTCTCGGCCAGCACCAGTGCGTGGTTTTCGCTGAACTGGGATATCGCCGGAGCGTACACCGCCATCGAGTCGATGGTCGACATGTTCCAGGGTCCCGGCACGGTTGCCGCGCTGATCGACCAGTTCGCTCAGCAAGAAGGTGGCCCGAAAGTGCATCTCAAGAAAGACGTTATCGATGTGGTCTCCGGCCGCATTCAGGTCGTACTCGAGCCCGGTAAAAAGAAGGACGATGAGCCGGCTCAGGATCGAATCGTCGTCGCCTTGGGCCTGAAAGATGCGAAGAAGTTCCAGGCGACGCTGACGAAACTCACCAAGATGCAAGGCTTTCCCGGCCAGACGCGCGAGTTCCAAGGCTCGACGATCATCGAGTTCGAGGTGCCCGACATCAGCGGCGGCTTGGAGCCAAAGACGGCTGGTCTCGCAATTGGCAAAGATCAATTGATGTTCAGCAACGATGTCACTGCCATTGAGTCGATGCTGCGTGGCTCAACCGATGAGGACGCACTGGTCGATTCGGCCGCCTACAAAACTATCGCTGAACACCTTCCGGCCAAGTCATCCATCGTCAGCTTTTCTCGCAACGATTCACAGATCGAAACGTTGTGGGAGATGGCCAAAGGTGGCCAAGCGGTTCTACTCCTGCCGCAGATCGACTTTTCGAAGCTGCCCGAATTCGACTCGGTCAAAAAGTATTTGACCCCCAACGGCGGATACTCGGTCCCCGACAAAAAGGGAGTCCTGTTCGTCAGCTTCGGCACGAAGAAGAAGTAACCGCTTCTCTCCTCGTTCATCACGCCCGGCTTCTCTTCAGGAGCCGGGCTTTTTTGTATCACGATAGCGCCCGGTTCGGCCGACCGCAGTTTGCCGTAAGCCGATGGCCGTGATTCCCTTGTTTCCGATGACGAACGTCATCTCTTCGGAGGAACCCAACAATGCCCGCTCAACTCAGTCAGTTCACCAAATCACTGACCGTCGAAACCGCCTTCTCCGTGCTCGCCATCGCGAAAGAGTTGAAGGCAAAAGGGAAGGACGTCGTTGAACTCGAAATTGGCGACAGTCCGTTCGACAGCACGGCGTCGGCCAAAGCGACGGGAACGCAAGCGATCGCGAACAACCAGTCGCATTACTGCCCGTCACCCGGGTTGCCAGAGTTCCGCGCGGCCGCAGCGAAATTCGTGCGCGAGGAGTTCGGCATTCCCGCCGAGGCGAAGAACGTCGTCGTCGGTCCCGGAGCGAAGGTCTTCGAGCAATTCTTCTGCGAAGCGTTCCTCGATCCGAATGATGGAGTACTCGTCTTCAGCCCGTACTTCCCCACGTACACGCCGAACATCTTGCGACGAGGCGCTCGCGCGGTGTTCAAGCCGCTCAAGCAATCCAACGGCTTCCGCCCGGCGATTGCGGACATCGAAGCGTTCCTCAAGGACGATCCGAAACCGAAGGCGATCTTTTTGAACTCGCCACACAACCCGACCGGCGGCGTGCAGACCGAGCAAGACCTGCGCGAGATCGCCGACTTGATCCGCGGCAAGAACATCGCGGTGCTCAGCGACGAGCCGTATTGCCACATGGTCTGGAAGGGGAAGCATCATTCGCTGCTGGCTCAACCCGGCATGATGGAGCAGTGCGTGGCCGCGTACACGTTCAGCAAAAGCTACAGCATGAGCGGTTGGCGGCTGGGCTTCGCGGTCTCGTCGGCCGAGATCGTGGAATCGATCGGCAAGATGATCAACACCACGCTGAGTTGCACGCCGCCGCTGGTGCAACTCGCCGGCAAAGCCGCCCTCGAACGGGACTCCGCCGAGCGTGACGCCGTCATGGCTAAGTTCCGCGAGAAGGTCGTGCTGTTGACGAACGGACTCAACAAAATCGAGGGATTCAAAACGCTCGACCCGACCGCGACGTTCTACGTCTTCCCCAACGTCGCCCCGATCTGCAACAAGCTGGGCATCAAGAGCCACGGCCTCGCGCTGTACCTGCTGGAAGGAGCCGACGACAATTTCGGCGTCGCCTGCCTCGGCGGCGAATGCTTCGGCGAAGCGGGAGCCGGCTTCCTCCGCTTCAGTTGCGCCGAACCCAACGATCGCCTCCAAAAAGCCGTGGACTTCATCCCGACCGCCCTCTCTCGCACCAACCGCATCGCCGCGTACCTTGATTCACATCCGCAGTTCCGCCTGCCGGCGCCGTATGCCACGGAGGCATGAAATGATCGAAGTTGTCCGAATCATCTATTCGCGTGACCGACTTCGCCGTGTTGAAGTTTTCAGGCGCGAGGATGGGTCGTTCGGCTTTAAAGAAGATTGGTTTTCGGGTGACCCTCTCGAGCGGTGCTGGATCAACTACGCGGTTCGTCATTCCGAGTCATTTTGCCCTTCGGAACAAATTGTCCTGCGCGAAGTAGTCGGTCGAGTTGGTTGGCTCAATGAGCTGATCGCCGCTGGCGAACTAATCGAAGGTCTGCCACGTCCAATCGCTGCGCCACATCCACCAAAAGAAATCGGCGGTGCGATAGTCCGATGCCTTGCGGCGTTCAGCGCTTGGCAAAGTCAAACTGGACTGTGCCGACACATCGTCTCTGAAAACATCGAATTGCTCGTTGCCGGTCTGGCAATCTGCCAATACTCCGATGATCCAGGGTACTACCTGTTTCGCTGCGATGCGAATTGGCGGGCCATTACAGACACCTACCACGATTCGATAGCTGAAGCGAAATCGCAAGCCGAATTTGAATACGTTGGAATCGGTGCCACTTGGCGGACGATGTCACGCTCCTGATTAGCGCGCGTAATCCGAGGAAGCAAATGTCCACGCCCTTCGATGACTCAGGGGCGTGCCACGCAAGTCGTCTGTCATCGCGTGGCCTCGGCTTCCGGTGCCTCCGGTCGAACGGATGTTCGCGAACGGCGGAGTGGCGAGCACCGACCTCTTTCGCGCCTGCCGGGGCCTCGTCGGGTGATCTCGTCACCCACCGTTGAAACGGTGGGCTATTTGCGCGTGTCCCTGGCGGGACAAACACGGAAGCCCCCGGATGTAATTCGTCTCGCAGACGTTGATGGTCTTTGTCCCGCTAGGGACACCCGAGAATCGCCCTGCGAGTCATCGCTGGGTTTGCGGATGACACGATCCCTGAAGTCCCGTTTGGGAGTAAAGACGATTCGGAGATTGGATGTTGCCGAATCCTCGACAGCGGAGAAAACTGATCAGCCACCATCGACGCTGGTTTTGATTTGGTCGAGCTACGCCACGTTGAGTGAATGACCGTAGCCGAGTGAAGCGGCTTTCGAGAGTGATTTCATGCGGTGAGCCGATTGCCGGACTGGCTGTGATGTGGAGTGGTACCTAGCATGGACTCCACAAAACCTGTGTCGTCCGAGATCTCAAACAGAGCCGCGTGCCAATAATGTTTGCTCCCCGTCTGTGTGAGTGGTTGGTCTCGCGAGCCGTGATCGCTCTGGCCATTGCTTCACCATGGGCGGGGCAGTTGCCGGCCGACGAAGTCGTTGATCAGTCGGCCGTGCGGCGTTGGGTCGTGCGACTGGATTCGAATCGGAAGGTGGACCGAGAGGAGGCTAAAAAAGAACTCCTCAAGCTGGGACCGACGGCGTTGAAGTGGTTGCCGGAACCGGAGTCGCTCGGCAGCCGCGCGACGATGGAAGCTCTTCGTGATGTGCGTTCCAAGTTGGAGCGACAGAAGGCGGAGGAGTCGGTGCATGCGGCTCGGCTGACCGGTGCGGTCACCTCTTCCATCGGCGAGACGATGCAGCGGCTGACGAAAGAGACCGGCAACGTCGTCGTGACCGACGATTTGTCGGATCAGTTGTTGTCGCAACCAGTGAAGTTGTCGGACCGGCCGACGTTCTGGGATGTGATCGAAGCGACGGCTCGGCAACACGAATTGAGTTGGTCGTTCACTGGATCGCCAGCGCGGGTGCGGCTGTTTCCCTGGGACGCTGCGACGAAAGAGGACTCGCCGCGAGCGGTCTTGGCGGCGACTCAATCGAAAGCGTTTCGCCTCGCATTGAAGTCGATTCGCGAGCGAACCGTCGTCGGCCAAGATTCTGAACCGCTGCTGCGGTTGGAAGTGGAAGTCATGTCGGAGCCTCGGCTGAGGCCATTGTTCTTAAATTGCTCGGTCGCGGATGTCGTGGTGAGCGGGATGCGAAGGACGACCAAGGACAAGCCCGCTGCGATGGTCTGGCAGCCGTACTCGCCGGATGCGAAGTTGGAATTGACCTTCGGACAGGGACACCGCCAGATGTCGGTGCCGCTCGACTTCCGACGCCCGGAAGGAGATTGGGCCTCGTTGTCGGTGGTCGGCAAGCTGCACCTGGAGACGGCGGCGGGTGAAGAGCCGTTAGATTTTCCAGCAGGCAAGGAAGCTCAGAGCGTGTCGCGACGGCGCGGCGGCGTGACCGTCAAAGTGCTGCGGTGGGAATCCGGCGGCGCGAAGGACAACAGCTTGGAGGTCACCACGCTCGTGACCTACGACACAGGCGGGCCGGCGTTCGAGTCGCATCGCTCGTGGATGCTGTTCAACGTCGCGGGACTTGTCCGATCTGGCATGATGCCGACCGAGAAGCCGGCGAGCGGCTCGGCTCTCAACGATGTGAACCTGCTCAAGCCGACGCACATCGACAGCGATGTGCAACCTGATGGCAGCATCGCGGTGACGTACCGCTTCGAGAAACTCCCGCTTCCCGCCGGCGAGTACCGTTTCCGATACGTCGCCCCGACGTTGATTCTCAACGTTCCGCTGGAATTTGAGCTGCGCGACATTCCGTTGCGGAGTGGACGCTGAAGACGCGAGGATGTGAGCGTCTCTCTCGCGAAAGCCGAAGTCGATGTCATTGCCGTTGATTCAATCGCTTGACCCGCCACCTGATGTCGCCGAGACGTTGCGCCGCTTCGCCGATTGGCCTGACATCGTGCTCTTTGACAGTGCGTCGCGACGGCCGAATCTGGGTCGCTATTCGTTTCTAGCCGCCGATCCATTCGAGTTCGAAGAACTCGCCAGCACGCCGTTCGGAGTTGATCCCTTTGCTCGATTGCGCCAGTGGTCGCAGCGCTTTTCAAGCGAGTCGTTACCAAATATGCCCCCGTTTCAGGGGGGGGCGGCTGGGTTGTTGTCGTATGAGTTGGGAGGCGCATGGGAACAATTGCCGCGTCCCGCCATCGACGAATTCGAACTGCCATGGCTAGCAGTTGGCTTGTACGACTGGGTCATCGCGTGGGATCACGAACTCGGCACCGCGTGGATCATCTCTCAGGGCTTTCCGGCCAAGGGTGCCGCGCGCGAACAGCGTGCGGCTGAGCGAATGCAATCTGTGATTGCTCAGTTGAATGCGGAACCGATTGTCAACCGGTCTGTCTCGAAAAGGCCGATTGAGAATCTGCCGCACCCGTTGATGAGCAGCTCCTTCGACATGGGGGGAAGCAACTTCTCGCGCGACGAATATCTCCTCGCAGTAGAGCGGGTCATCGAATACATCCGCGCGGGGGATATTTTTCAGACGAACCTTTCGCAACGGCTGCTGTTTCCGGTTTGCGAAAACCCGCTTGAGTTGTACTTGCGACTTCGACAACTCAACCCCGCACCGTTCGCGGGATACTTCGCTCACGACGATTGGACAATTGCCAGCGCATCGCCGGAGCGATTCGTGAATGTGCAGGACAACGTGGTCGAGACACGCCCCATCAAGGGAACTCGGCGGCGACGGCATCGTCCGGAAGCGGATCTCTTCACCGAAGACGAACTGCGTGAGAGCGAGAAGGATCAAGCCGAGAACGTGATGATCGTAGACCTGCTCCGCAACGATCTGTCGAAAGTCTGTTCCCCCGGTTCGATCCGCGTGCCGAGTTTGTGCGCGGTCGAGACTTACGAGACGGTACAGCATTTGGTCTCGGTGGTGCGTGGTACACTCGGACGAGACTCGGCCGGCCGGCAGTGCAATGCCTGGGATTTACTGGCGGCTTTGTTTCCCGGCGGCTCGATTACCGGCGCGCCAAAGGTTCGAGCGATGCAGATCATCGCTGAGCTGGAGCCGACTGTTCGCGGACCGTACTGCGGCAGCTTGTTTTATGTCGGCTTCGACGGCTCGGCCGACAGCAGCATCCTGATTCGAACATTCACAATCCGCCGAGGCTGGATTCAGTGCTCTGTCGGCGGAGGAATTGTCGCGCAATCGGATCCGGCCGCCGAATACGAAGAGACTCTTCACAAAGCCGCGGGAATGCTGCAAGCCCTAACCCCCAGCTCCCAAGCCCCAACCTCTGTCCCATGATTTTACTGATCGACAATTACGACAGTTTCGTCTTCAACCTGGCTCGCTACTTTCGCGAGTTGGGTCAGGACGTTTCTGTGGTGCGCAACGACAGAATCACCATCACCGAGGTGGCCGCGATGCAACCAGCGGCGATCGTGTTGTCGCCCGGTCCATGTACTCCCAACGAGTCCGGAATCTGCGTGGAGGTTGTGCGGCAATTGGGATCGCGAATTCCGTTGTTGGGCGTGTGCCTGGGTCATCAAACCATTGCCGCGGCTTTGGGAGGCGAAGTTGTCCGAGCGGCTGAGCCATTTCATGGCCGGACGTCTCTCGTCGAGCATGATGCCCAACGTCTGTTTGCCGGCTTGCCGAATCCTCTGACGGCAACTCGATATCACTCGTTGATCGTTTCGGAAGCCGCGCTGCCTGCCTGTTTGCGGCCTACGGCTCGAACGCTCGATGATGTGCTGATGGCATTTGAACACACCTGTTGGCCAACATTCGGAGTGCAATTTCATCCTGAGTCCGTTCTGACTACGGGCGGACATCGATTACTCCGGAACTTCTTGGATTTAGCTGACATCACCCGTCCGGATGCGCTTGAGGCCGGAGAACTCGACCGCTTGGAACAGTCCGTCCGCCCGATGTCCGACGCCGATGATTGGGAAGCCGTGGGGCCGCTCCATTGGTGATGTCTGAGCGGGTAATCGTTGCGCGGATCGGACAGAGTCATCTTAGACTGACCCCACCAACTTTGCCCACTTTCACCAAATGGCCTTCTGGCTCGAAGGGCGATCGCAGCTTCGGCAAAACCGGCAGAGCCGATCTGATTTTCTCGCCGCTCAAGGTCGATAGAACCAGAAGCGGGACACCCGCATAAGGCAAGCTGTTCAGGATGAACGGCGAAAGACGCCGGACGACGCTTGTCGAACGGTTTCTGGATGAGGTGAGAAGATGCTGCGCAATCGATTGCTGTTTGGCTCGGCGATGTCCGCCGGATTGTTAATTTGGGTCAGCCTGACAGCGATCGGCGCGAGCAAGCCAGATGTCTGGAGACACGACTTCACAGAATCTGCGAAGGTCGCCAAACAATCAGGGCGGCCGTTGTTGATTCACTTCCATGCGTCATGGTGCGGACCATGTCGTGATATGGAAAGGGATGTCCTGCATCATCCCGACGTCCGCGACTTTCTGTCCCGACAGTTCGTTGCAGTGATGGTCGACTACGATCAGAAACCTGATCTGGTCAATAAATTTGAGATCAAACTCCTGCCGACGGATCTGGTGATCGCTCCCGATGGTACGGTACTTTTGAAGTCGGAAGGGAAGCGCGACCGCAAGATGTACTTGAATCAGATGCGGCATGCCTTGGAGCAGATGCCCGCTCGAGAGGACGATCCGGGATCAGAGGTTGTTCAACCACAAATCACCCGGACGGAATCGTCTCAGCCGAAAGTCGGGATTCGATCGGATAACCCAGCGGATGAGCGACTCACGACCAAACTCGTTCCCGAAACCACGCCTGTGGTCGAACCTGCTCGCAAGGAGTCAGCAGCACCGGCCGAGAAACTTTTGATTGGACTGGACCGGTTTAGCCCAGTCTCTTTGGCTAATCATCGAGAATGGCGAAAAGGGAAATCCGAATTTGCACTCGTCTATCAAGGAATCGTCTACTTGCTGCGTGACGAAGACGAATACCGTGAGTTCAAAACAGACCCCGGCAAGTACGCTCCACGATTACTCGGATGCGACCCCGTTGTTCTGTGGACTTCAGATCGTGCCATACCAGGGAGTACACAGTTCGGAGCATATTTCGACGGTGAACTGTTCCTCTTCGCATCGCCAGAAAATCGCGACCGCTTCAAGTCCAACCCCACTCTCTACACGCGGCCTCAACACGTTCTGAAAGTCGATCAAATCGACGGCCCGCGCTGGCGCTAAATCTGTTCGCAAAGCCCCGCATCCGAGTTGCATTTCGTGGGCTTTACATTCGCAAGAATGACTCCGCAACGCGCGAATTCCCTCACTTGGCGTTTCAACAAAACGCCCGCTATTATCCGCCCCCCTCGTGGGCAACCGCGAATGACGCAATTCGTTGCGTTGGAGAGGTGACAGAGCGGCCGATTGTGCTGGTCTCGAAAACCAGTGTACCCGCAAGGGTACCGAGGGTTCGAATCCCTCCCTCTCCGCTCATTTTCTAGTGGTTTCCATAACTTGAATCCTTGAAGCAGTTTCACGACAGGCGTAAGCTCTGCAATTCGCCATTGTGAAACTTTTTGTGAAAGATTGGTTCCCATTTCTATGAGAACCCGTCGGGAGCTTCAGGATCATGCCTCGGAAAGCACGCGGCCCCGTGGGGCACACAGGCCAGACCGCCGGTGGTCACATTCGCGACGTCAAAGTAGACCGGGTCGGCCCGGTCACGATCTACAAACGCGGTGAGACGTACTACCTTTACTACCGCGAGAACCGCAAATCCGAACGCCGCCGCGTGGACGGCAACTTGCAGGTCGCCCGCGCCACAGCCGCCAAAGTCGCTGCCGCGCTAGGTGAGAACCGACCGTCGCCGCTCGGTTTTGAGCGAACAGCTCCGACGGTGTTGACCAAGGGCTATCTGGACTTCGTGACCAACGTCCAGAAGCTCGCGTGGCGCACCCAGGATCGCTACCGCGCGGCCCTCGATCGGTTCGGGGAGTTCTGCGCCGCCGCCGAAATCACCGCCGTCGATTCGGTCGATGAGCGGAGCGTTGAGGATTTTGTGCGTTGGCTACGCGGCCAAACTCGCACTCGCAACGGAGCCAAAAAAGGAAAGCGGGATGTCTATGCGGTTGGCGGTGTGAAGTTCATCCTCAGCACCTGCCGGACGGCGTTCAACTGGGCGGCTCGACGACGCATGCTTCCGCCTTATGCCGAGAACCCGTTCTCCCGCTTCCCGATCGACAACCTGCGCGACGTGGACGCGCCGGACGAGGGGCTGCCAATCTTCACGCCGGAGCAACAGAAGGCGTTCTTCACCACCTGCAATGACTGGCAGCGGGGAATCTTTCAGGCGTTGGTGACGTACGGGATGCGGGTCGGCGAGTTGACGAACCTGCTCATCGAGAACGTCGATTTCCATGCCGGCTCGATTCAGATTTGCTCGAAGCCGGAACTGCACTGGCGCGTGAAGACCGCCCGCCGCCGACAACTCCCGATCACCCGCGAAATGAGAACCATCCTCGAACAGCGGATCGGCGAGCGCCGCGCCGGTTTCGTGTTCTTGAATGAGGAATACTTCAATGGCCGACGCCGGCTGATTTCCGAGTTCGGATCCGACCGCGCCTTTCGCGAGAAGCTGGCCAAGTTGGCGCATGACCTGACGGCCAAGGAACCCAACACGACCGACAAGCAGCGTCGGCAGTTGGTCACGGCCTACTGCCGCCGCATGGGACAGATTCCGGTGAAGCGCGTGCAACTCGAATTCTGCAAGCTCACCACCGAGATCGGCTGTCCGCAGTTCACGCGGGCGCACAACCTGCGGCACTTATTTTCGAGCCGGGCGCAGGAAGAAGGGGTCAATCCGCTGCTGGTCCAAGAGATTTTGGGACATGCGACGCTGACGATGACCAAGCGGTACACTCACCTGGGCATGGACGCGAAGCGGGAGGCGCTGGAGCGGTTGGTCAGCGATTGAGATTTATTGATTGAATTACTGACGGCAGAGGTCATTCTGCTAAGCCGTGACTTCCAGGCTGGTTGGTTGTTCTACACTCCATTCCAAAGTACCGGATCATGGCTACTCGGCTTCATCCAGAATCGTACGAACAAGCGTTCGTTTTTGGAGAGTCGATGATCCGCCTCCCCTTCTTGGCGGAATACAATTGGACTCAGGCTCCGAATTCTGAGGCTCGATTTCCAGAGAGTGTCTCCGGATGTTGCGACCAGATTCGTGTCTCAGTAGGAGGATTGCGAAGACTTTTCCCATCCCGGTCGCGACCGCCATTGTGCGACCGTCTTCTTGATCAACTCCAAGTTGTTTGGGACGACTACAAGAATCATTGGGGAAGTGAAGGGCATCGCGAAACTATTGATGCAATTCAGCAGGTGGATCCTGCATTCGTGAGTGATATCGAGGACCAGCGGTTCAAACTCAGTCCAGTTTCAAAAAACGCCTGGACGTTGCTGCAGCAACAGGCCAATGGCTTCATCGACAAACTTCCGCCCGTGTTGCGATTACTCACGCAACTCGCCGAACTGATTGCAAAGGGATCGTGGGGGTATCGCTCCGATGGACCATCGCCTCATCGTGAATTCACGAACGTCACCTTACTTCGGCAAATCAAATCGAAGCTGCGTGCTGTCGCACGTAAATTGTCTCCCCTCCGACAAATCGCCTATGAATTGAACAATCTGGAAACCATCGAATTGATCGAAAGGCTGGGGGACGCTCGAACTACAATCTTGCGCACGATTCGACAACACGGCGTCGATTTAGAATCACGAACGACTTCACGCACAACTTCGCGAACAGAAGACAGCCATGTGCCCCGTTTGTCGCGGCAGCCCTCTTTGGCGTACGAGAGTTTTCAATTTGCTGTTTTGCGAATGGAAAGGGACTCGCTTCCCAGTAAGAAGCAAGAGCGAGAACGAGCCGTTTGGAACTGGTTGAGATTGAACGGCGAGCCAGAGTACCAGCTTCCTAAATTTGAAAATTGGAGCCGTTACCTCCGCACGGCGGAGAAATTCAATCGCGAGCATCCTGAACTTGGTTCGTCCGGTTACCGAAATCGGAGCGTCACTCCTTTTGAAAAAGCCGACATTCCCAAGCGGGATGATAACCCCACCCGCCGACGTCGACCTGCCACGACACGACGTAGGTTGAGCACCAAATAATTGAATTGTCGCCGTTTGATCGCCTTCGCAAGTGGATCAATTGGATGAAAATGGATCATCCAAAATTATTTGGTATCCGTCGTTGCGCGACGTAACTCATGTCAAGGATGGCCATTGCTGTTTGACTAAAACGACCAGACCTCCGCGCGTGAGCCAGATCTCCAGGGACTACACACGACGACGATGGTGATCGCCGTCATGACCACCTGGAGGATCCGAAATGGTTGACCTGCTCACCGTGTCGGGAGCTGCTCGCGAGATCGAGCACCACTGTGGCTGTCCTGTACGGCCGCGTGACATCAGCACCCTGCTATATGACCGCCGGATCGACGACCGTCTGTGTCCCATCATCGCGGGGCATCGGATGATCTCGCGCGAAGTGCTGCCACTCATCGAGCAGGTGCTCGTGGAGCGCGGCGTGATCTCGTCGAGAGTCGAGGAGGCTCACAGCCATGCCTCGTAGCGCCGTTCGAACTCCTAGCACCACGGCCGTTGCGAGTACGCCACCCCTCGACGACCAACGAAGCCACTGGCTGACGCCGATCGAGGCCGCGCTCTATTTGCGAGTCGCCATCGGCACGCTTCGCAACTGGACAAGCGCACGCTATGTGCCTTTCTCGAAGATAGGCCGAATCGTCCGCTATGACCGGCGTGCCCTCGATCGTTGGCTGAGCCGTGGGGCTTGCGCCGGCAGGTCAACGCTCGCAGATATTTGATCTGCTAAACGCGAACACCCGCTCGGTGCCAGCCGGCGGGCGTTCATGAGGATTCAAAGCAAGATGACTATACCATCCGCCTTTCCTGCGGGCAATCCGCCTGCCGCCGATCATTCGCACGAATCGACGCCAACGGGCCGCCTCACCCTCTTCGCGCTCTTCATCGACGGTCAAGCCGTCGTGGTCGATGGTGATACGATCCACGATCCCGCCCGCCTCGAAGAACTCCGACGGCGCTGCGGCGATGGCGGGCGGATCGTCGCTGAACTTAGCCTTCTAATCGAATGGCCGGACGAGGACCGGCGAAAAATCCTGCGGTGGCTAGCCGACCTCGGTCGCGAACATGGTGATGTCGCCTATCGTGTCACTCATAATGGCGACACACACGCTGACCTTCTTGACGCGATTCTATCACTCTTTCGTGCCGACCAAAGCACTTCTGATCGTAGTTCAGTGCTCACATTCGCAGTCGAAGCTGCCGCCTACGCCCAGCCCAATGGGCTGGAGATCGCATGCAATTCGATTGTAAATCGCCTTCGCGAACATGGCGTTCGCGGCCTACGCGTCGCTGCGCTTGTCGCCCAAGCCCGTGATCTTCTTCGTCGGCCGGTTGCTGGTCGTGGTGACGATAACGCTGTACGTGTCCATGAAGTCCTGCCGGACGCTCCATGTCCGGCCGACACGATCGTACCGCCAAAGTGGATCCTCACGGCCGACGGAATCGTGTCGCGCACCGCAGGCCCCGAGGTGCTCGTGCCGGCCCCTGTGTTGGCCACACGAAGACTTACGGATGTCGATGGGGGCGATGAGTCCGTCGAGCTCGCGTGGTGGCGCGGTGGAGCATGGCACACACGGATCGTAGCACGGGGCACTATTGCGAAGTCTCGTACGATCGTCGAATTGGCTGACTATGGATTGCCCGTCACGAGCACCAATGCCGAGGCGTTGGTGGATTATTTGCTCGACATTGAAGTTGCGAACTTCGACGTCCTGCCGCAATCACGAGTATCACACCGGATGGGATGGTTAAGAGGCAACGATGAGTATCAGTTGTTTTTATGTGGCCGGCAATTGGTCTCAAATGAGTCCTCAGAAGGACAAACGGAGCGGGTCGAGTTTCGGGGATTCGATGTCGGCGACGAGCAGCTTGTCGCCGGCTTGCACGATAAGGGAGATTTCGACACTTGGCGCAATGCCATTACGCCTCTGCAACAATTCCCCCGCGCGCGATTGGGCGTTATCGCCAGTCTTGCACCGCCGCTACTGGCTCCTCTCGCCACTCATAACTTCATCATCAGCTACGCCGGCGCGACTTCCACCGGAAAAACGTCAACCCTACGCCTCGGAGCGTCGTGTTGGGGGTGTCCCGATGAGCGTTCCCCAGCAGCAGCGATCGGTACATGGGATGCGACGCGTGTATGGCTCGAACGGGCTTCGGCGATCAACGATTGCATCCCGTTAATCATCGACGACACGCAGCGCGCAAAAAACCGACACGACATCGGACAGACCATCTATGACGTCACAAACGGGCGCGGACGTGGCCGCGGGAGTGAACGCGGTTTAGCTCGGACCAATGTCTGGCGTACGGTGATGTGTACCACCGGCGAAGGTCCATTGACGACCTACACCGAGCATGGTGGGACGCGGGCACGGGCACTTGAGATGTGGGGTAGCCCATTCGGGCAACTGACTGCTGGATCTGCCTCCCTTGTCAGTCAGCTCAACGAGGTCATCCGCGAGCATTATGGTCACGCTGGTCCGAGGTTCGTCCGACACTTGATCAATAGCGAGGACAGTTGGCCCGTCATTCAAGAACGATTCCGGCAACTCCGAGAGTTCTTTCAGCAGAGAGCTGGTACCAACTCCGTGGCAGGTCGGATGGCCGAGCACTTCGCTGTGCTGCATGTCACTGAGGAACTGGCGTGTCAAGCCGGCATCCTGCCGTGGGATAATCTGCAGACCGCCAACGCTCTCTGGGCTGAGATTACCGCAGAGACGGATGAAGCCGATCGCGCCGCAGTCGCTCTCAGGTACGTCGCCGGATGGTGCCACGCCCATGAGAGTGATCTCTGGACGTCTTCGAACCGTCTATACGCACCATCTACTGGATGGGCAGGTCGATGGCGCGTTACTGGCCGCCAAGGGGAGCCAGAGTGCTTGGCGCTGTATCCACACCGGTTGGACAAGGTTCTCGAAGAGAGAGGCTTCGAGGCGGCCGCAGTCCGCCGGCTCTGGAAAGACAGAGAGTGGCTTCGGGCCAGCGACGGGAAGACGACGTTGAAGGTCAGGATCGACGCGGACACGATCGAGATGGTCGCGATCCGGTGGGACGCGATCCGCTCGGTGATGGGGACCGAGGAGGCTGTGGCATGACGTTGTTCTCGATCTGGCGAAAACGGGAACAGGGAGGGAACAGTCGGAAGTCCATGAGGGCAGGGTAATTAGAGGTTTTCTTTTTTAATTGTTCCCTGTTCTATATTTATTACATGACTCTATATGTCCATCACCAATTGGATTTATCAATCCGAGTATTTGTTGTTTTTATATAGATACGCGCTGTCGAACCCAAAACACTGCGAACAAGGGAACATCTGCCGCAACTTCTTGTGACCTCACCCCTTTCGCTGTTCCCAAAATGCCGAACAACACACCACTGCCCTTCGCCGGAAGGAACATCATGCCCGACTACACTCCGATCTATGTCCCTCACTCCGTCGTCCTGGCCTGGGCCCGCGCCTTTGTCGCTGCCGGGATCTCGGTCATCCCGATCTCCAAGGACGGGGAGAAGGCCCCCGCCGGGCACCTCCTTCCCATGCACACGTCGATTCCAGGTGCAGACCCTCATCGTAGTTGGTCTCCGTTCCAGACCCGGCTGCCTACGACCGACGAGTTAGAATGCTGGTATTGCCGTGGCGCAATCCCGTACGGCCTCGGCGTCGTTTGCGGGACAGTCTCTGGCGGCCTGGAGGCAATCGACGTGGATGTGCCAGACCTCATCCAGCCGTGGCTCGATCAGGTTAGTCAGGCGGCACCGGACGTGCTTGACCGCCTGGTCCTCGTGCAGACGCCACGACCGGGGCTGCACGCCTTTTTTCGCTGTCCGGTGATCGAGGGGAGCACGATCCTCGCACATGGGATGGTCCCGGACGGAAACGGCATCCCGCAAATCAAAACGCTTGTCGAGACGAGGGGTGAGCGGAGCTATGTGACGACGTTCCCGTCCCCGCCGGAATGCCACAAGTCGATGCGGATGTATCAGTACATGACCCCCCGGACGCTCCTGGATGTTGCGACGATCAGTGAGTCCGAGCGCGAAGTCCTGCACGCGATATCACGGTCGTTCAATCAAATTCCCGCAGCAGAAAATAAGAATCGACTGGAATCGGATTCGAAAACAACCGCATTGGCAACTGGTATGCGGCCAGGCGACCTCTTTAACGCCCGCGCCGACTGGCCGGAGTTACTTGAGCGTCACGGTTGGTCCTTCGTAATCGAGGGTGGCGGCGGCGTCTCGTTTTGGCGGCGTCCCGGGAAGTCATCGGGGACGAGTGCTTCGTTGGACTACGCCGGCTGCGAACGTCTGTTTGTATTTTCGTCGAGCGCCGCGCCGCTGGAACAAAATAAGTCGTATTCGAGGTTCGAGTTTTTCGCAGCGATGGAGCATCACGGCGATTTTGCCGCCGCCGCCGCGGCACTCTCCGCCGCCGGCTATCGACCGCCGGAGCTGCCGTACGGCGCACGAAGCCGGGGTGTCGCTACGGGTGCTGGGCGGCCGTATCGGGACCGCGGTGCCGCCTACCGGGCTACCCGGCGGCATTGACGGCCCGAATAGGAGGGTCGCATTCACAGCCTGTTGATCCGGTGTGGTCAGTCACCAGTACATAGAAACCACGGTAATTAGAAACCAAATACAACCACCATGACAACGAAGCCCTTCATGATTACTACCGCCCAACTCGCCCGCCCTCCCCCGAGCCGCCGACGTCACATCCCCTGTCCGCACCGCCAGCCGCCGATGGTCGGCGGCTGGCCTCATCCGTCGTGGTCGTGTCCCTTTCGTTGCAGGGGCGGCCATCCTTTAGGAGTTTTCAGTTATGTCCCACATCCCCGTTTCAGAACTTCACATGGATGAGCTCGGCTCGACGTCATCCTTGCCGATTCCCGGCCAAGAAAAGCCCAAGCTCGACATCGACCTCGCCACGCTGATCACACCCGCCAACCTGACTCGGCTGTGCTTGTCGCCGATCGCTGAATTGGGGCTGCCACACGGCCAAGACGCGCCGATCCAAGCCGACTGCAAAATCCTGCAGATCACGCAGCGGTTCGTTGAATCGGTCAACAGCGGCAACTGCCGATCCTTCGCCGAAGCCGCGCAGGCTCTAGTGGATTTTGGGCAGGACGCAGACTTCGTCGTCGAGCGGCTGAAGTCCATTGTTCCGGCACTGCTGACTATACCGCTCGGAAAACTCGCTGCGCAAACTCGCCTGCCTTATCGGTGTTATTCCAGTTGCGATTTGATCGACGCGATTCAAGCGGCCGCGCAGGCTCATAACTGGTATGCCGTCGCAGAGTATTTCTATGACGGCGAGAAGCGGATTGTGGTTGAGGAAGTCATGATGGATTTGGCTCCATTCGTCAAAGATCGCGAGACCCAGCGCTGGCTGCAGCTTGGACTCGCAGACCCCAGCTCTCCCTCTCACGCGCAAACAATCAGTCGGAGAAACCCGTTGTTTCATTTTGCGACTGAATTGCGGTTCAGGAGGGCAGTCAGCGTGAGCGCGCAACTGAATGACAAGTCGACGGTTCTTCGTCGGGGCTCTCAAGTCATTATCTTGGGCGAAAATCCTGAAGCTGTGAAATCGCCAGTGTTCCTGCACGCCGAAGAATTCTCCGGCTCGCGTTGGCGGCAAGGCACGCACAGTCCAGATATGAGGAGTACGCCTTTTGATCTCAATGATTATCTTTTGGACTTCGATGGACCGCGGCTCCGCTGCCGCTTGGCGGATCGCGCATTCGTTAATTTGAGCACCTTGATTTACGCTTTCCTCGACGTCGCCGCTGTGATGCAGTTCGACGACCTCCTCTGGACGTGGGTACAAGATCATGCATTGGGGCTTGGGGAGCTTGTTGATACTTGGCAGTCCGCTCCTGCGGTGGACACACTCGACCGAATCCGGTCCATTTGTCTTGCGGCTGGCCACCCTGAAGATGCGGTTTCGGGTGTGCTTGAGCAGCTCCCTCGTTGGACTCGTGAGACTTTGATTCAGCGCTATTTGACTACCGCGAGGGATTTTTGTGTGCAGTAGTAGCGGCGGTACGCGATGCAGGCATGGATCGAGCCACGCCACGGTAGCGAGAGTAAGATGAACTGCCTGCAGCAGGGCCGTTGCAGGCAGTTCCTCTGGAAAGGAGGGGTTTGGCTCGAGATGCGGAAGACACGAAAACAACAAAGTCGGCTGAAAATGGCAACGACACCACCAACGACAGCTTCTGCAAAACAGGCTGCGGTGACTGCCAAAGCCGAACGGATTGTTCAGCGTGTCAAAGATCATCATGCGATGGGGCTTGAGGCCAACACCGAACAGATCAAGAACGGCACCACTACGGAGGAGTTGGCGGTAAAGAAGGGTTTAGATTCAGGTGCGTTGAGACGCTTCAAGTTGTTCGCAAAGTCGTACTCGGCTGAACAGCTTGTAGAGTTCTGCATGCTCCGCCGCCTAAACAGGCTGCCGCTGCACTGGGGCTACCTGCCGTACTTGTTGACCATCAAGAACCCGGTGAAGCGGACCGAGATGGCTGCTAACGCTGCCACTAACGGCTGGTCTCCCACCCGACTCCACGCCGAGATCCGAAAACTGGAAGGCCGCCCACCAGGTCACGGCCGTCGTGTCGAACTCCCGAAGAATCCCACCGATGCCATCCAGCAGATCGTTCGCGAAGGGAATCTCTGGCTGGCCCGCGCGAAGAAGTTTGTCGGGGAGTTGGATTCGATTCGGGATAGAGTCAAGTTGCGTCACGCTGCCGATCAGCTTGAGCTACAGCAGCTTGCCAAATTCTTGGCGGAAGTGAAATCTGAAAGTGCTCGGCTGGAGAAACAGCTCACGTCGCCGCCGAGGCCCGCGAAGCGGCCACACAAGAAAGGCCGTCGCCGTAAGCCTCGCAGTTGACCACCATCTCGTCGTTGAATCTGTGAGTGCTAAGAAAATCAAAAGAGCCGGGCCGCACCATGCGGCCCGGCGTGGTTCTTCTCGACACGAAAGAGATGACGTCATTCAACGGGCGGCTGGATCTGCAGTGCCGCACGCTGCAACTGCGACAATTCGTCACCGAGCAAGTCGGAAACCTTCTCCCACAGAACCCGAACTTGAATGGGTGAGGTGGCTAAAAAGACGGTGTCCAACAAATTCTCCCGCTCCAGCCGGAGTTGAACGATCTGGCGGCCGAGTTCGTGCTCTCGCATCAGTTCATCTTCGTGGACGGCCTGACGACTTTTGATGGCGTTGCCGATCTCGGTCTCCGACCGACACATGGAGTACATGTCGATCGTCTCGGCTGGGACTCCGCGCAGGCGGGCGAGCAGCAAGCGGCACACGACCCCGTCGCGGGTCTCCAGGGCTTTCTTCTGTTGTTCAAGTTGTTCCTGTTCGGCCATGAGTTCACTCACACCCAACGATTGGATGGCCCGCTGTCGGGCTTCGCTGCCAAGACGGTCAAACAGACCAGGATCGCGCGCGGTAATGGCGGCGATCTTCTTGTCGATGCGGCGTGAGATGCGCTCTTTCCAATGTTCTTTTTCAGCCACGGTCAGCGGCATGGCGGGTCTCCTTGAGGGATGCGTGAAAATGAAAGGCGGATGAATCGAGCAATGCCCAAGCTCGTCAGCGGAATCGGCGACGACGACAGCGACATCCAGCGTGGAAGCCGCGGCGGCTGCCGAGTCGCTTACCAGACTGGAAAAAGAATAAGACGACGCCGACCAGCAGCGCGACGGCAAATAATGATTCCATTTGATCTCCTATTGGTTGGAGGGATGCGGTCATCACCGCAGCTAACCGGTCCAGCGACGGCACGGCTCGCGAAACGGACACGCCGGGCAGTTCATCGCGGATGGAACCGG
>VGZH01000043.1 GCA_016872645.1 Planctomycetota bacterium | reverse complement strand
GATGGAGGCGGGGGGAATCGAACCCCCGTCCTGTGATCCCGCAACGATCGCCTCTACGTGCGTAGTTCGCTGATCGATCTCACCGGAACAAGCTCAGCGAACGAGGCTTGTCTTTGGCCAGCTAACCACGTTGTCTTATGTCCGCTGTAGTCGGCGCTGAGCGGACACCAGTCTGATTTTGCGACGGACTTTTCGGACTCCTCAGACGGGGATTCCTAAGTCCGCAGCAGCACTAGGCTGCCAAGGAGAATTGCCGGTTGGCAATTATTGTGTGATCGGCTTTTTACGTGGCCTGCTGATCAACCACGGCACGCCACCATCGTCTATGGTGACCCAGTCGAATCCAATCGCCCCCGGGTGCGGACAGGATACGCAACAAACTTCGAATGATGAAGGTCGAAAATCCTCTGATCCACAAATTCTGCGGATCGTGCCGGGACGATATCGGCCGCGCGACGCAGCCATTTCATCAAGCAAACAGTCAAAGCAATCGTCATGGCAACCTGTTTCCAAATCTGATTAAAAAGGAAGATACGAAATTCAGTAATCGAACCACATGCCGGCTCCGCAGAGCGTTTCATTGCGGCCAGCGAATTGCCATTGCAAGGCAGGACCGGTGTAGTACTGAAAGCCCACTCGGAAGAGATGGTTCGATTCTTCACCTCGCCATTGCCAACCGGCAACGGTGTTGACGCTGGTGATCCATTGAAAATCCTGGCGCGTGTGGCCATTGATTCCAAAGTACGGTGCGCCCTTCAGTCCATAGGCTCGCAGCGGGGTGTATTGATAGCCGTATTGCAATTCCAAGGGTTCCGCCCCTCCCTCGTACCCGACGGCGTAGCCGACTTCACCGTAGAGCTGCATGTTGTCGCTCAGGTTGCGGGTGATGCCAAAGATCAGTGAGTCACGGACATAATTCAGACGGAGATATCCCGGATTCCGCAGCAAGTATTCGTCACCGATGTGCGAGCTGAGGTGGTAGTAGCCGGCCTTGTAAGCATTCGGGCCATTCCTTCGAGTGAAGAGCAATCCAAAGCGAAAGTCGACGGCTTCGAGATCCGAGTTCTGTTGCGGATCGACACGAGCCTGCGCTCCTCCTTCCATATCGAATTGCCATGCTCGAGGATTCGCTTCGTCATGATTGCTGCGGCCCAGCAATCCGATTCGGCCCCCCATCTGCGTTTCCCACACGAGCCCCCTGCCCCTCTCTTTCAGCCAGACGGCGTTGAAGCGTGGTTCTTTTTCCCCAGCAATGTAAGACCGATAGAGCAACCCTTTCGGCAGAACTTGAACCCCGAACGATTCACTGAACTGGTGCTCTGACTCATCGTCAAAAACAGGAACCTCTCGCACGTCTCGAAACGGTTCGAATCCGTCGTGGTCGAAAGATGGATTTTCTAATCGTTCGTCGATTAACCGCAGGGGAGGATACGCGGCGGCATCGTCGAAGCGTGTTTCGACGGTCACTTCACGAGCGAGTGCGACGCCGAGCGACAGACGGCACGTCGCCAGCAGAGCCATCATCCAGAGCATTCCGTGCCGTCGCAAAATCCCGTCCTCCTGACGCGCGAACCAGCGCTGGACAAAGTCAGCGAGTCGCGATGGGGTTTGCTCATCGCTATCGACGGGCTGTGCTGAAAAGTGCCACCAAAGCGATTATGTCGAGCGGCTCGACTCCGAAAGACTGGGCAAAATGCCGGAATTGCCGCGTGTGCTGACGGCACCTTTCGAGAAGACGCGCCAAACTTTTCCGGTTTTGCTCGATAGGTCGGAACGGACGGACGATTCTCAAGTCGGGATCACGGAATGCGCTGAATCGTGAGGATTTGACCCGTGCAACTCGGCTGCCTGAAACGAATGAAACTAGCACGGCGGCAGACGTTGTTCTCGCTGAGCGTAGCGTGCCTGTTGATCGGGCCCTCGGTCCGCGGACAAGAGGTTCTTCTGCAGTGGCATGATCCGCTCTCTCAACCAGCAAGTTCCGCCGCTGAGCCTCGCTCGCCAGTACGATTCGTCTGGGAGGATGAGGAGTTCGACGAGACTTCCGAGTCAAATCCGATCCGGCGAACGGCGTATCAAGATCAATATCCCCTGAGCAAGGACTCTGAAGACCTGTTGCCGCATGAAGATCATTGGCGTCGTGTCGAAGAAGAGTCGGCTTCGGAAATTACCGACCGCTTTGCCAATGACGAGGCTCCGTGGATCGAATGGAAGAAGACCATCGGCACCGCGACCTGGATTGCTCCCAACACCGACGGCCTGGGCGTAACGAGTTTGGATGTTCGAGGCTCGCTTGAGTTTCCTGATTTTCAAGCACTTTGGTTCGTACCGCGAATTGCTGCCCACTTCCTCAGCGGCTCCGCCAAAATCGATCTGCCGACTCAGTTGTACGACACCTCCTTCGAGACGATCGGAATGCTTCCGATCGGTGAACGCTGGTTTGTACAGGCCGCGATTGCTCCGTCGTTTTTCACGGATTCACAGAACACCGGCCGAAAAGCCTTGCGATTGCCGGGACGCGCATTGGCGTTCTGGAAATACTCCGACACCCTGACGCTTACCGGCGGCATCCTGTATTTGGACCGCGATGACGTGAATGCGATCCCCAGCGCGGGCTTGCTCTGGAATCCCAACGCGGATTGGAAGTTTGAACTCGCAGCTCCGCGCCCGCGCATCGCGTGGAGATTCTCGCACGATGACGAATCAGCTCGCTGGGCCTACTTGGTTGGCGAATTTGGCGGCGGTACTTGGGCAGTTCGCCGAGCCTCCGGTCTCAACGACGTCGCCACGCTGAGCGACTATCGAGTGATGGCCGGCTACGAGCGGAAATGGGTGAGCGGCCGAGGTTGGCTCGTCGAAGCCGGATACGTCTTCAGCCGGACTCTAGAATACACGTCGACGCCCGAAGAAATCCAATTGCCGAGCACGGCCATCGTTCGCCTGGGAATCACCTTCTGACGGATTTACCGACGCACGAAGAAGACTTCGACGTCATCGACGATCCATTCTGTCGACCAAGTTCTGCCGTTGTCGGCACTCATCACGTTGAAAAAGAGCGTGTTCATCTGCAGATTTGGCTCTCCGTACGGCATCGACGTGGCGATGTGGTCGGACGGCTTGAGTGGGCCAGTCCCCTTTGTCGCGTAGTAATGCACGCGGCCATCCGGAGAGAGTGTCATACCCAGCGTCCACCAGCCGGTTTCCTTTATCACTGGGCCGGCCACGAAATCTTGGCCGTACTGATCAGCGCGAATCACGAACACGGCCGTGTCCTCTTTGTTCTGACCATCCGTTTTGCTGTTGAGCTGCAAGAACATCCCCGGCCAGGCTTGGTCGAGTTGCTTCGTCTTCCCAATCTTCTTGAAGAGTTTGCGATCAGTGACCGGCTTCATCACACGCGTCAGCGTTTCGATGCGGAAGCCGAACGACGAACCGGTTCGCTTCTCCCATTGATCGAACGGCGGCAGGTACACGCGAGCGACCGCGCTGGGTGTCCACATGGCGGGAATCGTGCCGCCAAAACGACTGTTGCCGTTCATAATGTAGTCATCTTGCTGCATCTTGTAGCTCGGCGCGCCGGGGATTCCGGTCTGCACCGAACGCAGCTTCAGGGCGCCTTTGCTGCTTGGCAGTCCGCCTGCGGGAGTCTCAACTCGTTCGACGACGTCGGGCTGCCCCCGTAATAGACTCTCAAACCAGCGATTGTTGTTGGACGTTCCCGACGGGTAGCGCACTTGCTTATCGATGTTGTTGCTGCTCTTGGGAAGATTGGGGATGTACGACCAATTCGCATCTTCGAAGTCGTCGCCGATCTCGCTCATTTTTTCGCCGGTCCCGGGAACGACTTGCGCGTTCACCAGCGATGCTCCACCGACCACCAAGGTCACGACAGTGAACAAACCCGCGACTTTGCGGATCAGGCAAAACTTGAGAGCGTCCAACATGCTCTGTACCCCTCTGAGGCTGGCGTGACGACATCAGCACCGGCAACTCATGCCAGCGCGAACCGATCCATTCATCCCGAATATCGGTTTCGTCCCTCGCAAGCGACAAAGGAATCTCTTGTTGGCGGAGCAACCGGAAAGGTCTCGCGCGCCGCCAGAATCGGCAGAGAAGTTCGATTCCCCATTTTACTTGTCGCCCGTTTCGCTCCCCTTGTTCCCCGAGGTCAGTCGGACTTGGTCCTTATCGGCCGGCGGAGCTTGCCGCGACGCTGCGAGGACCCTCTGCGGCGGCACTTCGATCCAACGCCAATTGGAATAGCGAGGCCGTCAAAACCCGATTTCTTTTTTGACCGATCCGTTCTGCAAAGGGCCATTCCCCAGAAAATACCGGGGCAGTCAAGATACTTCTCTTCGACAAACTCCTTTTCAGCCGCCGAATACCTAAAAGTCGACTTTGCTCAGCGAATGATCGACGGCGTTCGAGATCAGCATCTGTTCGGTTGCGGTCCGAGCCGTATTCGATGAGTTCGCGGAGGTGCAGCTCAACGTAAACACAGTTCCAGCGCAGACCAACAGCCAGTGCAGTCGCAACAGGATCGAATTCGGAAGTTGAGAGGAGTTTGGCAAGAATTGAGGCGGAGCAAAGACGCGATCCGCCAGGAGAGCGTGGTTGATTCGACGTCTTTCGGAATCCGGTCGATCCCTTTTTGACTCCCGAAACTTGCTCGCGCGCGAGGTCACGACCACAATCCGACTGACCGTCGACGAGCAAACGTCTCGCCAACTCGCGGCCACAATCATATCCCAGTCTCAACGGTTGGATGACCTATTTCCTGGGCAATTGCCCTCTGCCAGCCGCGTTTCGGTTTCAGGAGCCTCCTTATGTCGAATACTGCCAAGTCCGCGATCAAACGCGTTGCGATGTTGTTTTCCGGTGGCCCCGCACCGGCCGCAAACGCGGTGATTTCGACGGCGGCCGCATCGTTCAACCATCACGGTATCGAAGTTCTGGGGATGAAAAATGGCTACTCGAATCTCGTGAAGTTTGGCCCCGATCGAGCCATGCACAATGGCCGCGATTTCATCGTGCTCGATTCCAATCGCCTGCGACGTACGCGGAACACACCGGGAATCATGATCGGAACCGCCCGTGAGAATCCCGGAAAGGGCGTTGATACGCTTGGCGATTTGCAGAACCCCCAGAAGTGCGCGCGGCTACGCACCGTGTACGACGCGCTTTGTTCAATGGAAATCGATGCACTCATTTCCATCGGCGGCGATGACACGCTCCGAACCGCCAACAAGATGAAGCTGTTTCAAGACACGCTCCCTGCCAGCAGTCGCAAGATTCCCGTCGTGCATGTGCCGAAGACGATCGACAACGACTACTTCGGCATCGACTTCACGTTCGGCTTCTTCACGGCCGTCGAAACGATGGCCGGCGAGATTCGCAATCTGCTGGCTGACGCCGAAGCGGGGCGAGCCTATTTCATCGTTGAGTCGATGGGCCGAGGGGCCGGATGGTTGGCCTACGCGGCCGCAATGGCCGGCGAGGCCAGCCACGTTATGAGCATCGAAGATCTCGACGAATCCATGCTCACCACCGAGGAGGTCGAAAACAAAGTCACTGGCCAAAAAGAGACACACAAGATCATGAAGCTCGACTTGATTGTGGACCGCATCGTCAACTTGATGCGATACCGCGAGACTGAGGGTAAAGAGTTCGGCGTCGTCGTACTGGCCGAGGGTTTGGCGTCGTACTATCCGCTGACATTGCCCGCATCCGAGGAGCCGCCGATCGAAGTGGAGTACGACCCGTTCGGGCACATCTCGTCCTCCAGCGTCGATCTCGGCAAACGGATTGCGAAACGAGTCGCCAAGCGATACGCCGCCGTCACTGGCTCGAAGCGCAAGGTCAACGGCGTGCAACTCGGCTACGAAGTACGCTGCGCCCGGCCGCACGCCTACGACGTCATCCTCGGCAGCCAACTCGGAGTCGGCGCCTACCGAGCGCTGGTCGAAGAAGGCAAGAGCGGAGTGATGGTCTCCGTCGAAAAACAGTTCGATCTCAAGTACGTTCCATTTGAGGAACTGGTTGATCAAGCCACTCTTACCACTCACGTTCGTTTTATCCGTCGGGAAAGCGACTTCTACAAGCTCGCCCGATTCCTGGAGACAAACGTCACCGAACACCCGTATTCCGGTCCTGACCGCCGACATTGAGATCGACGTTCCAGTTAAAGTCGATCGCCTCGTAATTCGGACGCCTACGTCTGTACCCTTAAGCGACCGGACGTAGACATCCGGTCTACATCAAGCCAGAAAGTTTCTGATGACCGCCGCTGTTGCCGCTCGCAAACACTCCGCATCCTCACAAGTGCCAGACCTCAGCGGTCGATTCGGCGAGTTTGGTCGCCGCTTCGTTCCCGAAACGCTGATGCAGGCGCTCGAGCAGCTGACGGCCGAGTACGAGGAGGCTCAACGCGATCCGGAATTTCAACGTGAGTTGAATGGACTGCTGAAGAACTTCGTCGGACGGCCGAACCCGCTCTACTTTGCCGAGCGGCTGACCAAGCATCTCGGTGGAGCCAAGATTTATCTCAAGCGAGAGGACTTGAATCACACTGGTGCTCACAAGATCAACAATACGATGGGGCAAGTCCTGCTGACTCGGCGTATGGGCAAAAAGCGAGTCATCGCCGAGACCGGGGCCGGCCAGCACGGCGTCGCCACCGCCACCGCGTGTGCTCGGTTCGGCTTCGAGTGCGTCGTGTACATGGGCGAGGAAGACATCCGCCGCCAGAAGTTGAACGTCTTCAACATGAAGATGATGGGGGCCGAAGTCCGTCCGGTGACGAGTGGCTCACGCACGCTGGCGGATGCGATCAACGAGGCGATGCGCGACTGGATGGGTTCGGTCGAACACACGCACTACATCATCGGCAGTGTCGTGGGGCCACATCCGTTTCCGATGATCGTCCGCGATTTTCAATCGATCATCGGCAATGAAACTCGGCAGCAGTGCCTCGACCTCGAAGGTCGCTTGCCGAACGAAGTCATCGCCTGCGTCGGCGGCGGATCGAATTCGGCCGGAATGTTTTATCCGTTCGTCGAAGACGATTCGGTCGCTCTGACCGGCGTCGAAGCGGGCGGCCGAGGCCCCAAGCCGGGCGATCACGCCAGCACGCTCAGCTTCGGCAACAAGGGTGTGCTGCACGGCAGCTACAGCTACGTCCTGCAAGATGCCGACGGCCAGACGATGCCCGTGCATTCAATCTCCGCCGGCCTCGACTATCCCGGTGTCGGCCCGGAGCACAGCTATTGGAAAGACTCCGGCCGAGTGAACTACGTCAACATCCGCGACGACGAAGCCCTCGCCGCGTTCCAAACGCTGGCGAAGCTCGAAGGCATCCTCCCCGCCATCGAAAGCTCACACGCGATCGCCCAAGCCCTCAAGACCGCCGGCCAACGCAGCAAAGACGACATCGTGGTGATCTGCCTCTCCGGCCGAGGCGACAAAGATGTCTACGAAGTCGCACGACTGCTGGGAAAAGAGATTTGAGCGTGAAGGAGTTCACGGAGGGTGGCAGGCCGTGAGTCACCGGAGGGCGGGCGTGTTGATGGATTCGTCCCCACGCCCATCCCGATGGTCTGGGCGTGTCACCCGTGCATATTCTCAATAATGCGTGCACACCCTTTTCCAAACTTCCGCCACTCACATGCGGCGGACAATACCGATTTCTGTTGTGGGCGTCCGCCGGAACTCAGTTCGCATTCTTTTCGTCATCCGTTATTCCACTTTCGACAATTGGTGTCGGACACAATTCGGGGTGGACTTTGAGCACAAACGCCACCAATTCTGCGAGCGATTCAGCTTTCATTTTTTCCATCGCATTGTGTCGCCGAGTCTCGACGGTGCGGAGGCTGATGAGGAGTTCGCTGGCGATCACTTTGTTGAGCTTGCCGGCGACCATGCGTTGCATGACTTCGTACTCTTCCGGCGTGAGCGTCGCGAGGCGAGCTTTGATGTCTTGCTCGGTTCGTTGAACCGCGTTCCGTTCCAGGGCCTTGTGGATTGCCTGCACGAGTTGATCGTTGCGGCACGGTTTTTCGAGCACCGTGACCGCTCCCTTTTCTATCGCCCGGACGGCGACCGGCACGTCGGCGTACGCCGAAATCAAAATCGCCGGCAGCGGCGATTCGCTCTTGGCCAGCGTTTCGAGCAGATCCAACCCGCTCATGCCCAGCATCCGCAAGTCGGTCACCAGACAGCCGGGTTGTTCGGGCTTGTAGTCCGCCAAAAAAGCCTCGGCCGATGGAAACGTCTGCGCACGCAGGCCAGCGGAGTTAACCAAGGCACTGACGGAGTCGCGGACTGCGGGATCATCATCGACGACGTAAACGGTCGCTTCCTGGCTCATTTGTTCTCGTGAGTCTGCGGAGTGAGGAAGGAAGTAGGTTGGTTTGAAAACGTGAGAACTTTAAAGGTCACGTCCGGTCATTGTCACCCATTGAACGGGAATTGTGTTCGATCCAAAACAATCCCACATAGATTTTGGGATCAATGGCCCAGCCTGCGTGGCGATGCTCTTCCAACCACCTCGGCATCGCTGTTAGCGGCACTTCGTGGACGATGATGTTCTCGGAAGCATCACCTCCCCCTGCGCCCGTTTTTGTGAGGCCGGTCATCAGAAAAAATGAGATCATCTCGTCGGTCAATCCGGCGGAACTCGGCCCTTCCGTGAGCAACCGGACCTCTTGAGCTTCGTAGCCCGTCTCTTCCAGCAACTCGCGCCGCGCGGCCCTGACCAACGATTCGGCTTCTTCACCGGGAATGTCGCCGGACAGTCCGGCCGGTAGTTCGAGGACTCGTTTGCCGAGCGGAGGCCGGAGTTGTTCGACAAGCAGCATCTTCGCCTCATTCGTCACGGCAATCAGGCCGACGACGCCGGTCGCGCCGTGACGAGTTGCGAATTCCCAATGCCCGCGCCGTACCAACGACAAATAGCGGCCAGCGTGCAGTGTTTCCAATTGGGACGCGTTCATGATGGCTCCGATCCACCGGTCAAGTTTTCAGGCGACCTGTTAATCCGGGCAGATTGTAAACCTGCCCCACGTCGCAAAGAGACATCGCGTCTTTTAGACTGCTACACGCATTCTCGCGAGGCAAGTATGGCTCAATTGCTCATCATCGACGACGAACCCAGCATTTGCTGGGGACTGAAAAAAATGGCTGAGAGCTTGGGGCATGTCGCGCGCACCGCATCGTCGGCCGAAGCGGGACTGCGAGAAGCGGAGAAGTCGCCGAAGCCAGAAGCTCTGTTTCTCGACGTGCGATTGCCCGGACTGGACGGAATCAATGCGATGCCGCGGTTGCGTGAACGGCTGCCGGACGCACCGATCATCGTGATGACTGCGCATGGCGAGCTGGAAACCGCCGTCGCTGCGATCCGAAACGGGGCATTCGAGTACCTCACCAAGCCATTCGATTTGACGCTCGCCGAAAAAGTGCTCGACCGAGCGTTGAGACGTCGACCGCAAGAAAAACAACCATCAGTCACGTTGCCTGGACTACAGGACCAGATTGTCGGCCACTCCCCCGCCCTGCAAGAAGTTTTCAAACAAATCGCGTTGGTCGCCGGATCGGAAGCATGCGTGCTGGTCCGCGGTGAGAGCGGCACCGGCAAGGAACTCGTCGCACGGGCCATTCACCGGTTCAGTCGCCGCAGTGCCGGGCCGTTCGTGCCAGTGCATGTCGCCGCGCTTTCTCCGATGCTGGCCGAAAGCGAACTCTTCGGGCATGTGCGCGGAGCATTCACGGGAGCCGACACGCCACGAACCGGACTCCTCGAACAAGCTCAAGGCGGCACCCTGTTTCTCGACGAAGTGGCTGACATCCCGTTGCCGTTACAGATCAAACTGCTGCGTGCGCTCGAACATGGCGAGATCGTGCCAGTCGGCTCCGACAAGCCGCGCACGATCGACTTTCGATTGGTCTCTGCGACGCACCAGAACCTCAGCGAGAAGGTGGCCGCAGGCACGTTTCGTCACGACCTGTTCTTCCGGCTGGTGACGATTCAAATCGAGTTACCGCCGCTGCGAGCACGAGGTGCCGACATTCTCGAACTGACCGAGCACTTCATCACCAACTTGACCACCCAAAACCAACTCCCTCGTCCGACGCTCAGCAAGAAAGCCGAAGCCGAGTTGAATCGCCGCCCGTGGCACGGCAACGTTCGTGAGCTGCGAAACGCCATCGAGCACGCCGTCATCATCGCTCGCGGCGGGCAGATCGAACTGGATCAATTCCCACCGCCGGCTCCACCTGCCGGCGTCCCTTCCGACGGAACCCCCACCGCGACACTCGCGCAGCTCATCCAGCAATGGGCCGACGCTCGTTTGCGTGAGGACGGCGAACGGGAAGACCTCTACGAACGCTTCTTGAGCCTCGTCGAACCACCGCTGTTGAACGCCACGCTGACACATGAGTTCGGCCAATGCACATCTGCAGCTCGCAAGCTCGGCCTGCATCGGCACACGCTGCGGAAGAAGCTCGACCAGTACGGAATTGAATGAACTGCGGGCTTCTGGCTAAGGCTTCAGATTCTTAACTCCTGTCGTTTGAGGCCCGTCACCCGCTGCCGCAGTTGACCGATGACATACTCCCGAGCATGACCGCCATCACTGGCAACTTGGCAATCGCCAATCAATGCATGCGCCGGATGTTTCAAACAGAGCTCTCCCGCCTACTGCAGTGTGTCACTGAACTGCACTTCAACGCACTCGCTCAATGCCAGAGAAAGGCTGGAACAAAAGATCGGGTTGCGCATGGGGAAGCTGCGTGGACATTTTTCCCATCTGCCTAACCGCTGAATGGTGACGGGCAGGTTAGAAACCTGCCCCACGAGTTTGGCGGGGTTACGTTTTCAACAAAGCCAATGCCAATCGCGTCAATTTTCCGAAACAAACGTGAAGGAGCCTGAAAACGCGGCAATTCCTCGGCCTTCCGCGACGGCTTTTAAATTGAAATCTGGCGATGTGGCGAAATGGCAACACCACGTTGCCGACTTTCGGCAACGGATGTGATGCTGTGGTGTCAAGCAGAACGGCTCAGGTCAATCGGCAGTGACTGGCCGCGCTCTCGCGGTCGCGGTACGGTTTTCAAACCATGACCAATCCTCATGCCACCTTCGCTGTGATCCTTCCGGCCGCTGGCAAGAGCAGCCGTTTCACCGGCGACAAGGGAGCTGGACTCGCCGCACTTGGAATGGCGGCTCCCCAAAAGAAGTCGTTTCAGGATTTGAAAGGGCGGCCCGTCTGGCTGCGGGCACTCGAACCGTTCATCAACCGAGACGACGTTGTGCAGCGGATCGTGGCGCTTTCGCCAGAAGACCTCGACTGGTTCAAGAGCAAGTACCGAGCAAACCTGGCCTTCCTCGACCTGGAACTGATCGAAGGGGGTACCGAGCGGGCCGATACGGTCGAGCGAGCGCTGTCGCGAGTGCGAGCCGAAGTCGAGTTTGTTGCGGTGCATGACGCCGCGCGGCCGTTGGTGGCTTACGAGTGGATCGATGCAGTCTTCCGCGCCGCTGAAAAACACGGTGCGGCGATTCCCGCGACGCCCCTCAGCAGCACGTTGAAGCTTGTCGCTCCTGACGGACGGATCGTGAAAACGGTCCCGCGCGACGGGTTGTGGGCTGCTCAAACTCCGCAGGTCTTTCGGCGGCAATTGCTGCTCGATGCGTTTGCGCAGCGCGGCGACTTTCAGCCGACCGACGAGGCTCAGTTGGTGGAACGAATTGGCCAGCCGGTCCATGTCGTCGAATGCTCGCCGATGAACCTGAAAATCACCTCGCCGGAGGATTTTCGGCTGGCACAAGCGCTGGTCGATCACATCCCGCAACCGAGCAACGCGAAGATGCTGCATCCTTTTGAGGACGAACGCTGGAAGTGACACAATCACGTTCGGCAGAGTGAAGCGACTGTCGTCACTGTCGGAGGGTCCCTTTTGGCAACAGGCCTTGGCCCACGGGGAAGATCGTTTGCGGAATCGCTTTCAGCGCTTCGTCGATCTGCGAGCTGGGATTGATTTGGACGTTTGGGTTGGACAGCTTCCCGGTGACATCCGCTCGGACCCAGCCTTTGGTCGCCGCACCCACCAGTTCGTGCAGGATCGGTATCGGGATCTGATTGCGCGGCAGGAACGAATAGAACTTGAGTCGCACGTTGCTGTCGAAGTCTGCCGACCCAGTACCAACAAAGCTGATTGCATCTCCATTCAAAATGATGGATTTGAACTGAAACTGTGCTTTGCGAATGTCGAAATTCAGTTCCGCAGAATTGAAGGTGTAGTCGTCCGGAGGCGTGAAGCTCAGCCCCTGGTACATTTTCAACATGACCGGCATGTCGAGCAGTGCAGCTTGCGTAATCTGCATGCGACCGCCGCCGACAACATCTTGGGGTGCATTACCCTTGCCCCGCAACTCGACCGAGCCATGCACCACTCCCCGCAAGTCACGTTGCTTGGGAGCATGCAGCGCGGCAAATTGTTCTAACCGAGCATTACGCAGTCGCATAGCAATGCGATATTCGGGCAGCTCCGCCAACGTTGCCACTCCATCAAGCTCCAGCGTGCCACCGAATAGCTGCGCAATCAGCGGCGGGACTTTCTGCGAATCTCCGGCGCCAAACAGCAGCGCCCCTTTCACGACTCGGAACGGACCCGTGATTTTCGACATGTCGTAATCGAGAATGCGGGCCGAGGCCAAATCCACCTTGCCGGCAATCTTCGCTTCGACTCCATCCCACTCTCCTCTGGACCACACTTTGCCGTGCAGGTTCTTGAAATCGAGGCCGGTGTGAATCGTGCCGCCGGAGAAGTAGGTATCCAAGTCCCAGGCAGCGGTGATCGGCACTTGGGGGTCAGAGGCTCCTTTGAAATCCATCACACCGACGATGCGCAGCGATTGCTGTGGATCGAAGCTCGCAAACAGCTGTCGCAAGCCGGGCAACTGCGTCAGCGCTTCGAGCAACTCCTGATTCGGTGTCAACTTCTCGACCATGAACTTGTCGAAATGAGCGCGCCAGTTGCCATTGTCTTCCAGCGATTGATAGCCAGAGGCCAACGTTTTCGTCTCGCCATGCCGAGCTTCGATCGACTTAATGATCATTTGGGGTCGTCCGTTCTCGCCGGGACCGTAGGATAAACTGGCATGCACGTCTTCCAAGCGGTATGGCAGCATCTTGAGCGACAAACTCCCCTTGGAAACTTCGATACTCGACATCCGAATGTCCGCCGGCCGGTCGCTCAGCCAATGCACGTCGGTGACGACGTCGACAAGTCCGGTGGGACGAAGTTCCTTCCAGACTCGCTTCAAAGCATCGGGCATCGCGTCGAGCAACGTTTTGTCCAACGGAGCACCTTGCGCGATGATTCGTAGCTTCAATTCGCCGACGTTCTGGTTTGTTTTCCGGTAGTTACCCTCCGCCGCGACGCGCGTCTCACCACGCCGGCCGAGCAATTCCTTGAATTCGAAATTCGGACCAATCGCGGTCAAACGGCCGGTGATCCCTTCCACGGGATACGGAAAGGCGTCGTAGCTCATCGCGCCATTCCGCAGCACGGCGTCGATGACCGGGATGAACGGTTGCTTTGACGCTTTCGTCAGCCGCACGGTGCCGTCAATCACTCCCTTCAGCCGCATTTTCTGTACTGCCGATCGAATCTGTGGATTGCAGGCATTGATGAATGTCTCGTCGATCGGGATGTCGGACGTACGGATGTTGAGCATGACGGTCGCATTCGGCCCCGGATTGTTGACCATCCCCTCGAGCAGAATTGGCCGCCCACCCGCCAGGCCGCGCATGTCGATGATCAGGTCGCGGCCCTGCTGAGTAATGGAGCCGTTCACCTGTTCGATCGGATACGGGAATGCGTCATGCTGGATCTTGCACTGGTTCGCCGTGACCAGCAATCCCTCAGGTCGCCAACGTTTTTTCTCATGCACCAGAAAGGCGTGTAAATTGAGCTCGCCGATCGGATGGTGTGCGTCGTACATGCGGCCGAATCCCGCTGACAATCGACTGCGCAGCTGCTGATCGCAGACGATGTTTTCGACCGTGATTTCGATCTTCCCGGGATAACCAGCTTCGCGACCCGCCAATTCGCCATTCACGCGCAGCTTGGTGACACCGTTGTGAGCAGTCAGCTCCTTCACGACGAACCGGTCATTGTCGGCCTCCAGTTCGCCACGTAGCTGTTGCAAACTAAACGGCAGCGCAGGATTCGTGATTTCGCCATCGGCGATCCTCGTCGCCACGCGAAAAATTGGAGTTGTGTCCGGCTCTGGTCGACAGACTCGGAAAGCGACGTTGAATGTGGCCTTGAGACCCATGATCGAATCTGGCGCGCCTGCGGCCTGGACTGGTGCTGGCATCGCGAACGGCGACTCTGCTTGAGAATCCGCCGGAGCCGACAACATTGCGAGAAACCTGGCTTCCCATTCTGCCAACTTCGTGCGGACCTCAGGGGCAAAACTTGCGACCACGCCGACTAGCTCTTGGCCGACGGTGATCTGCGTCAGCTCGCCATCGAGTTGCCCGGTGTGCTCGTCGATGTGCCAGCGGCCTCGCAGTTTGATTACCCCCGCATGCTCACAGTGCGACGACGCCGTGATCTGAAACTGGCGCTTGCCAGACGGCAACAGGTCGATATCCACATGCTCCAAAGTCAGCACACCCGGCGGAATGCCCGGTGCCTGCTCGACTCGGACAACAACCGTGCCATCCTCAATCAGAATCTCCGGGAGACTTCCCTTCTCCTGACTAGGCGAAGGGAGCAGCGATTCCCAGTTCCAACGTCCGTCCTGCCCGCGCACAATCTCCAATCGAGGCGACTTGATGACGACTTTCTGTACGTCTTGCACGTCTGGCAACTTCCATCGGTCAATGAGCGTGTCGCGATTGAAATGCACGACCGTTTCCGGCAACTGAACGATCGGAATGTCGCCTCCCGGAGGGGTCAGCGAAAAGTCGGTCAACACCACCTCTTGCCCGAAGTCGTACAACACTTCGCCTAGATCGACATCGGCATCCGGCAACAGCTTTTGCAACGCCACGACGATCCCCTGTTTGAGGACCGCATCGCGACCGTTCCACACGCGCAGCAATTCCCGTCGGCCGATGTAGGCTCCCGCCATCACCAGCACGATCATCCACAGCAAAGTTTTGACGAAAGTTTTCATCCGTCAGTTTTCTGGTCACGTCGTCGCAGAAACAAATCATTCAACCCAACAGCCGACAAAACACACAGCGGATACTCCGCCGGCAGCCGATACCTCAGCGAACCAACGAACACCGCGTGAATCGCCGCGAAATACAGAATCGGTCCCAGTGTCAGCAGCCACGCCCACAGTCGGCGTCGCGTGAGCCACCAGCCTCTTGCCGCCAGAAAACAGACCGGCGCGAAAAACCCAAAAACGAGCAGCGCCGGACCAGTCCCGCCAAACTGCTTCGCGTTCGGCCACGGCATCCAATAGCGCAACAACTTTCGGACGGTCAGCTCGATCGCGTGTCCGGGATGTTGGCTGGCGTATTGCCACGCGGCCGACTTGTAGTGCTGATCGACGTCCCATTCCGAATTCGACGCCATCAGGTTGTCGCGGTCGAAGAACGTCATGTTGCTGTCGCCATTCGCGTCGGGATTCCACCCGTCGTACAAGCTCGGCCCGGACCACAACGTCGTAAACACCCAATGCCCACAGACCGAATGATTCCGCCACGCCCACGGCAGCAGCGCACCAAACAAAGCCAACAACATCACCGCCGCTTCGAGAATCGTCTTCCTTCTTGGTTTGCAGAACCAGACCGCCACGAACGCAAGCACTGGCCCCGCGAGCAACCAACTCGGTCGAACGTGCGTCGCGATCGCAATACTGACACCAGTAATGATCGGCCCAACAATCGCATAAGGACTGTCGGCTGCCGGGTGGCGGCTGTCGGCCGATAACCATTTCGCAGCACACCAGACGCTCATCGTCAGAGTCAGCGCGAACAGGGTCTCGCTCAACAGCAGCACACTGAAGCCCGTCATCACCGGGGAGACCGCCGTCAAACCACAGGCGATCAGGCCGACTCGCTCGTCGAACAATTGCCGCCCGAGCAAATATACGGTACCGCACGCTGCGGTCCCGATCATCGCCAGCAGACAACGAGCGGCCAACGGACTTTCGCCAAACAGCTTCATCGACAGTGCCAGCACGGCGGGAAAGCCGGGCATCCGATGCACTCGCCGCGGCGGATCCGCGAATGAAAATTCCTCGCCGGCGGCAATCTTTCGAGCAAGTTGCCAATAGCCTTCCGCGTCGCCAGCGATGAGGCACAATTGGTCGCCGACTTTCTGCTGCACGACGTACGCCGTCAGCAGTCGCAAGACCAACGCCACGAGCAAAATCGCGATCAGCCACGTCCGTCCTTGGACCATGTCCCGCCCCAACTTCTGGAAAAGCAGCGAATGCTATGACTGCCCGTCATTCACCACAAGACGGCTTCCGATGACGATCAGAATTTAGCCTCGGCGTCCGCGACATGCCGACGCTGGACGGATACCGCGACTGCTCGTAACCCCAGCCATACCAGACGTCCGCCTGCTCTCCCCACGAGAAGTTCGCCCCCTGAATCGCAGCAGATCGTCCTCCAAGTCGGCGGCAGTCGCGGGAGCGGCAATCGTGGAGTCCATCGACCTTCTTTTCCTCCCCCAAAATTGAAACGCCGCTGGTCCGCGGCGTCTGCAAAGAGTCTCGACCATCAGTCAAACGATAGCCGGCGCATTCCCAACGGCTCGAGCACTGCGACCGAAACATTCCGATTGGCACGCCTCCCGGTCGCGAGCTACAAACCGTTTGAACTTGCGAGCATCCTCGATCAACCTCTGAAGGAGCAGCCCTGTGTTGGCGATCGATCGGCTCTATCACACGGTCAAAACTGGCGGACGACCCATCCCTTCCCGCCTGTCGCGCTGGCGTGCGCTCGCCCAGGCCATCGGGCGACGTGCCACGCAGCTCAAGAAGCTCGACGACCGCGAACTGCTGCAAGCCAGCCTCGAAGTCCGTTGGCGTGCGAAGTCCGGTGTCTCGCTGCTGAAGCTGATGCCAGAGGCCTACGCATTGGCTGTTGAAGCCTCGCATCGCACGACGGGCATGACGCCGTATCCTGTGCAGGTCATGGGAGCCATCGGACTGTACGAGGGAGGCATTGCCGAAATGCAGACCGGTGAGGGCAAGACTTTGACCGCCGTGTTGCCCTCATTCCTCCGAGCACTCCCCGGTCGCGGCTATCACGTTATCACCGTCAACGATTATCTCGCCAAACGCGACTGCGAATTGATGGCTCCGATCTATGCCGCGTTGGGGATGTCCGTCGGCTGTGTGACTTCGCCCGATCAAACCGATGATCGCCGGCGAGCCTACGCTCAAGACATCACCTACGGCACCGCGAAAGAATTCGGCTTCGATTACCTCCGCGATCGACTGCGACTGGGAGTGGGCGCGCAAGACGATCACAAGCCCAACGTCTTCGTCCAAAAGGGGACTGGCAGCGGTGACGGCGAACGCCCCGTCCAACGCGGCCACTACGGAGTGCTCATCGACGAAGCGGACAGCATTCTCATTGACGAAGCTCGAACGCCGCTGATCATCGGCTTGACGATGCACAACGACGCCGCCACCGTCAGCCTCTTCCGTTGGTGTCAACGAGCGGTTTCACATCTCGAAGCCAACGAAGATTTCGTCTACGAGCCACAACGCCGCTCGGCGTATCTGACCGACGCCGGCTGCCGCAAAGTGCTGCTGCTCGCGAAGCCCGCCCTCATCGACTCGGTCGATACCGAACGCATCTACAAGCACGTCGAGCAATCACTGACCGCGCGGTTCGCGTTTATTCGCGACAAGGATTACGTCATCGTCAACAATGAAGTCAAAATCGTCGACGAAGGAACCGGCCGAGTCATGGACGGCCGTAAGTGGCAAGACGGACTGCATCAAGCGATCGAAGCCAAAGAACTGGTCCCCGTCACCGCCGCGTCGGGTGAGGCGGCGCGCATCACCGTGCAGAGCTACTTCCGACTCTACAACTATATCAGTGGCATGACCGGCACCGCCGTGCAAGGCATCGGCGAGATCAAGCGCACCTACGGTCTGGTCGTCACGCCGATCCCCACGAACAAACCCTGCATTCGCGTCGGTTGGCCCACGCGAGTGTTCTCGACGATGGACGCCAAACGAGCAGCGATTCTCAAGAGCATCGAAGAACTCATCACTGCCGGCCGAGCCATCCTGCTCGGCACACCATCGGTCGAGGCGTCGGAAGCCATCGGCAAATTGCTGAGCGACAAGGGCATCGAGTTTGAAATACTCAACGCGCACTTCCACGAACAGGAAGCGGACATCATTTCTCGCGCCGGCCGAGTCGGCAAAGTCACCGTGGCGACCAACATGGCCGGTCGAGGCACCGACATCCAGCTGGACCAAGAGCTCGTCAAGAACGGCGGACTGCACGTCATCGCCACCGAAATGCACAGCTCCGCCCGCATCGACCGCCAGCTCATCGGCCGCGCCGCTCGACAAGGTGACCCCGGTAGCTACCAGTTTTTCTTGTCGCTCGAAGACGAACTGCTCCGCTGCCTCGAACCCGAAGACCTCGACGCCGAGCGCCGCCAAGCTCGCCCGGATTCCTTGGGCGAACTGTCGCGCACTTGGATCGCTTTCTTTAAGAAGACGCAAAAGTTCCTGGAGAAGACCCACCTCCGCCAACGCAAAGACCTGCTCAAAGCCGAACGCCATCGCATGCAAATGTACAAGCGAATGGGACTCGACCCGTGCTTGGAGTTGACGGAGTAACGGCTGTGGCCGGACGCCCATGTCCGGGCATCGGGCATCGGCGTCCGAATTACAAAAACTCGGACATTCCTCGCCGCTCCAACTCCGCGATCAACTGTCTTAATGAGTTCTCGTCCCGTTTGTCCGCGACCAGAGTAGCGTCTGGTGTCTGCACGATGATGAGATCGCTCACACCATAGGTGGCGATGAGATGCTGATGCGTGGAACGCACGATGCAGCCGGTCGACTTCACTCCGCAGTGGCGGCCAGAAATCGTGTTCCCGTCCGGGTCGGCCGGCAGCAGACGTGCGAGTGCCTGCCAACTGCCGACGTCGTCCCAGTTGAACGTCGCCGGAACAACAGCCACTGAGTTTGCTTTCTCCAGCACGGCGTAATCGATCGAGGCGGATGGCATCCGTGGAAACTCTTCCGCCAATGCAGCCGACCACTGCTCGGCACCCACCGCTTGCAAGCGCTTGAGCCGCGTCGCGATCTCCGGCGCGTGACGTTCGAGTTGCTCCAGAATCGTGGCCGCTCGCCACACGAAGAGGCCGCAGTTCCAAAAGAAGTTCTGTGTGGCGAGATATTGAGTGGCTGTTTCCACCTCCGGCTTTTCGTAAAAGGCAGCGACTCGAAACCCGGACGAGCCGATCAATGGCTCGCCGCGTTGGATATATCCGAAACAGGTCGCCGGATACGTCGGCGTGACGCCAAACAACACCAGCGCGGCGGGGTCTTGTGTGATGATGGCAACAGTTTGCTCGACCGTCCGCTGGAACTCGGAGACCGGACGAATGACGTGATCGGACGGCATGACGAGCATCACTGCGTCGGGGTCGGTCGCTAACAAACGCATGGCCGCCAGCCCGATGCAAGGAGCCGTGTTCCGGCCACAAGGCTCGATCAAAACGTTGGTTTCAGAAATCTCCGGCACCTGCCGGGCCGTCTCACTCGCGTGCACGGCTCCAGTCACGATCCAAGTTCGTTCGCTCGGAACAAAGCCACGACACCGATCGACCGCCTCTTGCAACAACGTGCGGTCGCTGCCGAATCGCAAGAACTGCTTGGGCAAAGCCCGCCGGCTCTGAGGCCAGAACCGCGTCCCGCTCCCACCCGCCATGATCAACGCATGCAACATGCTCCGCTCCTTCCCCACATCGTAGACCGGTCACTCCGTGACCGGAAACCATCGAGTCCGCCACGGCGGACTCGTCTACTTCGGCCACATCGCGGCAAGGATCGCTCCGCTGATCGCGGCAGACGCGATCGCTTCAATGATGTGTCCAACAACTCGGTTGAGAAACCAAATGACATGCTGCACCATCGCCGCCAGATACGTCAGCAACCCTGCCGTCTAGACAAAGCGGAAAACCTCCCTAAAGCCGATCCCCAGTTTGATCACAATTGTCGCCTGGTAGCCCAGGCAAAACTGAATCACCAGAAAACATAAAAACGCCGGATCAAGGTTTCGCTCCAGATTAACCTGCGGATAGATCGTCATGATGCCGCACGCCCCCGCTTCCCACTTCTTGGCGTCAGCCTCGCGCTTCATTTCCGCAGCGTCCTTACAGCCGGAGAACATGTAGCTGCCGACCGGACTTTCGCACTTTCGGACCGCATCCATCAATTCGTCTTCCTTATCGACTTTCTTGCAGCCGCCCTTATGAAGTTGCACGACCATCCACGACAGAAAACTGGCGAAGAACAATGCCACCGAAGCCAGCACGACGGGTAGGATCAAACTTGCGAGCATGATGACGTCTGGTTTGAAAATCGCATTCCTTTTTTGCGAGCTGGGGTGCATCAGTCCCCGGCTCATCGTTTCGATGAGGGCTGAATCACAATCTTGGGTTGCCGGGCTTGATCGGAGCGGCCCAGGCGTTGGCTCCCTTCACTTTGACTTTGCGACGATAGACCTTGTCGCCACAGCAGGCGTAGATCGTGTCGAAGTTCTCGCCGCCGAACGTCAGGTTGGCGAGCTTGCCATTCGGAGTCGGGATGATGCAATTGACTCGGCCAGGTTGATCGCAGACTTGCAACCCCATGCGAGTCGCCGCCCACAAGCGGCCGTCGCGATCCGTTCGCAATCCATCCACACCGCTGTCCTCATCGACGTCCCGAACGTGCAGATGGAAATACTTTTGCTTGTGAGCCAGTGAGCCATCCACCTGAATCTGATAGCTGTAGACCCAGTGCGTTCGGCTATCGGCGACGTACAGCAGCGACTGATCCGGCGAGCAGCAGATGCCGTTGGCGAACTTCAGGCCGGTGTCGACGATCTTCTTCTCTCCCTTCGGCGAGACATACCAGACCTCGCTGTTGTTCGGCGTTTTGAACGGTGCCGTCGCGTAGATGCTGCCATCATGCCGCACGACGAGGTCGTTCCCCTTGAAGCCATCGGCAAAGACGGTCGATTTACCGTCCGCATCCCACGCAAGTAGTTGCTCGGTCGCACCGGCATTCGCGTACAGACGGCCGTCGGGTCCAAATGCCTGTCCGTCACCGCGCTTCGAGTCCGCGAGAAATTCCGACACTTTGCCATCAAGACCAACTTTGAACGTTTTGCTCGCGCCGACGTCGTTATAGAAGACTTCACCTTTCGCGTTGACCGCCGGACCTTCCGTGAACTTGTAGCCTTCACCGACGAGCTGCCAGTCCTCACCGGAAATCAGAATCTCTTGAAGCTGCGGCGAGCCTTTGCCAACTTTCACCTGAGCTGGCCAGTCCTTCCAAATCCAGCGCATCACGTCCGGGAAGATTTCCGTCGCGTGTTTGCTGCTGTGAGGACCGTCGCCCCATTTGTGCTCGACTTCGTAGCCCGCGAAGACCAGCGAGCGTTCCATCGCCTGGTTCGCGATCCACCAATCGCCGGCGTAAATGTTGTTGTCGTTGCTGCCGTCTTCCAGAAAGATGCGCAGCGGCTTCGGCTCAAACTTGCGGATCAATGTCGAATAGTTTTGCCCTCCGCGCAGGCCAACATAGGTGCCGATCGCGCTGAAGACTCGGCGAAACGCATCGGGCCGCTCCCACGCCGCCGTGAAAGCACAGATTGCTCCGCTGCTGCTGCCGGCAATGCAGCGATCGTTTCCATTCTTCGACAATTTGATCTCGCGGCCGTCCGCCGTCTTCTGCTTTTCGACCTCCGGCAGAATCTCGTCGAGGATGAATCGGGCGTAACCGTCGCCGAGTCCGTCGTACTCGAAGCTGCGATTGAATCGGTCGATTGCTTGATCCGACGGAGCTTTCACTCGGCCATGCATCACGAAGACACCGATCGTGATCGGCATCTCTTTCTTGGCGATCAACTGGTCGAATACAGCCGGGGCGTTGTATTGAATGCCGTCCTGGCAGACGAACACGCAGGCCGGTTTCGCCGGGTCGTACTGCTTTGGCACATACACCCAATAATCGCGGAAAGTGCCGGGGAAGATCTTGCTGCTCTCAAAGCTGTACTTCGTGACTTCTCCCTTGGGCACGTCCTGAGCGGTGACCGTCGCGACCAACAACGTCCAACAAACAAGCGATGCGATCAGTGTTTTCATCAGTGATTCTCTCTGCGTTGAAAGTGGCTGAAACAAAGCGGGCAGAGGCTATCCCCGCTCGGTCGATTTGCAAGACACCCCAACAAAGTCATCATTCACTCCTTGCCCCCTTTCCCCTGCTCAGATTCCACTGTCACATCTGTCTTT
Organism: Planctomycetota bacterium; assembly: GCA_016872645.1. Lineage (GTDB taxonomy): Bacteria > Planctomycetota > Planctomycetia > Planctomycetales > Planctomycetaceae > SXKJ01. The sequence continues at coordinate 25,512 of VGZH01000043.1, read as the reverse complement.
GGGGCAGAGGAAGGGGGAGAAGAATGGCAGACCAGCGAGCAGCCTTACTTGGATCGTGTTCGATGCCCGACTTTCCCACCGAAACGCAGCCCGAACGTCGCAATTGGGTTTGGTCTGTCATTCAGATCGTACTGCGGTTGGCCTTCGCGTTGTGGCTGCGCTACCGAGCACGCGGGCACGACAAGATTACGCATCGCGGAGGAATGCTGCTGATCATCAACCATCAAAGTTTTCTCGATCCGCTGCTGGTCGGCCTGCCGTTGCGTCGGCCGGTGAGTTTTCTGGCTCGCGACAATTTGTTTCGCGTCCCTTTTGTCGGCTGGGTGCTGCGAAACACCTATGTCTTGCCGATCAACCGCGAGTCCGCCGCCACGGGTGCTCTGCGTGAGATGATCGCTCGCCTGAAAGCGGGCTTCTGGGTCGGCATTTTTCCTGAGGGAACGCGCAGCGCCGACGGTTCGCTGGGCGAAATCAAACCTGGCTTCCTCGCCATGCTCCGCCGCGCCAACGTTCCCGTCTGTCCCGTCGGAATCGCTGGGGCCGATCGCGCCCTCGGCCGCAATCACAAGATCCCGCACTTGTCGACCGTCCGAGTCGTCTTCGGCGACCCAATATCCGCCGAGCAAGTCGCCGAGACATTGAAACTCGGCGAGACCGCGTTGCTCGACCTGATTCGCTCGCGGTTGGAGGAGTGCATGACACAAGCTTGCGACTGGCGCGATCGTTCGTAGCCGCATTCGCCAGAATGCGGGCGTTCGTCGTCTCACACCGAGTTCTGGCGAACGCGGCTACGGAATGTTCAACGGCGTCACCAACAGCGGCTCCGGGATCAATCCCGAATCGCCGACGTCCTCTTGCCAGCGTTCGAGAGCCGCTCGCATCCGTTTCAGGGTCGCAGCATGTTCGGGACGCTCGGCTAGATTCACGATCTCGTGCGGGTCCGCTTCGGTGTCGAACAACTCCTCAACCGGCTTTCTTTCGCGGAAGTGCAGCGCCGTCGCACCGGTCAATTTTCCTTCGCCGTTTAGCCGCCGCCATTCGCGCATCGTCGGCATTTGATTCATGTAGGTGATGTTCTGAGCGTAAGGCCGCTCCGGCGCATAGTTGCGGATGTACTTGAACCGCGTGTCGCGAGCCGAACGGATCAAGTCGTAGGTCTCATCCATCCGATCCCGATGCCCGAAAATGAATTCTCGGCCGGAAGCCGAAGGCCGAGAGCCGTTGGCCCTAGTCCTTTCCTCAACCGATGGCAAAACTCGTCCATGCAAGTGCGTCGGAATCACAACTCCCGCCAGTCGAAGCATCGTCGGCGCGAAGTCGAGAAAACAAACCAAGTCATCGCACACTGATCCCGGCTTCAACTGATCCGGCCAACGAATGATGAGCGGCACTCGCGTCCCCGAGTCGTACAGCCAACGCTTGCCGCGAGGCAGCCCCTGACCGTGATCGCCCCAGAAGAAGACGATCGTGTCCTTCGCGAGACCGTCCGCTTCAAGCTGATCCAGGATCGCAGCGACTTGTTGATCGAGCGTCGTCAGCAGATCGGCATACCGCGCCCAATCTCGGCGAGTCACCGGCGTGTCCGGAATGTACGGCGGAAGCGGAGCCTTCGCCGGATCGTGCAGAGTCTCTCCGAACTTGCCTCGAATCTGACTCTCGTGTGTCGTTGTGAGATTGATCACGCTGAAGAACGGCTGCCCGGGAGCTCGACCGCGCCAGTCGCGAGCGTTCGCGCTGTTCTCGTCCCACGCAGCCTTCGGCGGCGGGAAGTTGTAGTCCGTCTTCGAGCGGTTCGTCGTCCAGTACCCGGCGGCTCGCAGGTATTCGGGAAACGCTTTGACATGCGGCGGCAACACAATCTGCGACCGCATGTGCTGGCTGCCGATCGCGACCGGGTACATCCCCGTGATCAACCCCGACCGTGAGATGGCGCACACCCCCGCATGAGTGAAGCACCGAGTGAACCGCACCCCTTCACTCGCGAGTTGATCGAGTCGCGGCGTGATCGCATACGAGTCCCCGTAACAGCCGAGGCTCGGCGAAATGTCCTCCGCGCTGATCCACAGAACGTTCGGCTGCTTGCGTTTTTCGTTCGACTGCGCAAACCGGCTGACGTCCTCGTCGAAAAACGCTTTCGAGAACACTGACTCTTTCGCGGCCTTCTTGTTCGGCTTGCCTCCGGCCGCGTCCCCTTGAGTCGCGTTCGAGGACTTTGACGGTATCGGCTGATCGACGCCGCGAATTCGCCGCAACGCTTCGTTACAGATGTCCGCGATGTGATCGGCTCCGCGTTTCGCTTCCTCTTCAATCGTCGGAATCGCAGCCTTCGCCGGCGGCCCGATTCGAGCGAGAAAATCGGCCGACGAATTCCACACGCCGCGTGTCTCGTCCTTCAGTCCTTCAAGCAACGTCGGCAACCCTTCCTCGACCTGTCCGATCCGACACAGCGCGTAGGCCGCCGCGATTCGCACGCCAATCGACTTCTCGCTGTGCATTTTCCGCAACGGTTCAATCGCCGACTTAGCCTCGTCGCCAAGATCACCCAACTCGCTCGCCGCCCAATACCGCACGACCGGATCATCGTGACCCAACGCCTGTGTCAACACCGGCACCGCGCTCTTGCCAAACGCTCCCAGCGACAACACCGCTCGTCGCCGAACGACCGGCGAAGGCGACTTTAATTCGGCCGACCAATTTGACAGCGAAAGTCCGCCAACAGTCCTTTCAGCGTCCGCACCTTGTGAGAACTCGGACATAAGCGGACATGCAAGGACAACCGCGAGCGTTAGAAACATCCGAGAGTACATCGATTGTCGCACGATCCGCCTCCATCGACTTTCTGTGGGACTTCGGCCCAAATTCATCCTTCGCGCTCGTCGCGGACTTCTGTTCAAACTCAATGACTTGTAACAGAAGGCAGCAAAGAGCGCGAAGCAAGGGCTGAGACGAGGCCGGCTCAATGCCGCGAAACTGCTCGCGGTTCCGAACGGCGTTTGTCCGGTCGAGGCACTGGACGCGAAATCGTCAGGGCCGATCCCGTCCAATGAGCGGGTAGCCACACCGACAAGTCGATCCGCCGCAGTGCAACATCGAAGATGAACAGGATCAGTGCCAGCATCACCAACTCCGGCCAGAGCGGACGGGATTGCTGCGCGAGTCGCGGTACGGATGAGGCGCTCGCCGCGTCGAGCAGCGCTTCGCTGGGCTTCGGATCGAAGCGCCCGCCGGTCGCGGAGGCAATTTGTTGGAGCAGTTCGATGTTCGTCGGATGCAAACGAAGTTCGTCAGAGTAGCCAACGGTCAGGCCGCGGGTTTGTTGGTGGAGGACCGGGCCGCTGTTGGCGGCGCGTTGTGAGAGGTTCAGGTGGTACGCGCCGGAGTGCGGTGTGTCGAATTCGGCGACGTAGCGACCGGGGGCGGTTTGCACGAGCGGGAGTTTTCGTTCGCCGATGCGCGGGTCGATGATCGTCACTTCCGATTCGGCTCCGTTGAGGAATCGGCCGGTCGGATCGACGGCGTCGAGCGTGATCGTTGCTCGGCGGGCGCGTTGAGCGACTTCAACGGTGACGCCCTTCGTATCGTTCTTGCGCATCGCGTGGCGGATCGTTTGAGCCCAGAACTTGCTGAAGTCGGGCCACGTCAGCCATTCGGCGGCCCAGCGGCTTTTCGCGTCGCTCGTGAACGCGACGGTTGTGCCCAAGCCGTATCGCCACCACGCGAGCACCGGATCGCCCTTCTCGCTGGCAAGGATCAATTCGCTGGTCGCCTTCGGCTTGGTCATCACATAGCCGAGCAGAAACGGCGCGGAGTCGAAGTCGATGCCGGCCAGGGCCTGCGTCGGGCGGATGACTTGCGGGAGGAACGGCTCTTCGTTGATCGCGGCCTTGCTGACGGTCAGCGTTTCCTTGGCGAAGATTTGCGGCAGCGACGCGGGATCGTTCGCGACAAAGTGCCGCCCCTGACCGATGCGAGCGATCGTCTCCAGCAGATCGTTCGCCGCTTCGTTGCCGACGCCGACGGTCGTGCAGGTGATCCGCGCGGACGCCATGTTCTGAGCCAGCCCCTCGAAGTCGCCGGGGTTCGAGATGCCGTCGGTCAGCGCGATGACATGCTTCAGCTTCGACACTGAACTGACAAGCGTTTGATACGCCTCTTCCAACGGTGGATAGAGGCTTGTGCCGCCGCCGACCTGAATGCCGCTGATCTCGTCGGCGATGCGGTTCTTGTTCGCTGCCGATTGCAGCGGGCTGACCCAGTAATGAGCCTCGTCGAAACAGATGACGCCGATCTGGTCCTTCGGGCCGAGCAATTCGGCAGCGGCCTTCGCGGCTTCCTTCGCCATCTCCAGCTTCTGCCCGGCCATCGAACCGGACCGGTCGATGACCAGCACCATCGCAAGGCCCGGCTTCTCCTTTTCCTTTTCGAAGTCCGACCGCACCGGCAGGATGTCTTCGAGCACCGTCTTGAAGTAGCCCCCCAGCCCAAACGACTGATCGCCGCCGAGCATCACGAAGCCGCCGCCGAGGTCTTGCACATAAGTCCGAGCCAGCTCCATCTGCCGCTGAGTCAACGCCGTCGCCGGCACGTTCGAGAGCGCGAGCAATTCGTAGTTCTGCAAGTCCGCGAGATCCTCCGGCATCCCCTGCGGCGGCCGGACATCGACCTGAATGTCCTCCTGCTGCAACGCGAACACGAGATGCTCGGTCTGCTTGGGATCGCTGTCGATCAGCAACACGCGCGGCGGCCCTGCCATGAAGACCAACCCGCTGTCGCTGTTGTTGTCGAGCAACGTGTCCTGCTGCACCCCGCTGATCTTCGCGGAGTACTCGGCCAACCGCTCACGCTGAATCGACTGCGGAAACCGAAACCGGTTCTCCCCCATCTTGAGCGGCCTCGTCTCCGACAGCACCTTGTGAGCACCGCGAAAGACTTCGATCAACCCTTCGTCATCGTGGTTCGAGTCAATCACGACCTCGACATAGAACGGCTCCCCTTCGCGCACCTGAGCCGGGACCTTGACCTGCGACAACTGCACCTCCGGATCATCGCGCGTCGGCAACGGCACCGTCGTGATCGGAATGAGTTCACGTCGTCCGCCCCGATTCGTGGTCGCCAGCGCCGCCTGCAGCGCATCTCCACGCGTCTGATTCCCGTCCGTCAACAACACAATCCGAGGCACATAATCCGGCGGCATCGTTGCGGCCGCCGCTTCGATCACAGCGGCGATGTCAGTCCCATCAACGTACCCGTCAAGCTCCGCGTGACGAGCCGAACGCGCATCACCACTCTGGATCGCTCCACCGCCGTCACCAACTTCCTGCTTCGGCCGCTCACCCGACACCACCCCTGGCCGCAACCCAAACGGAACGAACGCGACACGATCCTCCGCATCAATCACTTTCGCCGCCAACAGTTCATCCAGAAATCGATTCGCCGCTATCGGCCCGCCGACGCTTACGCTCTGATCCACCGCCACAATCACAAACTGCCGAGCCGTCGGTCTCAGCCACGTCAGCCCTGCCAAAGCCAACACCAGCACCACCACAATCACCACTCGCACACCCGTCGAAACCATGCGCTGCCACCGAGCGAAATCGACCAAGCTCCGCCGGAAATACCACACCACCCACGGCACCGCGACCAACGCCGCCAGCCAGCCGGGATGAGTGAATTCCAGTCCGTAACGCAGTTCCGACATAACGCCTCAAGAAATCACTCGCCGCTGATAGGCCCACCACTCGACCGACATCAACAGCCACGCCAACGCGATCAGCCAAAACCAAACCGGCCGATTGCCGAACAAGCTCGCCGAGACCACTGATATCTCTGTCCGCTCGTCCGTTTCGAGAACTCGCACGTCTGATTCCGAACGATCCGTGAGGTTGCATGCGAGTTCCAGCAACGTCGCGTCCCTGTCGTCGGCAACGACTCGCCACACACCGCATTGATCGAACGGCCCCAGCGAGAACCTTTCCGATGGCGTCGGCAGCACCGAACGGCGGCCGTCCGGCGCAATCAACGCGAGGGGGCTACGGCTACGGTCCATCGCTGCGACATCGATCTCCGTGATCGATCCGGTCGGCAATGACTCGCGGAGTTCACCTCGGTTCTCGGTACACCAATTCAGAGCGTTCATCATCAAGATCGGGAACGCGGTGCGCAGCGGCAGGTCGCCCTCATCGAGATTGACGGTCAGCAGCAACACCTTTTGTGCTGGCCGCTCGATCATCGCCAACAACGGATCCCCCGCGACCGATTGAGCCATCACTTTGACTCCTTCGTCGTTGGTGAATTTCAATTGTCGAGCTTCCGGCATCACGACGTTGTCCAACCGCACATGACGGAGCAGCGGTGAGTCTTTGTCTTGCTGATGGACGACTGGATTTTGCAGCACATCGCCGACTTGCCACGCATCACAACTCTCTCGCGGATCAATGACAAGCACCGCCCCCTTTGGCAAAACGCCGGGAACCTGGCGATAAAAGATGGTGATCGCGGCGGCCGACGCTGAGGCTTTGGATGACAGCTCTCGACCATCAGCCAACGGCTTTCCGCCGGGCGGGGTGATTTGCGTCAGCTCAATGAGCGGATTCGATTCAAAGACCTTTTGGAGAAACAGATTTCCTTCGGACACGAGAGTCACCGGAATCATCTCACGCTTCGGCAGCACGGCCCACGCGCGATTGTCTGTCGCGAGTGCATCCGCTCGATCGAGCTTCGCCAGAAGTTGTCCGCCGTCGACCGAGGCCTTCTCGAACGATTGATTCCAGCGTTGTCCGGCCGTCAGCTTCAGCGGCACGACATCGACTACTTCATCATTAAGGTCAATTTCCAGCCGGCACTCAATCGGTTCCTCGGAGGCATTGGTCACCTCGGCAAGAATTTCGTAGCCCAGCGGATCAATCAAACTCCGCCGCACTTGGAACTGCGTGATTCCAACATTGCCGACACTTGAGCCGAAGCGATGGACGATAAGCCGCGTTTCAACGGAAGGGGGAGGCTCCTGCCGCACCGGTTCGCCGGGAGCCTCGTCCTCCCGGAGGCGGTGAAATCCACTGTCGGTCAACACGCCGATCTCGCGCCGATGCTCATCCTGCCGTTCGCCGAGTAATCGGTGTGCGAGTTCCACAGCAGCGACCACACGCGTCGGATTGTCCGTCGAGACAACATCATCAAGGGCATCAGCCAACGTTCGACCGTGACTGGAAAATCCACAGGCAACTCGCGGAGTTCCACCGGCAGTCACCACCGCCAGTTCATCGCCGAAGCGCATTCCCCGAATGACTCTTAACGCTTCTTCCTTCGCGGCGGCCAGACGCGACGGCGCAACGTCGGTCGCATTCATACTGGCCGAGTTATCTACGATCAACACGATCCTTCGCAGTTGACGAGTTTCCCAGGCAAAGAACGGATCGGTCAGAGCACCAACGAGCAACAGGATCAGCACGACCTGAGCCAGCAACGACATCCAATGCCGCATACGTTCCCAAATCGAACGAGGCTGATACTCATCGTAGATCTGCCGCCAAAACAGAACCGTCGAGACCGGAACACGGCGGAGGCGGACCTTCAAGATGTAGAAGACCACGACGGGAATGAGGGCGGCGAGCCAGAGGAGGGCGAGCGGAGAAGCTAACGACATTTGCGGCCCTCCCATTTCCAAGCAATGCAAAGTGCAAAGCGCAGACAGCTTCGCAAGCGGTGCCCCGCCAGATCATTCTTCACTTTGCACTCGGCACTCAGCACTTTGCACTTCCTCCTTATCCGACCGCTCCCGATGCGCGCATCATCTTCAGAATGAATTCATCAAACGGCACCTCGCACCGGGTCTGCGTCAGACCCACGCCGTATCTGCGACCGTACTTCCGCAACGACTCCTGGAAGTCCTCGAACAGCATTCGGTACTTTTTCAAGGCGTTCTCGGTGATCGTCACCTTTTGACCGCCGTCGGATTCGATGTCAACGAGTTCCAATTCCCCCAACAAGCTCGGTTCGGCTTCGAGGCGATCGTGCAGTTGGACGGCGTGCAGTTCGTAGTTGCGATAGCGGAGCAAGTCGAGGCCCCGTTCGTAGCCCTGCGGGTCGAACAGATCGCTGATGACAACCGCCAGGCCGTGACGTTGCGGACGCTGCGTGAAGGCTTTCGCGACTCGGCCCAGATCGGTTGCCTCGCCCTGCACGTCCAGCCCTTCTAGAAACTTCAGCAGCGAAAGGATTCGATCCTTGCCGCGAGTCAGCGGAAAGTCGGCGATGATGTCATCGGCGAACGCGATGATGGCGACTCGATCCAAGTCCGCCAGCGCGATATAGGCCAGCGCGGCGGCGATCTGCCGAGCCAGATCGAACTTCGGCGGCATGCCAAACGCCATGCTTCGCGAGCAATCCAGCAGCAGGTAGACGTGCAAGTCCTCTTCTTCCTGAAAGCGCTTCAACAGCAGTTCGCCGTGCCGCGCGAAGACGTTCCAATCCAGATGACGAAAATCATCTCCGTGTGAATATTCGCGATGGTCAGCGAACTCGATACCGCCGCCCGTCTGCATCGTCCGCCGTTGAGCCAGCAGCGAACCACGAAACATCCGTCGCGAGACCAACGACAGGTATTCCAGCTTTTTCAGAAAGTCCGAATCAAACAGCGGCATGAGTCGCAATCATCAGAGGATTGAGGCGACGAAATGTATCGAGACAAACGACGAAAGGCAGCTATCGCCTGCGATTGCAAATCGACTGAATTGAGCCGGGTTCGTCGAGCCTCTACCCTTCGTCCGTCCGCTCGCGCGGGTTAACGACGACGAGGCATGCGATGGCAGATTTTCAGACAGTCGCTCTTGTGGGCGATATTCCCGAAGGCGAAGGCCGAGCCTTCTGCGTCAACGGCAAGATGGTCGCAGTCTTCTTGACCAACGGCGAGTACTCGGCAATCAACGATCTGTGCCCGCACATGGGAGCCTCGTTGGCCAGCGGCTACGTCGAGGACGATGGCGTCACTTGTCCATGGCACGCCTGGCGTTTTTCGATCAAAACAGGAACGTGGCTGGACAATCCGAACTCGAAGTGCCGCACCGAGACTTTCGAAGTGCGAGTCACGGGGAACGAAATCCAAGTGCTCGTCCCTGATCCACAAGTGGCGGTGCCGAGTGCGACAACCTGACCACAACAACCTCAGCGGAAATCTTCATGACTTCGCCAGCAATCTTGCGAGTAGACGGCCTGGTCGCCTCGCCTCGATCCTTTTCTTTTGACGACTTGCAAGCGTTTTCGGAGACCGAGCACGTTCGCGACTTCACTCGCTTTCATCCGAAGCGACCAGGAGACGGCGTGACGTTGCGAGCCCTCTTGAACCGTGTAGCTCCCGCCTCCGAGGCTACCTACCTGACGCTGCACGCCACGCGCGACGACTTCGCGGCGAGCATTCCGCTGGAAGACCTCGTGGATGAGGCGGTCGTCGTCTATCAGCTTGATGGAACGCCGTACCCAGATTCCAAAGGGGGGCCGTTTCGGTTTCTCCTCAAGAATCCCGCCATGTGCCACACGGATGCGCTTGACGACTGCGCGAACGTGAAATTCCTCGACCGCATTGAACTGACCGCCGGCGGTGGCCGCGACACTCGGAGAAACGACGAGCAAGCGCAAGAAGCATTGCATCACCACGGATAGAACCGATCGTCTTCGATCCAGCACGACGCGCCCGCAAGTGGTTCCGCGACCGCCATTGGCTGGCGCGTCGTGCTGACTTTTGATTTCATCCAACATGCCATCGATCCGCATTTCCAACCTGACGACCAACGTGTTCGAGCCAGAGGCGGACCTCCCGAAACGGCTCGCACACACGCTGCGCGTTGCCGACGCGGACATCGCTCGCTGGCGAATTCTGCGCAAGAGCCTCGATGCACGATCGCGCCGCGAATTGAAATTCGTCTACACGCTGCTCGTTGAGTTGCCCGACAGCGATCAGGCCGCATCGCTGGTCGCGGGAAAACGACCCAACGTCGAATTGTTCTCCCCGCCGTTATTTGAGGATGTCCCCTGTGGGTCAACGCCACTTGAACAGCGACCAGTCGTGATCGGCTCCGGGCCGGCGGGATTGTTGGCGGGATATTTTTTGGCGGTCAAAGGCTATCAGCCCCTGATCATCGAGCGCGGTCAAGCGGTCAAAGAACGAGTTCCGGCGATTCGCCTGTTCGATTCCGGCGGCCCGCACGATCCCGAGAACAACTACCTGTTCGGCGAAGGGGGAGCCGGCACGTTCAGTGACGGCAAGTTGACCTGTCGCCTCAGTGGCCCCGATGTCGATTGGGTGCTCGCACGGTTCGTCGAATGTGGCGGCAAGCCATCGCTGATGTACGAGCAGCGGCCTCATCTGGGAAGCAACCGGTTGCCGATGATCGTCCGCAATCTGCGTCGCAAGATCGAAGAGTTCGGCGGCGAGTACCGCTTCGGCTGTCGGCTCGAAGGACTCGACATTGTCGACGGGCAACTGCGCGGTTTGCAGACGTCCAGCGGCCACATCGCGACGACACAGGCGATCCTCGGCATCGGCCACAGTGCTCGCGACACCTACCAGATGCTGCTCGACGCCGGCATCCCCATGACGCAGAAAGCGTTTCAGCTCGGCCTGCGGATCGAGCAACCGCAGGAGCAAGTCAATCGGCACAAGTACGGCCGACCGGAATACCTCGAAACGCTTGGCGCGGCGGACTACACGCTGACGGCTCGCGGCGAGCGGGACGTGTATTCGTTCTGCATGTGCGCCGGCGGCATTGCGATCCCCAGCATCTCCGAGCCGAATCGCTTCGCGACGAACGGCATGAGCAACTCGCGTCATGACACGCCGTTCGCCAACAGCGGCATCATGGTGACACTCGAACCACACGAGTTCGGCGGCGATCACCCGCTCGCCGGGGTCGAACTGCAACGCCGCTTCGAGTCCGCCGCGTTCGAGTTGGCCGGACGAAATTACTTCTGTCCAATTCAATCCGCGCATGATTTTCTCGCCGGCCGCTCACCGTCGCCAAATCAACGCTTCGATAGTTCGTATTCGCGCGGCCTGGCTCCGATGAGCCTCGACAACACGTTGCCATCGGCAGTCCTGTCCGCGATTCGCTCCGGCCTGCCGCTGATGAACCAGAAGTGGCGCGGTGATTTTCTGAAAAATGCCAACTTGATCGGTCCCGAAATGCGTGGCAGTTCACCTGTGCGAATTGACCGCGATGTTCCCGCTCGACAATCGCTCGGCTGCCGCGGCTTGTACCCGGTGGGCGAGGGAGCGGGCTTTGCCGGCGGCATCGTCAGCGCAGCGGTCGATGGCCTGCTAAGTGCCAAGCAAGTCGTTCGCACCTTCGCGCCGATCCAAGTGACGAGTCGTGTCGAATGAATTGCGGGCGTGCGTTCGATTCGACCGACGTGGGAATCGAGATTCACGCTTCAGGCTGCGACTTCGCAAAATCTTGCTCAACAAAAACCTCCCCTGTTGAGCGACTTTTTGTGGCGGTTTTTCGGGGAGAACCACTCTTGACCCCGACAAAGGCTTCGCGTGGTACGGCCGCCGCCGAACCAGCCTGGCCCTGGAGTGTCACCATCCTGCTGCATCTCGAAGCCTCACCGCTTTACCGTCAACTCGACCCAAGAGCGCAATCGCTCGGACAGGTATTGGCGAATCAACCTGATCTTGCACGTCGTGTACCGCCTGTGTTCGTTTGCCCGGCCGAGCAGAGACGTCCTTCAACTCGCACCGCTTGTTCGACACTCTGGCAGTCTCCACGTTGAACTACGTCGCGTCCGCTCCGAATGCGAGCGTCTGGAATCTCTCCAATCCCGACCCATTTGGATTCATCAGCCAGGGGTTTTTCACTGGTGACAAGCACGTTCGCCCGTCGAAAATTACCGACGGCACCGCCTCCACATTTCTGGTTGGTGAGCGTCGGTTTTTCAAAGACGGGGATGCGTCGGTCTGGTTGGGAGCCATTTTTCGAGACCCCTACGTGATCCCCGGGCGACTCTCGAAACCCCGTATGGCAGTGCGCTCGTGCAGTTGCAGACTGGGCAATTGCTCAACGCTCCGACAGGTTCAGCGGCCCCTGGTTGAGGGGCCGTGACTCCGTTCGCCCGGTGGGCGTTCTCCAGTCAGCATACCGTTGGTGCACAGTGCGTGATGGCCGATGGATCCGTCCAATTCGTCAGCGAGAACATTTACAGCACCGCCGATCCGGTCGATTTCTACAACCACAACTTTTGGGACACGTACCAAAAACTCCAAATTCGCAACGACGGAACTTTCATCGGCGGATTCGCCAGCCAGTAAGTCTTCTCGCCCGGAAAAAAATGAACAGACTTCCGAAGCCTCAGGGACTTCGGAAGTCTGTCTTCTTTTTTCTTTGGCTCGGATCAGCAAAGACTATTCGGCCGGAGCCTCGCCACCACCTGCCGCTTGGGCTTTCTCCGCGAGGATTGCCTTGCGAGACAGCTTCACTCGGTTCTGATCGTCGACGGCGATGACCTTCACTTCGATGATGTCGCCGATCTTCACGACGTCATGCACCGACTTGACGTAGCCTTCTGCCAATTCGCTGATGTGGCACAGTCCGTCCTTGCCAGGAGCGATCTCGACAAACGCTCCGAAATCCTTGATCGACGCTACCTTGCCGGTGTAAACGCGGCCGACTTTGATCTCTGCCGTCAGGGCTTCGATGCGAGCAATCGCGGCTTCCAATCCGGCGGCGTTCATGCCGGCGACGGTGACAGTTCCGTCTTCACCCACGTCGAGCGTCGTTTGCGACTCCTCTTGGATGGCACGGATCGTCTTGCCGCCGGGGCCGATCAAAAGGCCAATTTTCTCCGGGTCGATCTTGATCTGGTGCAACCGCGGGGCATTCGGCGAAATGTCGGCTCGCGGACGGCCAATCGCACCAAGCATCGTCTTCAGCAAGACCCGGCGAGCTTCTTTGGCTTGCGCCAGCGTGTCGCGAATGATCGCTTCGTTGATGCCGGCAATCTTCAGATCGAGCTGAATACCGGTGATCCCCTTGCCGGTACCAGCGACTTTGAAGTCCATATCGCCGAAGTGATCTTCGTCACCCATGATGTCGGTCAGCAGCGTGTACTTGTCGCCGTCCTTCACCAAGCCGATCGAGATGCCCGCGACCGGTTGAGTGATCGGCACACCGGCGTCCATCAAGGCCAACGTCGCGCTGCACACCGAGGCCATCGAACTGGAACCGTTCGACTCCATAATGTCCGAGATCGTGCGGATCGTATACGGAAACTTCTCAGCCGACGGGATGATCCATTGCACCGAGCGTTCCGCCAACATGCCGTGACCAATCTCGCGACGACCAGGGCTACCGATCTTGCGGCATTCACCCACCGAGTACGGCGGGAAGTTGTAGTCCAACATGAACCGCTTCTCGTATTCCTCGACGGGACCGTCCACCTTCTGCGTGTCGCGGCCGGTGCCGAGCGTGATCTGCGCCAGCGATTGCGTCTCGCCGCGGGTGAACACGGCCGAACCGTGAATGCGCGGCACGACACCGACCGAACAAGTGACCACTCGCAATTCGTCCGTCTTGCGGCCGTCGAGCCGAACACCTTCTTGAATCAGGTCTCGCACGACTTTGGATTCGAGTGCTCCAAACGCCTCGCTGAACTGTCGCGGCGTACCGGTCGTTGCCTCGGCACCTTCCGGGAAATACCTGGCTTTGAGTTCCGACTTGATCGCGTCGGTGCCGCTGTGCCGCTCGGCTTTCTTCGGGTTGGCTTTCGCCGCTTTCAGTGCCGAGTATGACTGTTGGAGCAACGCCGTGAACGGGTTTTCGACTTGCACCGGTCCTGGAGTCCGAGCCTTGCCGATTTTCGCACACAGTTCTTCTTGCAGTTCGCAGATTTTCGCAATCTCACGCTGAGCGAGCAGAATCGCATCGAGCATCTGGTCTTCGGACAATTGATCGCCGAAGCCTTCGATCATCAACACTGAGTCTTTGCTGCCAGCGACGATGAGATCGAGTTTGCTCGTTTTCAGTTGTTCCATCGTCGGCATGACGACGAACTGACCGTCGATAAGGCCGATCCGTACGGCACCAATGGGACCATTGAACGGGACCGGAGCCAGCATCAGAGCGGTACTCGCACCGTTAATCGAGAGCACGTCCGGATCGTTCTCGCCATCGAACGACAGAACGTTCCCCATGACCTGCACTTCGTCGTAGTAGCCTTCCGGGAACAGCGGACGAATTGGGCGATCGGTCAAGCGCGCGGTCAAGATCTCACGAGTCGACGGCCGCGCCTCACGCTTAAGGAACCCACCCGGGAACTTGCCGGCCGCGGCGAAACGCTCGCGGTAATCGACCGTCAGCGGAAAGAAATCCTGATCGGCCGATCGCGGCGGACCACTGACCGTTGCAACGAAGACCCACGTCTCGCCGTACTGCACAATCACGGCTCCGTGGGCTTGTTTTGCCAACTCGCCGGTTTCCAACTTCAGAATTCTGCCGCCAATTTCCCGTTCGACTGTGACTTTCATTTCTGATTTCTTTCCACTTCAACGGACGTCAGCCTGCGAGACCACTCACCATGAGTGACAAACGACAGCGAGCTAAAACGTCCTAACGACTATGATCCACGGCGTCGCAACGACAGCGACGCCAACTTCCAGGCCGGCGGCCGATGCTATGGCAAACGTCGTTTCGCGTGGACCCACCGCGCAGGCTCAAGCGATTCCTCGGTCCGTCACCCAGCCACTTTCACCGGCTGGCATGTCTGTCTGCGTCCGTCCCCTGACGGACGCACCGGCCGAAGCTCCTAAAACAACGTCACCTTGTCGGCCGGGGCTACTTGCGCAATTCGAGCTTTTCAAGAATCGTCTGATAGCGAGCGACATCGGCTCGCTTGAGGTAATCCAGCAGGCGACGACGGCGGCTCACCGCCATCAACAACCCACGTCGGCCAGCGTGATCTTTCACATGGCCCTTCAAGTGATCGGTCAGTTGCGTGATCCGATCGGTCAGCATGGCGATCTGAACTTCTGGGGAGCCTGTGTCCGTCTCGGATCGCGCGTGGCCACGAATCAGCTCCGTTTTTCGTTCTTTTGTCAGCGGCATTGGACCTTTCCTAAACCAAAACGTTTTTGAGACTTCGATAAGTGGGGTACTCTAACAAGCCCCTTTCAAGTTGCAACAATTGGACAGCAGACTCCCTAGGGAGGAGTCCATCATCCCATCGCCTTGAGTGAGTCCTCGACCACTTGCAGGACCTGGTCGATCTCCGCCGGCGTGTGAACCGACGAAAAACCGTGATGACACGGCGCACCGCCGTAGTCGTGAAAATAGACGCCACGAGCCGTCGTCTGCCGACAAAACTCCAGCATCTGTTCGCGGCGATGGCAGAGACTGTCGCGGTAACATTTGACCGGTTCGCGCGTGCCGAAGGTCAGGCCAAATCGACTGCCGTGAACCTGAAAACGACAGGCAACCGGACTTCGCTGTGAGATCTCCGCCAGTCCGCGAGACAGCTGCGACGAAAGGGAATGAATGGTCCGCCAGAAATCCGCCGTGCGGATCGTCCGGACGAATGCAAGCCCAGCCAGGATGCTCGGCAGCGGAGCATTGAAAGTCCCGGAGTGGGCGACGTCGCCAACCGGCTTGAAGCGGTCCATTAACTCTGCTTTGCCAGCGATCGCCGACAGCGGCAGACCCGCGCCAAGCGATTTTCCGATCGTGCAAATGTCCGGCGTGACTCCGAAATCTTGCTGTGCTCCACCAGGAGATTTTTTGGCGAACGATTGAATTTCGTCGAAGAACAAAATCAGGCCATGCTCGGTTGCCAGCCGGCGTGCTGCTTCCAGGAATCCCGGCTCCGGACCAATCGCACCGCAATTGTAATCGACCGGCTCGATCAAAATCGTCCCGGCTTCGTGCTTGTGCTGCTTGACCAGCCGTTCGAGCGCGTCGAAGTCGTTGTACTCGGCCGTGATGATCAGTTCGGCGAGCGACTTCGGGATGCCTGCGGATTCGCGGTACGGCGGCTTCGCGTCGAGCTGGTCGGCCGGCGGATGGCCGCCGATGAATGTGAATTCGTGGTAGCCGTGGAAGTGTCCGTGAAAGCGGATGATCTTGTCCCGACCGCTGACCGCTCGGCAGAGCCGCAACGCGTGCAGCGTCGCTTCGCTGCCCGATCCGGTGAAGCGAACACGTTCCGCACACGGCACGATCTCACAAATTTGCTCGGCCAGTTCGATCGGATATTGGCCGTCGAGACTGCACAGCACGCCGAGTTCCCAAACCTTGTCGAACACCTCGCGCAAGCAGTCCGGCGCATGACCGAGCAACGTCGCACCGTGGCTCATCGACATGTCGAGGAACTCGCGACCATCGACATCCCAGAATTTCGCGCCTTTGGCTCGCGAGGCGTACAGCGGCGCGCCCCAACCTTGGTTGAAGCGTGTGCTGGAACAAACGCCACCCGGCAAAACCTCGCGGCCGCGTTCAATCAGTGCGCGGTAATCAGTGGAGAGATTCATGCGCGGTTCTTCCACAAATTGAACGTAATGTGAGCCTGGCCTTGGTGGTGAGCTTCATGCCAATTGATGATTTGCAAGGCCCGCGCAAACGTCCAGCCGCGATCCTTCAACAAACCGGACTCCGGAATCCGGTTCAGGTCCACCTCGGTCAACTGCGGCAGACCATCGAGCAAATGCTGTCGCGAGGCGTTGAGCACTTCGTAAATCTGATCGACTTTCAAGATGTTGTCGTCAGGGGTGCTTCCACCTTTGAAGCGAGGAATTAGCTCGGTGAAGGTCGGCGGTTTTCCGAACAGCCGTTCGGTGGCGAAGAGTTCTTCGGTCACGCCGATGTGCATGAGTTGCCAACAAATGTGTGCTCGCCCCGGCCCCGGTCGCCAGCCGAGCACCGCTGTCGGGTCGGGTTGCTTGGCAATCTCGTCCAACGTCGCCAGCGTGCGCGTGCGGTTGAATTCCCAAACGTCTTTGATGCAGGTCAACAGGCTCATGGCGGTCTCCTCAAAATCGAAACGTGGTAGATGCGTCGAGCATCCGACCAAACTCGCAACGTTTCGGCAAGTGTCAGCCGCGAAGGTGGAACACCGAGTTCATCGTGACCAGTGTGCTCTTGCCGTCCGCATGCTGAATGATGTTTACGCAGCAGTTGTCCTGTGCCAGCCCCTTCGCTTTACGGAGTTCCAGCCCCATCAGGTGAGCGCACAGCACGCGGTTCACAATGTTGTGAGCCACCACAACGACCGTATCGCCGACGTGACGGTGCAGCAGTCGCTCAAAGGCCGGCCACGCGCGACGCAGGACGTCCGAGTACGACTCGCCGCCGAGGTACGGATGCGCGGCGGGATCTTCGTGGAACAGCCGATATGCCTCCGGAGTCTCACGAGCAATCGTATCCCAGTCCTTTCCTTCCCAGACACCGACATGGCATTCGGTGATTTCCGCAATTTGATTCACCGCCAGACCGTGTCGTCCAGCGATCACACCGGCTGTCTCGGCAGCTCTCTGCAGCGGGCTGGAATAGACGTGCTTGATCGGGTGGTCGGCCAAGAACCCAGCGACCTGCTGAGCCTGCCTGCGACCATTGTCGTTCAGCGGCAGATCAATGCTGCTCCCCTGCAGGATGTACGGGACTTGGACATTGGCATCGGTCGTACCGTGACGGACAAGCAGCAGTTGAGTGGCGGTCATGTGGCGAGTTGTAGACCAGCCTTTCCAGGCTGACAAATCTGAATCGGGAATTCGACGATGGTTCGGGTCACGCTCAAAAACCGGACTTACTTCGCTTTTGGCAGTTCAATCAGTGTCTGCGTTTTCACGACGGCGCAGTTTTCCGGAAACGTGTGGAAGGCATGCACCAGCAAGCTGCGCGGAAACAAGTCGAGCTGCAGATAGCTCACAGCCGCCGGGGCCAGCCGATTGGGAGGGTCAAACATGCGGCCAAGGGTCGCCTTGCGGCAGTCGACGGAACATTCCTCGTGCAACTGGAGGTACACTTCCGGGTTCAGTCGCTCGACCTGAAAGCTGACTTGGTAGCCGACGCCCCCCGGCAGCCGGAGCGACTCATCGCGGCTGCCCCGCAACTTCTTGTCGAAGAAACGCTCACGGTGCGGCAACGATTGCCCATTGGGAGCAACGATCTCGCTCAGCGTTTGGTGAGGCGTGCGCAGTTCGAGCAGATGGCCCGCTTCGCAGATGGCAAGATACAGCTGGAAATCATCTCGAACGACGGAGGTTCGCTCGTAAACGACCAACAATTCCGGATGCACCGAACGGCCTAGAATCGAGAGCTTCAGTTCCGAAACATCCGGCCTGACGAAACCAACGGTCATACTCACACTTTCCTTGAACCCGAAACTGACCAGAGCGCGGTGGCCACGATTCTAGCCATGACTTTCAACAGCGCGGAAGCGGATGAGTGGACCATTTCACGAAGGTGATGAACTTAGTCGTGACCAGCATTTCGACTCTTGACAAAGAGACAGAATCGAACCTCGTCACCTGCCATCCGAAACCTTGCGCCCTGAATGAACTGCTTGAGCGCCGGAATCAATCGACTCACGAGGTATCGGGCTACGTCTGAGATTCCAATGCGAGCAGTCGTCGCTTGAGATGCACCCCCTGCGGAGCTGAAAAGCCGCCAATTTTTCCACCGCTGGCAAGCACGCGATGGCAAGGGATGATGATCGGCACTTCGTTGTTCGCCATCACTGTCCCAACAGCTCTCGCCGCCTTCAGAGAGCCGGCTCGCGCGGCAAGTTCACCGTAGCTGACGGTTTCGCCAAAGCCGATCGCTCGCGCGGCGAGGATGACATTCTGTTGAAACTTGGTGCGATGTTCGGTGCGCACCAGGATGTGTTCGAACGAAACTCGCTTGCCCGCCGCGAACTCTTCCAGCTTCGTTCGCAGCGCCGGATACCAGTCGGACTCGGAGAGTGTTTCTTTTGCGAACTGGCGATACAGAGCGGCCCAGGCCTCCTCGGCGCGGCGATGTCCCATTACCAGCCGCCACACGCAACGTTCTCGTCCCACCAGACCGAACCAACCCAGTGTTGTCGAAAACACACATGCCTGAAGTGTCATAACCGCCCCCTCGGAAAAGCATTCTTTGACCTGATCCCGGAGCACCCCTAGAATACCAGTGACGACTAACGACGCCGCCGACTGATTGCCAGCCGCCGGCGAACACCACAAGCGTGAGGACCTCGCAGACGCCGCTTGGTGCGAACTGGACCTCACGCTTTTCTCGTCAAAGGACCGAATCATGTTGGCCTTCGACTCCTACGTCGATGACTTTTATTGCAATATGAACCTCAGCACCGAGATGCCGCTGCCGGCCGCTCGTGAGACGATTTTGGGATTCTTTGAGCGAATCCAAAAGTCGTATCCGATGATGCGGAACTTTTACACCCGCGAGACCGGCGACTGCGTGCTCGAAGAAGACAAAGACCTCGGCCACCAACGCTGGGTCTCGGTCGAACCCAAACGAGTTTGCAGCGGATTTCTCAACCCGCCGGACATCAATACTGCCGTCGAGCAGCATCGCCTGACGCTCGAACTTCTGCCGTACATGCTCTCGGTCAGTCCGCTGGATTGCGAAGCGCTCGACTTCATGATGGGCTTCGATATGGCGTACCGCGGCAACCACGACGAGTTGGTCGCCGAGGCACTCGGCGGTTGCCCGGCCATAGACGGCCTGGTACGAATTCCCGGCGCACGAGTCCTCAACTACGAACCAGCGATCACGCTGACGCTCGACGAGTCGTGCCGGATGCAAGCGCGGCTGATGATCGAGACGCGAACCAACGCCTATCACGTCCGCCGTGGCGAGTACCCCGAGGAAAACATCAGCGTCTATTTCACGCTGCGGCAGTACGGCAGCCTCGAACCGGGGGGCACGTTCGAGCAAACGCTCGACAAGCTGCGCAGCCGCTGCGACGAATTGATCGAGGAATTGGTCGTCGATCCGATTCTCCGTCCGCTGGCGCAAGCCATTGCGACGCGCTGAGCAGGCATCGCGGAGAGCGATCGATGAACGAACCTTCGCGTCGCGAATCGGTGAAAGCGTCTCGGGCGTGGCATCTGTGGCTGATCGGCAGTTTTGCGGTCCTGGTCTTCATCTCGTTGGTCGTTTGGACACGCCGGCCACCGCTGCCGCAGGCCAATCAGCCGAACTCGGCGGGGGCCAAATCATTTCCGTTGCCGACGATTTCCGAGAGTCCATTTCTCAACACGAAACCGGATGTCGCCTACGTCGGCAGTGAAGCGTGTCGGACGTGTCACGCAGACCATGACGCGGCATTTCGGCACACGGGCATGGGCCGCTCGATGGCGGACGTCGATCTGACTCGTGAGCCGCCCGATGGCGAGTTCGAGCATCCAGTTTCCAAACGCCGCTACGAAGTCCGAAGACACGACGGGCAATTGTGGCATCGCGAATTACTGCTTGTTGATGATCCCGCCGAAGTGTTGCTGGCCGAGTACCCCGTGAAATTTGTCATCGGTTCGGGGCATCACTCGCTGACCTACTTGGTCGAAGTGGATGGTTTTTTAGTGGAGTCCCCCTTGACGTGGTACATGTCGCGCAAGGCTTGGGGCATGTCTCCGGGCTACGACGTTGCCGAACACTCCGGCTTTGAAAGAGCCACCGGTGAGGGCTGTTTGACGTGCCACGCCAGCCGAGCGGAGGCCCTCGACAAGAGCCTGCATCGCATGCACATCTTTGAGGCGGCCATTGGCTGCGAACGCTGTCACGGCCCCGGTGAGTTGCATGTCGAAAAGCACCGCGAACGAACCGCGGCGGCAGATTCACAAACTGAACTCGATCGCACGATCGTCAATCCCAGCCACTTGTCGCGAGAGCTCAGCGAGGCGGTCTGTCAGCAATGCCATCTGCGCAGCACTGCCACCATCCTCACGCGAGGCCGGCAAATTAGCGATTTCCGTCCCGGCCTGCGGTTGCAGGAGTTTCGTACGGACTTTTGGCTCGACGTTCCCGACAAGCCGATGACCGTCGTTGGTCATGTGGAGCAATTGCATCTCAGCCGTTGCTATCAAAAATCGAACAAGCTGACCTGCCTGACGTGTCACGCCCCGCACGATGTCGGAGGCGAGCAGAAATCGAAACCTCATCAAGCCATCTGCCTGAGTTGCCATCGCCCTGAACATTGCCGCGAGGAGGTATCGCAGCGGCGAAAGCTCAGCCCGGATAATGATTGCGTGCAATGCCACATGCCCAGTTCGAACACCGAGATTCCGCATCTCGCTTTCACGCACCACCGAATTGGAGTTCACCAGCCGGTCGCAAAATCGTCGGTTGCCGGTCCGTCGCCCGCCAGTCGTCCGGGAGTGCTGCGTCCTTTTCTGATGGAATCGTGGCCCAGCGAACTCGACCAGCAGCGAACGTTCGGCCTCGCCTATTTGGAGGCGGCGAATCGAGAGTCTCAGCCAGACCTGGCCGACCAATACCGCCAGCGCGCACTGGACTTGCTGACGAATGCCCGCACGACTGGTCTGCGAGATCCGATGCTGGATGCGGCATTGGCTCGATTGCATTTCGAACTGGAAATCCCCGGCACGCAATCACTGGCCGAGAGCACGCTGTCTCAGAAGGGGCTGGATGGCCAGGATCGCTCCAATGCATTGTTTTTATTGGCTGATTCGCACTTCCAAGCAGGCCGATGGAAAGAAGCCGTCGCGACACTTCAGCAGTTGACTCGCTTGCGGCGTCACCATGTCGACTGGCTGCTCCTCGCCGAATGTGAACAACGAATGGAACACCCGGAGGCCGTGCAACTGGCGTTGCTGACCGCCACACGCATCAATCCGCGATTGTGGAGAGTCCATCAGGCATTGGCCGAGCGATTTGCAAAAGCCGGCGAACAGCAGCAGGCCGATTGGCACAAACGCCGCGCCATTCCCTGACGGCTCTTGCGATGTTCGTCAGCGATACAATTCATGCCGAACGTATTGCGTCACAGCGATGGCCGAATAGCTTTTGCAATACCAGGTGCGTCGGCAAAAAGATCGCCAGCGGAAAGATGACGATCATCAAGCCAAGATAAATCAGCGGTGGCATCCAAGTCTGAGGCCGATCACTACTCAACCCGTAAACATAGTTGATGTTGACCGGCAGGTTGGGATTCTCCGCGGGTGCCGGTGGAGCAGGCATTCCGAAGTAACACATCAGGATCAAACCCAGGGCCAAGACTGCCCAATTGCGAAACGCCCGGCTGTCGTAACGCAATCGCCAGACCAACCACACGATCAGGATCGGCAGCCAGAAGTGAAAGAGAGACAGACCGCGTGTGAAAATCGGAATTCGTTCGTCAAACATGTAGGCGGTCATGCCGGTCAACGACAACCCGACGCATCCCCCAAGAAAGTCCACCATCCACAACAACTGCGGAGCCAGAATTCCCACCGCCGGCATCGATGCCAACAACGAAGACTCGGACCACACGGCGGCCAGCGTGAAGAACACCGCCACGTCACAGAAATACAAAAAGTTTGTCAGACCGTAGTCCCGCCAATAGACAGGAACCAGCACACAGACGAACGCGGTGTAGAGCACCTTGAGCCACATCGGAATTCGGCGACCCGCCGATGTACTCCTCATTTCTTTTCCTAAGTTGCTCATTCCGGGCCTCCATTGTCAAATCGCCTGGTTCGAGAGGCGGAGAACGTACGCTGCTCCTCAGCGGACGACAACTCGATTTCACATGCCCGCCGGAAACTCAGACTTTTAATCGGAACCTCTCATGGACATTCGCATCACCTACTGCATGCCGTGAAACTACAAACCACAGGCCACCAGTCTGGCGGCCGCGATTCAGCAGCGATTCGGTGTCGAGCCGACATTGATTCCCGGTGGAGGCGGCATCTTCGAGATCGTCGCCGACGGGAAGTTGATCTACAGCAAGCACCAGACCGGTCGCTTTCCGACACACGACGAAGTGTTGTCGAAGCTCACTTAGCCAGTACGACGCGCCAGCGAGTGGTTCGAGCGTCACAACCTCTCGCAGACGCGTCGTGCTGATGGCATTTTGACCAGCTCGTTGATCGGTCTTTCCCAGCGAACAAGATTCTTGCGAACACGCCCGTTATTCTGCCGCCGCATTGCAAGACTCTCAGCCTGAGGATGACATGAGCCAGCCGCCGGAGAAAACGTCTGCCACAAATCCCGCGCCGCATAATCTCACACCGGCAATGGAGCGTTACCTCGAAGTCAAACGGCAGAACCCCGGATCGATCCTCCTGTTTCGCATGGGGGACTTCTATGAGATTTTTTTCGAGGACGCCGTCGTTTCCTCGAAAGTGCTCGGTCTGACGCTGACCAGCCGCGACAAAGGCTCGCCGAACCCGATCCCGATGGCGGGATTTCCATATCACGCACTGGAAGGCTACCTGCGAAAGCTGATCACCGCCGGTCATCGCGTCGCCGTCTGCGAGCAGATGGAGGATCCGAAGCTCGCCAAAGGGATGGTCAAGCGCGAGGTCACGCAAGTCGTGACCCCCGGCACACTGACCGACGAAGCGTTGCTCGACCCACGCGAATCGAACTTCCTCGCCAGCGTCTGGC
The DNA here is from genome assembly GCA_016872645.1 of Planctomycetota bacterium. Taxonomy (GTDB): domain Bacteria; phylum Planctomycetota; class Planctomycetia; order Planctomycetales; family Planctomycetaceae; genus SXKJ01. The sequence goes on along the minus strand of VGZH01000043.1, from coordinate 1,930 downwards.
CGAGCCGATCGGGAGCTGTCGGTCTGGCGTGGCTGGAAGTTTCGACCGGTCGCTTCGTCACCGCCGATCTGCAACCGGCTCAGCTGGCCGACGAACTCGCTCGCATCCGCCCAAGCGAGTGCCTGTACCCCGAACATCTCGCGAACGACGAGCGGCTGCGGCCGCTGTTCGCGAGAACCGTGCTGCTGACTCCGCGCGCCGCGTGGTACTGGGCCGAGGCGGCTTGTCACACGGCACTGCTGAAGCACTTGGGCACGACCACGCTCGAAGGCTTCGACATCGACTCGACTTCTGCCGGAGTCACGGCGGCAGGGGCGTTGCTGGAATACGTCCAAGAAATGCAGAAGAGTTCGCTGGCTCACATCAGCCGGTTGGAACCTTATCGCCGCGGCACGTCGCTGCTCATTGACGAAGCCACGCGAGCCAGTCTCGAACTGACTCGCACGATTCGCGACGGCAAGCGCGACAACAGCCTGCTGTCGGTTCTCGACGCAACCGTCTCGGCGATGGGCGCGCGACTACTGGCCGATTGGCTGTCGAATCCGCTGACCGATATCGCGGCAATCAATCGCCGACTGGATGCCGTCGAGGAACTGACTCGCGACACGATGTTCTGTCGCGACTTGCGCGAGATTCTCGCCGAGACCTATGACCTGCAACGACTGACCGCGAAGGTCGCCACCGGCCGCGCCAGTCCGCGAGATCTCGGGAGCTTGACGCGCTCGCTGGCGTTGCTCCCCAAGCTCAAAGCCAAACTCGCCGGACGACACAGCGTGTTGCTGCAATTGCTCGAAGCCGACCTTGATCTCAACGCCGAGATTCGCGCCGACATCGACGCAACGCTCGTCGACGAACCGCCGTTGCTCACGACTGACGGCGGCATGATCCGCACCCGCTTCAACGCGACGCTCGACGAACTCCGCGACCTCGCTCGTGGCGGCAAAGAATGGATCGCCGGATACCAGGCGAAGGAATCCGAACGGCTCGGCCTGCCGAATTTGAAAGTCGGCTTCAATAAGGTCTTCGGCTACTATCTGGAAGTCACCGCCGCTCAAGCCGTGAAGATTCCGCCGGAATACATCCGCAAGCAAACGCTCAAAAACCAAGAGCGCTTCATCACGCCCGAACTGAAAGAGTACGAAGACAAAGTCCTGCGAGCCGAAGAGCGAGCGATCTCGCTCGAACTGGAATTGTTCAACGCTCTGCGCGACCGGGTCGCCGCTGCAACGTCTCGCCTGAAACAGACCGCCGACGTACTCGCCGAAGTCGATGTCCTCGCCGCGCTGGCCACGCTGGCCGTCAACCAAGGTTACTGCCGTCCGGAGTTGACCGAAGACCCGATCCTTAACATCCGCGAAGGCCGCCACCCCGTGCTCGACAAGCTGATGCCGTCCGGATCGTTCGTGCCGAATGATGTGAAGCTAGGAGTTCCGAGTGCCGAGCTCCAAGGTTTAAGTGGCGACGAACCGCAAGTTCCGAATACTCGGAATACGGAGCTCCGAACTCGGAAATCCCATGGCCGCGTCCAACTCATCACCGGCCCGAACATGGCCGGCAAGAGCACTTACATCCGGCAAGCCGCGCTGCTGACGATCATGGCTCAGATGGGCAGCTTCATCCCCGCCAGCGAAGCGCGCATCGGGATCGCTGATCGCATCTTCGCCCGCGTCGGCGCGAGCGATGAGCTTAGCAAAGGTCAGAGCACGTTCATGGTCGAGATGACCGAGACCGCGCGAATTCTGAACTCCGCCAGCGACCGCAGCCTCGTGATCCTCGACGAGATCGGCCGGGGCACGAGCACCTACGACGGCATTTCGCTGGCCTGGGCCGTCACCGAATTCCTGCACGATCAAATCCGCTGCCGCACGCTGTTCGCCACGCACTACCACGAACTGACCGAACTGACCAAGACGCTCGCCGAAACCAGCAA